>DASUAV010000158.1:0-12605 GCA_035763605.1 Candidatus Acidiferrales bacterium
TGCTTTTGCGTTCTCGACAGGCGTTTGCGGCAGGATTCCGTGGCCGAGATTCAGGATGTGGCCAATGCCGCCGGTTTTCACGATGGCTTCGCGGACGGCGTATTGAATTTGTTCCTCCGAGTTTAATAGAACGGCGGGATCCACGTTGCCCTGGAGCGCCACTCGCGTGCCGAGCTTGGCGCGGGCTTCGGCGAGATCGGTGCGCCAGTCCACGCTCAGGACGTTTCCTCCGGTTCGGGCAAGTGCGGATAGCAGGTGCGCGCCATTTTTTGCGTACACAATTACAGGCGCGTCGCCGGCATGAATTTCGCTGATGAGTTTTTGCGTGGCGCGCAGCTCGAAGACTTCGTAATCGTGCGCGGAAAGCTCGCCCGCCCAGGTGTCGAAGATTTGTACAGCGGCTGCGCCGGCATCGAGCTGCATTTTGAGGTAGCGCGCGGTGAGTCCGGCGATTTTTTCGAGCAGCGCGTGAAGCAGGGCGGGCGCGGAGTACATCATGCGCTTGATGTTCGGCAATTCGCCGCGGGTGCGGCCTTCGACGAGATAGCAGGCGAGCGTCCAGGGAGCGGCGGCGAATCCCAGCACGGGAACATCGGGGCCGACTGCGTGGACGATGGCGCGAATGGCGTCAGCGAGAAATTTTGTTTCGCGCAAGGGATCAAAATCGCGCAAGGAGTTCACGGAGTTCTCGTCGGCGATGATACTTCCGAGGCGCGGGCCATCATCGTTGATTTCGAGAGGCACGCCCATGGCTTCGGCGACGACGAGAATGTCGGAGAAAACGATGACGGCATCCACGTCGAACAATTCGTATGGCTCGAGAGAGATTTGCGCGGCAAGCTCAGGAGTCTTGGCTGCTTCCAGAAAAGAATATTTCTCGCGCAGTTTACGGTAGCCGGGAAGATAACGTCCGGCCTGGCGCATCATCCAGACAGGAATGCGGTCGGGCTCTTCGCCGCGAGCGGCGCGAAGGAAAATCTGCTTTTTCGCGGAAGTGTTTTTGGGAGCCTGCATGAAAATTGTTCCCAGCTATTCTAGCAGAGGCGGATTTTTTGCGCATATTTGCGGCTCGCCTGCCCGCAAAACGAGTTAAAATTTGCGTTCTCTCAGTTTAGTTCGCAAATACCCTGGAGTTTGCCGGTCGCGATGAGTGAGGAGTGGGTCCGCAAAGCCGTAGATCAATTCATCCTGAATGAGATTGATTCTGTGCCTCATCTGGAGGCGCTGCTGTTGCTGTGGAATACGCGTCCAAAGCAATGGCCAGTGGATGAAATGGCAAAAGCATTGTATGTTCCTCCAGACCTAGCGCAAAGAATCATGCAGGAGCTGGCGCGGCGAGGTCTGATCGCGACGCAGGCCGAGCCAGAACGCTACAGCTATATCGCCCAATCGGACGAAACAGAGACGCTGATGAGGTCGGTGGACGAAATCTACCGGAGGGAGCTGGTGCGCATTTCGCGGATGATTCACGGGAAAGCGCCATCGGCAGTGCGCGAGTTTGCTCGGGCGTTCCGTTTTACGAAAGAGAAGGAACCGGGTAAAGACTGATATGGCTGCGGCCGTTTACATTCTCGGATTTTTAGTGACGCTGGCCTGCGGGATCTTGCTGATGCGCGGCTACTCGCGTGCAAGGAAACGCTTGCTGCTCTGGAGCGGGCTGTGTTTTCTGGGGCTGGCGCTATCGAATTTTTTTGTGTTTCTCGATCTTGTGATGCTGCCGAATGTGGACCTTTATCTGCTGCGACTCAGTTCGGCGGCGGTAGCCATGCTTTTGCTGATGTATGGTTTGATTTGGGAAGGCGAATGATTCCTGCCATCGAGAGCTTTTTGCTAGGAGTAATCGCGACGACTTCGCTGGTCGCCGGCGTGTTCTTTCTCAAATTCTGGCGACACACGCGCGATACGCTGTTTTTGGCGTTTGCGATTGCCTTCCTGATCGAATTCGGCAACCGTGTAGCGCTGCTTTTTGCCACGCACAGCAACGAGGGAAGTCCGTGGATTTACGTCGTTAGGCTAATTGCATTCCTGCTGATATTGGGGGCTATCCTCAAGAAGAATTACGGCAGCGCCGGCTAACGCGCCTGCGTGATGAGCTTCAGAGCTGTTTCGTATGGCTCTCCGCGTTGTAGCTCCACGTAATCAGAGTTAGACTTACAAGATATCCGCACACGGCGGGCGCGCGTTTCGCGTGTGCGTTTTTTTATGGGTTTTCTGCGAATGCGGCTCGAATGACCAACTGGCTGGACGTTCTCGCGCTGTGCTTATACGTGGCGAGCTTCGCTTTTTACGTGCTCAATTTGTACCACGAGCGCGCATGGAGCGGGCGACTGGCCACACTTCTGCTGATTTCCGGACTCGTGGCGCATTATTATGCGCTGCTGGAACGCTCGCGGATTATTCACGCCATTCCTTACGACGATCTTTACGGCTCGATGTCCCTCTTCTCCTGGCTTCTGGCGCTGACTTATCTTGGTTTGGAGGTTTTTCATCGCAAGCGGGCGGTGGGCTCGCTGGTGGTTCCATTCGTAATTTTCTGGCTGGTCGTGGCGATGGAGGTGGCGCCATCTTCCCAGCCGCATGAGCCGGCTGCTAATGGCGCGCTTTTCGCGCTGCACATTACCGTTGGGATACTGGCGTATGCGTCCTTCGCAATTTCGTTCCTGCTGAGCCTGATTTATTTGATCCAGAACCGGATTTTGCGGCGCGGCCGGCCGGGGCTGGCGTTTTGGCGTTTCCCGGCGCTGGATGTGCTGGAGCGGATGAGCCGTTCGAGCGTGTGGATTGGGCTGACGGCGCTCATCGTGGGCACGAGTCTGGGATTCGTTTGGGAACATAGGCTCACCGGGCATTTCGCGATGGCTGATCCCAAAGTGCTGTTTACGCTGCTGGTGCTCGCGGTGTACGCCATTTATCTGGTGATTGTACGCGCTCCGGCATGGCGAGGGGCGCGCGCGGCAACGGTGTGCGCGTGCAACTTCGTGATTGTGCTGTTCAGCTATACGGTTGTGAATCTTTATTTCACGAATTTTCACCGGTTCTTCTGATGCGGACTGATGATGCCGACTGACCGAATCGAAAATTCCGCCAGCAACCGCGCGGAAAGCGGCGCGCCGGGGCGCGTGGAAGTGGCGCTTATCGGCTGCAATCACGTGAGCGCGCCGGTGGAACTGCGGGAGCGCGTTGCTTTCACGCCAGAGCAGGCCCTTGAAGCAGCAAGCGAGCTGCGGCGGTCGGGAATCATCGAAGAAGCGGTGGTTGTCTCGACGTGCAATCGGAGTGAACTATATGGAGTCTCCGCCGAATCGAGCGAAGGGCTGCCGCAGGCGCTTATGTCTTACTTCGGTGAATTCCATAAGATTGCGCTTGATGAGCTGGACGGGCGCGTTTATCAGCACGTTGGAAGGCAGGCTGCGCGGCATTTGTTCCGCGTGGCATCGGGGTTGGATTCGATGCTGCTTGGAGAGGCGGAAATTCTGGGGCAGGTACGCGAGGCTTACAATCGCGCGCTGGGAAACGGCTCGACAGGACCAGTGCTGAACCGGTTGTTTCAGGGCGCGCTGGAAGTGGGCAAGCGAGTGCGCTCGGAGACGGAGATTGGCTCGCGGCCAATGTCAGTGGCGTTCGCCGGAGTGAAGCTCGCGGAGCGGATTTTTGGCGACTTGAAGAAGCGGCGCGCGGTGATTGTCGGCGCAGGAGCAGTGGCCGAGCAGGTGGTGGAGCATTTGCGCTTGCGCGGCATTGGCGAATTGCGCGTGGTAAACCGTTCGTTTGCGCGCGCGCAGGAATTGGCTTTGCGCATGGGCGGAGTGGCCGCGGAATGGGCGGCGCTCGAGAAATCGCTCGAGCAGCCCGACATTCTTGTGACTTCCGTTTCGGGGAACGAGCCGGTGCTTACGCGGGCGATGCTGGAACGCGCGATGCTGGCGCGCGCGGGACGCGCCGTTTGCGTAATTGATTTGGGCGTGCCGCGGAACGTGGAGGCGCAGGCGGAGGGCATTTACAACGCGTACCTGTTCAACATTGACCATCTCGGCGAAATCGTCGAACAGAATCGCAAAGCGCGAGAATCGGAAATTCCGCGCGCGGATGCGATTGTGGACGAGCATGTGGAAAAATTTCTCGCTTGGCAAACGAGTCTGGAGGGGGCGGGTTTGGTCGAGGCGCTGCGAGCGCGGCTGAATGCGGAGGGCGAAGCGTTG
Source organism: Candidatus Acidiferrales bacterium (assembly GCA_035763605.1). Lineage (GTDB taxonomy): Bacteria > Acidobacteriota > Terriglobia > Acidiferrales > UBA7541 > DAHUXN01. Next base: position 4,200 of record DASUAV010000158.1, read on the forward strand.
CTGGCTGCACATGCGGCGGAAGCGAACGGCGCGGGCAATGCTTTGGCGGAACGCCAACATTTAGAGCGAGTCACGAGGGAATTGATTGATCGCATTGTGCAGCTTCCGGAGAAGCGATTGCGCGAGCAGCGCAAATTGCGCAGGCCGGTGGAAGGGCTGGCGGCGCTGCGCGAGCTTTTTGGGCTCGATGATGCAGGCGATAAGGAGAAGCGTTGAAGCTGCGCATTGGAACGCGCGGCAGCAAACTGGCGCTGTGGCAGGCGGAGCATGTTCGCGAGCGGCTGTTGCAGGAATGCAGCGTCGAATCGGAGTTGGTCATCATCAAGACTGCGGGGGATCAGTTTGCGTCGGCGGCCATTCCGGATGTGGGCGGGAAGGGAATTTTCATAAAAGAGATCGAAGATGCGCTGCTCGCCGGGCGCGTGGATTTGGCGGTGCATAGTTTGAAAGACGTGCCTACGGAAACTCCGCGGGGCCTTGTCTTTCCCGCGATTACGAAGCGCGAGGACCCGCGAGATGTTTTGATTTCGCGTTCCGGGAAGAAACTTTCGGAATTGCCACGGGGAGCGCGCGTGGGCACGAGCAGTTTGCGGAGGCAATCGCAATTGCGTTACCGGCGCGGCGACTTGCGGATCATTGAATTGCGCGGCAATGTGGATACGCGTTTGCGCAAGCTGGATGCGGACGAACTGGATGCGATTGTGCTGGCAAAAGCGGGAATTGACCGGCTGGGATTGAGCGGCAGAATCACGGAGGTTCTCGCGCCGGATATAATGCTTTCTGCTGTCGGGCAGGGTGCGCTGGCGCTCGAATGTCGCGCCGACGATGCTGGCACTCGCGATGCGCTCGCGGCGCTGGATCATTCGGAAACGCGGGTAGCGGTGACTGCGGAACGCATGCTTCTTGAAGAATTGGAGGGCGGGTGCCAGGTTCCGCTCGGCGCGTGGGCGCGGAAGGAAGATAATGGCGCTTTGAAGATGGACGCGCGCGTGCTTGCGGCGGATGGTTCGGAATGCATTGAGCGCAGCGCAAGGGGATCGGCGGAGACTGCGGAAAAACTTGGGCGGCGGCTTGCGCGCGATCTGCTGGATGCAGGAGCTGACCGGTTGCTGCGATTGGCGGGAAGGAGCGTTGGTGGCGGCTGAAGCAAAATCCGCGGGGCGCTGCATTGTGCTCACTCGCGCACAGGGACAAAACGAGCGGCTTCGCGCTGAGCTCGTGAAATTATTGGGCGCAGGCACGCGAATTGTGGAGCTGCCCTGCGTGGAATTTCGCGAGGCGGGCGAAACGGCGGCGCTGGATGATGCGATTCGGGCGCTCGACAGTTTTGACTGGATTCTCTTCACCAGCCAAAATGCCGCGCGTTATTTTGGGCGGCGGATGCGCGCGCTGGGCATCGAACCTTCGCGTGAAAGAAAAACGCGAGCTGGAGCGATTGGGCCGGCGACGGCAGAAGCAGCGGCGGCCGAAGGTTTCTCGGTGAGTTTTGTGCCGCCGGGAGGCACGGGCCGAACGTTCGCGGGATGCTTCAAGGATTCTGTGCGTAGCGTCGCGGGCATGGAAGTGAAAAATCCGGTAGCGTCGTTTCTGCGCGACGTGCGCGGACTGAAAATTCTCATTCCGCGGAGCGATTTGGCGCTGCGCGACCGCGGCGCAACGGATTGGACGGAGACTTTGCGCGATGCCGGAGCGAATGTAGAGACCGTGACTACCTACAAAACCGGCGCACCGGAAGCCCTCGCCGGGCCGCAGCTCGCGGAAATTCTGCGACAGCGGGTAGACTGCGTTGTGTTCGCGAGTCCTTCTGCATTTGAGAATTTTGTGCGCGCCGCCGGGACGGAAGCTTTGGAAGATTTTTCGCGCGGCGCTATTTTTGCGGCGATTGGGCCGACCACGGCATCGGCGATTCGTGCGGCGAAAATGCGCTGCGAAATTGAAGCGGCGGAGCCGAATCCGAAGTCGCTCGCGGGCGCCATTGCGGCGCGATTGAGCGCTTTGAAAAGCGATGCAAAATCGGCGGCCTCGACGCCGCAAGGAGCAATGCAGCAGGGAGCTAAAGTCCGATGAGTTTTCCAGTGCATCGTGCGCGCCGCTTGCGTTCAAATGAGGCTGTGCGGAGTCTTGTTCGCGAAACGCAGGTGTCCACGCACGGGCTGGTGTACCCGATGTTTGTGTGCCCGGGAAGCGGCGTTCGCGTGGACGTCAGCTCGATGCCGGGAATCGCGCAGCAATCGGTGGACAAGCTCGTGGAGGAAGCGCGCGAAGTGGCCGATCTCGGAATTCCGGCGGTGATTTTGTTTGGCTTGCCGGAGCACAAAGATGAGAAGGGAACTGAAGGCTACATCGCTTCTGGCGTGGTGCAGCGGGCGATCGAAGCGATTCGCAAAGCGCGGCCGGAGATGCTCGTTATCACAGACGTTTGCCTGTGCGAATACACGAGCCACGGGCATTGCGGCGTGATTCAGGGCGAGAAAATTGTCAATGATCCGACGATTGAACTGCTGGCGCAAATGGCGCTTTCGCATGCACGCGCAGGGGCGCACATTGTCGCGCCTTCGGACATGATGGATGGGCGCGTGGCGGCGATTCGCAAGAAGCTCGACGAGAACAAGTTCGAAGACGTGCCGATTCTTTCGTATGCCGCAAAATACTGCTCGGGCTTTTACGGGCCGTTCCGCGAAGCCGCGCAATCCGCGCCGCAATTTGGCGACCGGCGCAGCTATCAGATGGATCCTGCAAATTCCCGCGAAGCGCTGAAGGAAGTTGCGCAAGACCTGGAAGAGGGCGCGGACATGGTTATGGTGAAGCCGGCGCTGCCGTATTTGGACGTGATTCATCGCGTGCGCGAGGAGTTTGATGTGCCGGTGGCGGCGTATAACGTGAGCGGAGAGTACGCGATGGTGAAGGCGGCGGCGCAAAATGGCTGGATTGATGAAAAACGCGTGGCGCTCGAAATTTTCACGGCGATTCAGCGCGCGGGAGCTTCGATTGTGCTCACGTACCACGCGAAAGATCTGGCGCGCTGGTTGAAGGCTTGCTGAAGGAATCCGCAATGGCTACGCAATCCCGGCTGAAAGCCTCAAAAAGCAGCGAAATTCGCAGACGCGCTGAGCAATCCCTCGTAGGCGGCGTGAACAGTCCCGTGCGTGCGTTTCAGTCCGTAGGAGGCGACGCGATTATTGTCGAGCGGGCTTCCGGCTCGCGTTTGTGGGACGCGGATGGCCGTGAATATATTGATTTCATCGGCTCATGGGGGGCGTTGATTTTGGGCCATGCGCGTCCGGAGATTGTTGCTGCGATTCAGAAACAGGCCGCGCTGGGAACAAGTTACGGCGCGACCACTGAATTGGAAGTGGAACTCGCGGAGAGCATTCAACGCGCGATTCCGTCGGTCGAGAAGATTCGCTTCGTCAGCTCAGGAACGGAAGCGGCGATGTCGGCGGCGCGATTGGCGCGCGCGTTTACCAAGCGCGAGCTGATTTTGAAATTCGAAGGCTGCTATCACGGGCACGCGGACAGTTTTCTTTCGCAGGCTGGATCCGGACTCGCCACGCTGGGAATTGCGTCGAGCCCGGGCGTTCCCGAGGCGCTCGCGTCACTCACGCTGAACGCGCCTTACAACGACATTCTCACCGTGGAAAAGATTTTTGCGGCGCATCCCGGGGAGATTGCGGCCATTATCGTTGAGCCGGTCGCGGCGAACATGGGCGTCGTTCCTCCGGCTCCGGGATTTCTGTCCGGTTTGCGCCAAATTGCCGATCGCGCGGGGGCGCTGCTGATTTTGGATGAAGTGATTACCGGATTTCGGCTCTGCTATGGAGGAGCGCAATCGCTGCACGGAATTACGCCAGACCTGACAATACTTGGAAAAATCATCGGCGGAGGCTTGCCCGTCGCAGCGTATGGCGGGCGGGCGGAAATCATGAATATGGTTGCGCCGCTCGGCGCGGTGTACCAGGCGGGAACGCTTTCCGGGAATCCGCTGGCGATGCGCGCGGGAATCGAAGCGCTGCGGCTGCTGGCGAAGCCGAATTCTTATGAGGACTTGAACACGAGGGCGGATGCGTTCGCGGAAAAACTGCGCACCGCCGTTCGGGATTCAGGTCTCGCGGCGCAAGTGAACTCGGCGGGATCGCTCGTCACTTTGTTTTTTTCTGCAGAGCCGGTCGGCAATTATGCCGACGCGAAAAAATCAGACACGCAGCGCTTTGGGGCGTTCTTCCGCGCCATGCTGGAACGCGGAATTCTTCTGCCGCCGTCGCAATTCGAAGCATTGTTCCTGTCCGCAGCGCATTCCGAAGCGGATTCGCAGGAGATCATCGAAGCGGCGAAAGAATCCCTGGCCGTTATTGCCGCTCAGAAAACATAAGCTCGAGACGTTCCTTCGACGACGACGTGAACAGTGCATTCGCATCGCCTGTCCGTGATTTGACCTGCGAAAATCCACGGAGCATTCCATAATTTCATACGGCTCTACGTGAATTGGAATATGTCTGCTTTCTATTGCAATAGCAGATGCCTGAAACGCCTACCATAATCCGGATAGAGCCAGTCGGGAACGCCATACTCCGGCTCCCAAGAACGGATATAACTGCCGATTGGCAAATAGCTTAGCTCGCCTAAAGAAAGCATCTACAAGGTTGGTCAGCCAAATGCTCTACTTCCTCGGCGGATGCTACCGTACTTCACTGAGCGGAAAAACTGCTAGGAGGAAGATTCGTGCGCCTTATACAGAGAGTTTTGTGGCTGATGGTTTTGACGTTTGTGGTTGGAATCGGCACGGCTTTGGCCCAAGTGCCCACGGGTTCGATCGTTGGCACTGTGTTGGACGCCCAAAAAGCGGCAGTCCCCGGTGCGACTGTGACAGTTACGAGCGAAGAAACGGGTGCGAAATATACGACAAAGACAGCTACCAATGGCGGCTATTCGGTCTCCAGTTTGACTTTCGGCTTCTACCGTGTGCAAGTCGCCAAAGATGGGTTCAAAGAGGCCTCGGTGACTGGGCTAAAGCTGGATGCGTCATCGCAGCTTTCTGTTCCTCCGATTGTCCTGGAGGTCGGCGCGCAGAGCGAGACCGTTACGGTCGAGGCGTCTACCTCGCAGCAAGTGCAAACCACGGACGCCTCTGTGACGACTCATATTGATCAGAAGCAGCTCCAGGATTTGCCAATCGCAAATCGCCAACCGTCTAGCATGCTTTCGCTGGAACCCGGAGTGGGGAGCAATGGTAAGACCTCCACCGTAATTAACGGGCAGCGTGCGGCGTATACAAGCGTCACTCTCGATGGAATCAACATTCAGGACAATTTCATTCGTACGAACGACATTGATTTCTCTCCAAACCAACTCTTTCTGAGCCAGACCAGTGAGTTTTCCGTGAACACCCAGAATGGCGACCCTTCAGTAGGCGGCGGAGCATCAGCAGTCAGCGTTGTGTCGCCTCGCGGAACGAACGCGTGGCATGGACAGGGTTTTTGGTACTACCAGAGCAACAAGTGGGCGGCAAATCCGTGGTTCAACAACGCGAACGGCGTGGCCAATGCTGCTCTCAACCAGAATCAGTACGGCGGCCAGGGCGGGGGTCCACTCATCAAGGATAAGCTCTTTGTTTCAGGTTCGTATGAGGAGCTCAAGGATGTTCAAACGTCGCTTCAGGACGCCACGATTTTCACATCACCAGCGGCCGCCGGTGGAACTTTTAAATACGTCACCTCTTGCAACAACCAGCCAGGTGGAATCCCTTGTCCGGCAGGAGTCAATCCCGGCGACGTGGAGACTGTGAACCTTCTGTCCCTAGAGAATACGGCGCGAAGCGGTGCAAGCCCGGTATTCACCGTTGACCCGGCAATCGCTACACTGATTTCGAGAATTCCCGCGAACGCTGTCGTCAACAATTTCGACGTCGGCGACAGCCCAGGGCCGAACCAGCTACTCAATACAGCAGGTTTCAGTTTCAATGCCCGGAGCAACGCGATCCTGAGGAACGTGGGCGGTCGCGCGGACTATATCCTTAGCGCGCACCATAGTTTCACGGCAACGTACTACCGAAACAGGCAGATCTTCGACCGTCCGGATATCGATACTTCGTTCAATACTGTTCCCATCGTCAGCAATTTTGATGCAATCAACTTCTTCTCGACCGCGTGGCGATGGAGTCCGAATGCGAACTTCACGAATGAGGTGCGCTTCGGTTTTGATCTTGCCCCAGCCACGTTCGATACGTCGCAGAAGTTCGGTTCCTCGTTCATTAATACTCTTGTTCCAGGTGGTACTACGACCAATGATTTAGCTTTTACGAATCCAGACCCGAATTTCTTTTTCCAAGGCCGCGACACGCATACCTGGAGCTATCAGGACAACGCAAACTGGCTGCATGGGAACCATTCCATCATCGCAGGCGTGCAGTTACAGCGCGTGACTATCGACGAGTTCAACGCGGTCAATACGTCAACCGATTTCGCAGTTGGCTTCAGTACTGCAAACAGCTTTGCGCTCACGAGCGGTGATTTTGCCGGTGTCGCACCGATTTCCACGAACGACTTGGCTGACGCCAACAGCTTGCTGGCTACCTTCGGTGGTTTCGTCGGGCAGACGAGCAAGAGGTTCAATGTCACCAGCCCATCCTCTGGTTTTGTCCCGGGAGCCCCGAATGAGCGCAACCTCCGTCAGAATGACTGGGCTTTTTATGCCGGTGATTCTTGGCGCTTCCGCCCCAATCTCACGTTGACCTACGGAATGCGCTACGAATATCTGAGCCCGTTCAACGAGCTGAATGGCTTAATGCTGGAGCCCATTCCCGGCATAGGCCAGTCTATGGAGCAAGCGTTGCTTTCCAATGCTACGGTGGGGTTCGTCGGCGGCAATTCAGGGCGTAGGCCTTACAACAAGGATTTGCACGACTTTGGTCCAAATTTCGGCATCGCGTGGGATCCGTTTGGCGATGGAAAAATGGCGGTCCGTGCAGGCTACTCAATTCACTACGTCAATGATGACCTTGGCACGGCAATCATCGATGCCGTCAACAGTAATCCGGGACTGGCGTCCACGGTCACAAATATCGGTGTAGCGGCTACTATTAGCGGCGATAACGGCCTTCCGGCGGCATCGCTCATAACGCCACCCGCCTTCAATATTCCAGTGACGTTTTCAGAAAACGAAGCCAATCTGGGCATAGCAGGCAATACGGGTTTTGGAATCTCTCCGGGTCTCAGAACTCCCTATGTCCAAGATTGGAATCTTTCGATTCAACGCGCCATCGGCTGGAAGACAACCGTGACAGTTTCCTACCTTGGGAACCATGGGACTGGCCTGATTCGCGGACTTGATCTAAATCAGGTGATCATAAATCAGAATGATTTCTTGAGTTCGTTCAAAGTGGCGCGCAACAATTGCTTTGCGTCAATTGCCGCAAACGGTAAGTGTGATCCGACGTTTGCGGGCGCAGGCAGCGAGCCATTCCCGGCAGACAACGTTTTCGCGACTCTGCCGAATGATAGGTTCACCAGTGGGACGATACAAAACCTGATTGAAACAGGGCAGGTTGGCGAACTGGCGAATACTTACCACACCCTCGGAGACGTGAATAATTCCGGCCTGCCGTTCCCGCAGGGCCAATTCACGCCGAATAACCTCATCCTTCGCGGTGGCCTGCTTGAGAACTTCTCGAGCTCCAGTTACAATGCGGGAGTTGCGCAGGTACAGCGCCGCCTTAGCAACGATCTGATTTTCCAGGGCAGCTACACGTACAGCAAAGTGCTGGACGACTTTGACGGCAGCCAAAGCAACTCCTTCGCCTTGCTCGACAATGCTGATCCAAGACTCGAGCGGGCGCGGGCCAACTTCGACATCACCCATGCGGTAAAGGCCAACTTCTCTTACACACTGCCGTTCGGCAAGGGCCACATGTTCGGAAACAACAAGGTAGTGGACAAGGTCGCCGGCGGGTGGGTAGTCGCGTCGATTTTGACGTGGCAGAGCGGGGCACCCTTCTCGTTCTACACCGGCACCGCAGGGACGAACGGTCGCGGCACGCTCAATCGAGCGTCCAATTCCGGCAATGAGACCGCATTCGTGGGCCTCAGCCGTACCCAGCTCAGGGATGCCATCAATCTGTCTTTCCCGTCTACGGGGCCGGTACTTTTGATTAATCCTAGCTTCATTGGCGGAAATGGCAGAGGAGCCGGGCCAGATGGCTTGAGCTGCTCTCCGCTGGTCGGCAACGGCTTCTGCAACCCACAGCCCGGTGAAGTCGGCAATCTTGCCAGAAACGAATTCAATGGGCCGATGTTCTTCGATCAGGACCTCTCGATCATCAAGCGCATGTCGCTCCGTGAATCCATGTCGTTGGAGTTGCGCGGGGACGCATTCAACGTGTTCAATCACCCGACGTTCAACTTCAGGGACCAG
>DASUAV010000159.1:0-14574 GCA_035763605.1 Candidatus Acidiferrales bacterium
AGAAAAGAAGGAGCTGTTCGAAACGACTCGCGCGATCTACGAGCATCAGTCAGACGCGCGCTACGCGGCGGCGCGGCTGTGGGTAGACGCGATGATTGATCCAGCCGAAACGCGCGACGCGATTATCGAGGCGCTGGAAGCAGCTTCGCTCAATCCGCATGTAGCGGAATTCAAGACCGGAGTTCTACAAACGTGAGCGAGAACTCCGTCACGATTGTGGAATGCCCGCGCGATGCTTGGCAGGGGTTGCCGCAAATCATTCCGACGCAAACGAAAATTGATTACTTGAGCCGGCTGGTGTCGCTCGGATTTCGGCACATTGACGCCGTGAGTTTTGTTTCGCCGAAGCACGTGCCGCAAATGGCGGACAGCGAAGAGGTGATGGCCGAGCTCGTGAAGAAATTTCGCGCGGGCGAATCGCCCGAAGTCATCGGGATTGTGGTGAACGAAAAGGGTCTGGAGCGCGCGCTGGCGACGCCGGGAGTCACAACGATTGGCTACCCGTATTCGATCTCGGCATACTTCCGGCGTGCGAATGCGAATATGACGCGCGCGGAGTCGCGGTCGCTGGTCGAAACGCTGAAGCGCGAAACAAAAAAAGCCAATCGTAAACTGGTGGTTTACGTTTCTATGGCGTTCGGAAATCCCTACGACGAGCCGTGGGGTCCGGAAATTGTGGAAGACACACTGATCTGGCTGAAGGATATTGGCGTGAGAACAGTTTCGCTCGCCGATACGGTGGGGACTGCGTCGGCGCATGAAATCGCTGAGCTATATCACGCGGTAAAAGATTGTGTCGCGGGCGTCGAGATTGGAGTGCATCTGCACAGCCGACCTGAGGGTGCAGCGGAAAAAGCGCTTGCCGCCTTTAACGCAGGATGCCGGCGATTTGACGGCGCGCTCACAGGATTGGGCGGCTGCCCGTTTGCGGGCGACGAATTGGTCGGCAACATCCCTACCGAGACGGTGCTGACCACGCTTACTGCGCGCGGCGTGGCCACCGGAATTGACACGAGGTCGCTGGCGCTGGCCTGCGCGCTGACCGGCGAAATTCGCAAGGCTTACGCGCATGAAGTGGACGCGCCGAAGCCCAACTAAGAATTCATGGCCTACAGCACACTCCAATTCGCAGTGGAAGGCGAGTTGGCGACGATTACGCTCAATCGCCCTGAAAAACGCAACGCGATTTCGCCGGAGATGATTGCGGATCTTTTCGCAGTGCTGGACGAAGCGGAGTGCAGCGCAGCGCGCGTGGTGATCCTCACAGGAGCCGGCAAAGCGTTCTGTGCGGGAATGGATTTGGAGGCGCTGCGCAATCTGGCGACGCAAACGCAAAAGCAACACGCGGCGGACGCCAAGCGCATGGGCGAAATGTTCTACCGCGTGTATAGTTTTCGGAAGCCGCTGATTGCCGCGGTGAACGGTCCCGCAATCGCCGGCGGTACCGGATTGGCTACCCTCGCGGATTTTACTCTGGCAGCACCGGACGCAAAATTCGGCTATACCGAAGCACGCATCGGATTTCTGCCCGCGGTGGTTTCGGTTTTTCTGCTGCGGCAAGTCGGCGAAAAGGTCACGCGCGAGCTTCTGCTGACAGGACGAATTTTTGATGCCGAGGAAGCACGGGGGATGGGCCTCGTCACCGAAATTGTGCCCGCGGAGAAACTGATGGACCGAGCGCGCGAGCTGGGACATGCGCTGGCTGCTCTGAGCCCGACGAGCCTCGGGCTGACGAAAAAGCTGATTTTGCAGTGGAACGCGAAAGAGATTCGACACGATCTGGCGGTTGCCGTTCGCGAAAGCGCGGCCATCCGCCGCACTCCGAATTTCCGCGAGGGCCTTTCCGCGTTTTTGGAGAAGCGCGCACCGCGATGGCGCGACCGCTGACGCGAGCCGCGCGATTCTGTTAAACTTCGGCGATTCGCTCGAGATTCGCGAGGAGAAGTATGCCCGCAACCGGGGAGACGACAATTCGCGTACGTTATGCGGAAACGGACCAAATGGGCGTGGTGTATTACGCGAATTTTTTCGTGTGGTTTGAAGTCGCGCGCGTGGAGCTGATGCGGCAGCTGGGATTCAGCTATAAGCAGATGGAAATTGAGGATGACAGTTTTGTGGTGGTCGCCAGGGCGAGCTGCACGTACAAACGGCCGGCTCGGTTCGATGACGTGCTACGGATTCGCACGCGTGTTTCGGAGTCGCGCCGGCGGACGATCGCATTCGCATACGAGATTTTCAACGACGCTGCGGGCGCGCTCATCGCGACGGGCGACACTCTGCACGTGATCTGCGACAGCGAGGGTCGTCCGAAGAGCCTGCCGGAAAAGTATCGCAAGTATTTTCCGTTGGTTCATACGGCGGAAACTGCTGCGGCGAGGAGCCACGATTGACGGCCATAAAATCCATCGCGCTTACCGGAAACGATCTTACTCTCGATCAGCTTTATCAAATTGTATACGGCGGCGCGGAAGTAGCGCTGGCATCGAGCGCGCGCGAACGCATGGAAGCGTCGCGTGCAGTGGTAGATCGCCTGGCCCAAGGGAACGCCGCCGCTTACGGAATTAACACCGGATTTGGCGCACTCGCATCGGTGCGCATTCCGCACGAACAAATCCAAGAACTGCAATTCAATCTGGTGCGCAGCCACGCGTGCGGCGTCGGCGCACCTCTCGCCGAAGATGAAACACGCGCGATGATCGCGCTACGAGCAAATGCGCTGGCCAAGGGCTTCAGCGGCGTGAGACCAGTTGTGGTGGAAACGCTCTTAGCGATGCTCGCCCACGGAGTTTTGCCGGTGATTCCTTCGCAAGGCTCAGTGGGAGCTTCCGGTGATTTGGCCCCTCTGGCGCATCTGGCGCTCGTCGCAATCGGCGAAGGCGAAGCCGTTTACAATGGCGCGAAAATGCCGGGCGGCGAAGCGTTGCAGAAGGCGAGCATTGTTCCGCTGAAATTGGGAGCCAAAGAAGGATTGGCGCTCCTCAATGGGACGCAGGGAATGCTCGCGCTGCTTTCTCTTGCGGTGCGCGAAGCGGAAATTCTCGCTGACACCGCCGACGTGGCCGCGGCGCTTTCGCTCGACGCGCTGCGCGGAACTCCGGCCGCTTTTGACGAACGTATCTCGCGCATTCGCCCTTTTCCCGGACAAGCTCTAACCGCGCGAAATTTGACGCACTTGAATCGTGGCAGCGAAATCCGCGAATCGCATCGCGCGCCGGAAAAAGATTCGCGTGTGCAGGATGCGTATAGTTTGCGCTGCACGCCGCAAGTCCACGGCGCAGTGCGCGATTCGCTGTCGCAAGTACGCACCACGCTTTCCATCGAGCTCAACTCCGCAACGGATAATCCGTTGGTGTTCGCGGAATCGGGAGAAGTGATTAGCGGCGGCAATTTTCACGGACAGCCTTTAGCGATGGCGGCGGATCAGGTGGCCATCGCGATTGCGACTCTCGCGGGAATTTGCGAGCGGCGCATTGAGCACATGACCAATCCGCATACCAGCATGCTGCCCGCGTTTTTGACGCCTGATCCGGGGATCAACTCTGGATTCATGATTGCCCAGGTGGTTGCGGCGGGGCTGGCCAGCGAAATGAAAGCGCTGGCTGCGCCGCATTCTGTGGATTCGATTCCGACGTCCGGCGACCAGGAAGACTATGTTTCGATGGGCATGAGCGCGGCGCGGCGCTTGCGGCGAATGCTCGATGCCCTCGGCAACGTAATTGCCATTGAATTACTCGCGGCCGCGCAAGGAATTGATTTTCATTCGCCGCTGAAGACGGGCACAGAGGCACGAAAAGCGTTTGCGCTGGTGCGCTCCGTTTCGTCGGTGGTTGAAAAAGATCGCGCGCTCGCGCCGGATATTGCCTCGGTCGCGCGAGTGGTCGCCTCAGGCGAATTTCAAAAACTGCTCAGATAGATTTTGCCGGCGCCGACGAAATCTAAATCCCCAATCCCGACAGCCGGCGTTCGCGCTTGCTTCTTGTCGCCTTCGCCGAAGAAAAGTGCAAAACGCCCCGCTTTGGCCTATATTATTCGTCCACCTTACCCTGCAATTCGCGCAGTCTTGAAAAGAGCTTTTAAGAAGGAGAGACCGCAAATGGTCAAGTCGCTTGTGTTCAGAGTATTCGCCATTTTATTTCTGATCTGCTCCGCAGCTGCGATTGGCTCGGCTGCAACGACCGGCCCGTTACTCTTGCGGTCGCCGAGCATCAGCAAGACGCAAATCGCTTTCACATACGGCGGAGATATTTGGGTTGTGAACCGCGACGGCGGACAAGCGCAACGACTGGTCACGGGCTATGATCTTGAAACCGGGCCGATTTTTTCGCCGGATGGCTCGATGGTCGCATTCAGCGGCGATTACGATGGGAACGTTGACGTCTACGTCGTCTCATCCAGCGGCGGAGAGCCAAAACGGCTGACGTATCACCCAGACGCAGACGTCGCTGTGGGCTGGACTCCTGACGGCAAGAGCATTCTTTTCGACTCTCACCGGGCAAGCACCAATGATCCCTCGAAACTCTTCACCGTCCCTGTGACAGGCGGCTTTCCCACCGAAGTTCCGCTTTCTATGGCCACCGAAGGCTCCTATTCTCCTGATGCCTCACATATGGCCTATGTGCCCACTTTCCGCTGGGAGCCGTTCTGGAAAGGTTATCGCGGGGGGCAGACAACTCCCGTCTGGATTGCCAATCTTGCAGATTCAAGCGTGGTGAAAGTTCCGCGCGACAACTCGAACGACGATGATCCCATGTGGGTGGGCAAAACTGTTTATTTCCTCTCCGACCGCAATGGCCCGATCACTCTTTTCGCCTATGACACGCAAACGCAGAAAGTCGAGCAAGTGGTCGCAAACCACGGGTTCGATATTACCGATGCTTCGGCCGGCTCGGGCGCGATTGTTTATTCACAGTTCGGTGCGCTGCACGTGTACGACGTGGCGAATCATCGCGACAAAGAAATTCACGTCACCGTGGCGGCGGATATGCCGCAAGTTCGTCCGCATTGGGAAAAAGTCGGCGACAGCATTTTGAACGCGGATATTTCACCCTCGGGGCAGCGCGCCGTTTTCGAAGCGCACGGCGATATCTTCACGGTTCCGGCCGACAAAGGCGACATTCGCAATATCACCAGCAGTCCGGGAGTGGCCGATCGCGATCCGGCGTGGTCGCCGGATGGCCGGTGGATCGCCTATTTCTCCGACCGCTCCGGCGAATACGAATTGCATCTGAAAGATCAGAAGGGGCTTGAACCTGCGAAGGTCATCTCGCTCGGCAACCACGGCTATTACTATTCTCCGGTATGGTCGCCCGACAGCAAGAAGGTCGCCTATACGGACAAGTTTTTCGAGCTTTGGTACTTGGACATTGACCATCCTTCTCCGGTGAAGGTGGATATCGACGAACAGGCGGGCGGCAGCTTTAACGAGAAATGGTCTCCCGACAGCCGCTGGCTTACTTACACCAAGGGTCTTCCGAACCTTCTCAACGCGGTATTCGTTTATTCGCTCGATAGCACCAAAGCCATACAAATAACCGACGGGATGAGCGACTGCCTCTCGCCGAATTTTGATCGCAGCGGCAAGTACATTTACTTTGCCGCGAGCACGAACCGTGGTCTTGGCGCCAGCGGCTTCGATATGTCCGGCGACCAGCATCCGACGTCAAGCAGCGTATACGTGGCCGTTTTGCGCAAAGACCTTCCCTCGCCGATTCCGCCGGAAAGCGACGACGAAAAGGTCGCCGCATCTTCTGCGCCAAAGCCAGACGAGAAGGCAGGGGCGAAAAAGGAGGACGCTTCAAAAGCCCCGCCGAAAGTCGAGATTGATTTTGACGGCATTCTTCAGCGAATTCTCTCGCTGCCGATTCCCGCGGCGAACTATGTGGCGCTGTCCGCCGGGAAAGAAGGCGAATTGTTCGTAGCATCCATTCCCGAGGCCGAGGCGGGCTTCGGGCCTCGCGTGCTTACGGTCTCCAAGTTCGATTTGAAGACTCGGAAAGTGACACCCGCCGTAGCCGGCGTTTTTTCTTTCACCCTATCCTCAGACGGCGAAAAAATGCTGTACCGGCAAGGCCGAAGCTGGTTTATCAATCCCACGGCAGCTCCTGCCGCGCCAGGCAAGGGCATGCTCAATACCTCAGGAATGGAGACGTACGTCGTTCCGCGCCTTGAATGGGCGCAGATGTACCACGAAACGTGGCGCATCGAACGCGACTTTTTCTATGACCCGCATTATCACGGCCTGAATATCGCCGCCGCGGAAAAAGAATTTGCCGCATATCTTCCGGGTATCGCCAGCCGGGATGACCTCACATTCCTGTTTGAGGAAATGCTCAGCTACTTGTCCGTCGGACACATGTTCGTGCGCGGAGGACATGAGCCGGAAATGCCGCACGTCAGCGTTGGCTTGCTGGGGGCCGATTACCGCATCGCGAATGGACGCTATCAATTCGCGAAAATTTACAGCGGCGAAAACTGGAATCCGGGTTTGCATGCGCCGCTGACCGAACCGGGCGTGAACGTCAAACCTGATGAGTATCTGCTGGCTGTCAATGGGCGCGAGCTAACCTCGAGCGACAACATTTACAGTTTTTTCCAGGAAACAGCCGGCCAGCAAACGGTTTTGCGCGTGGGGCCAAATCCGAACGACACCGGCTCGCGCGAAGTGACCGTGGTGCCGGTTCCATCCGAGGAGCCGCTGCGCAATTTGGATTGGATTGAAGACAATCGCCGCCTCGTGGATCGCATGAGCGGCGGAAAACTTGCTTACGTCTATCTGCCGGACACGGAAGCAGGCGGCTACACGAACTTCAATCGGTACTTTTTCTCTCAGGTGGGCAAAGAAGGGGCGATCCTCGACGAACGCTTCAACCATGGCGGACAGCTTGCCGATTACATCGTGGACTCTCTTGTGCGCGAGCCGCTGGCCATCGAAAAGGAGCGCAGCGGCAAGCCGCAGCTCGATCCTCAGATGGCCATCTTCGGACCAAAGGTGATGATCATCAACCAGTTCGCCGGTTCGGGCGGCGACGCATTGCCGTGGATCTTCCGCAAGAAGCATGCCGGCACGCTGGTCGGCGAGCGTACCTGGGGCGGTCTTGTGGGCATCGGCGGATATCCGGTTCTGCTGGATGGCGGATTGGTGACTGCTCCGAGATTTGCCATTGGCGGCTTAACTGGCCAATGGGAAGTCGAAGGTCACGGCATCGCGCCGGACGTCGAGGTGTGGCAGGATCCCAAGCTGATTCGCGAAGGCCACGATCCGCAGCTTGAAAAGGCCGTGGCTATTGCCATGCAGCAGCTCAAGGAACATCCCCTGCCACATTACGTGGTGCCGGCGTATCCGGATCATCATCCGGTTCTGCCCGCTGTGCCGAAAAACTAGCATTTTCGCCAGATGGCTAGTCGGCGAGATTCTAATTTTGCATGCGCGCGCGTTCATGCGTGCGACTGAACGCGCTTGCGCCATCATCGCAGCGTGCGTTGCAGGAATTTTCCAAAACGCCAGCCGGCCACCCACTTGAACGGCGCTTCCCCGAGGGAATAGTGCCCGCAGGGAAGACGTAGCGGGATGCAATCCACTTCGTTTTGGCGAATCGCAGCGAAGAAATCGTCTGAAAATTCATCCGGAAAAGTGGGATCATAGCGCCCGCTGATGGCGAAGAGTTTTTGTCCTGTGCCGCGCAATTTGGAAACATACGGCATGGGGCTGATGGGCGCCCAGAAGTAGCGAATCTCCTCCTCGGAAATTTTGGCGCGCAGCGATTCCCACACGTGAATGGTGGTGAGGCCGTTCGCGACTACATCACCGAAATAGCTGGAGACGTGCAGCAGAGCCGCGGCGCGAATCAAGCGCTCGTGCGACGCCGTGATGCACGAAATGCATGAGCCAAGACTAGCGCCCAGAATTCCGAGCGGGCCATAGCCGCGCGATTCGAGCCAGCGCAAGCAGCAGCGCGCATCGCAAACAGCCTGGCGATTGGCCTGTAATGTGAGGCCGATATTTGGCCCGACAATGTGGTCGGCGCGCGGATGTCCGGGAATCGCACGTTTGTCGTGATATGGCAAACTGAGACGCAACGCAGTGATGCCGAGGCGATTGAGCCAGCGACAGATGTCCACGTGCGCGGCGTAGTCCGCGTTCCACTGCGGCAGGACGACAACGGCAGCGCCATCTGTGCGCACCGGGAAAAAACGCGCATGAACGCGATTGTCGTCCGCCCACGGCGACGCGATTGCGCTGGTGAATTCCAGTTCGCTGCTCCACGCCGTGCCATTTGAAGGCGTTTTCACAACAAAATCGCGGGGAGTATCGCAATGAAACCACTCATCGCTGCGCGCAAGAGTGGATTGCACGAAATCTTTGAGAAACGCGCGCGGATTCGTTTCGTTTGCATCGCCGCCAATATGCTCAAGTCCCCAGGCAAAAAGTAATGAGCGACGGTTGGGCTCCGCGGCCCAGCGCTTGTGCTCATAACGGCGAATTTTTTGCTCGAACCAGCTCATTCAGGCGCGGATCCCTTCAACTGCGGATATATCTTACCGATTTCTTCTACCCAAACGCCGAACCCCACGCGCTTTTTTCCGCGCAGCGTTAGGCATCGGGCACGGCGCGCGGAGGGGACGTTGAGCCTCGTTCGCGGATGTGGCACATTCAATTTATGCTTCCTGCAGGCTACATCGCGGTGGTCGTGTTCATATTCGGCCTGATTTTCGGCAGTTTCCTGAACGTTTGCATCAGCCGCTTGCCGGCGGGCAAATCCATCGTCCGTCCGGCATCGAGTTGCCCAAAATGCGGCAAGCCTATAAAGGCATATGACAACGTTCCCGTGGTCAGCTATTTGTTTCTGCGGGGCAGGTGCAGAAATTGCAAAATGCGCATTTCGCCCTTGTATCCGGCCGTCGAGCTGCTCACCGGCGCTCTCTTTCTTTTTTGCTATCTGGAATTCGGCAATTCCGTGCTGACGCTGAAGTGGGCGGCATTTTCCGCGATTCTCGTGGTGCTGATTTTCACGGATTGGCGCGAACGGATTTTGCCGGACAAAGTGAACTTCACGGGATTAGCTTTCGCGCTGGCCATCAGCTTTTTTGTGCGTCCTGAGGACGGCACGGCCGCATGGATTGCCGCGCGCGTCTTTGACTTCCCTCCCCCGGCTCCGGCGATTTCGTTTGCCGACGCGCTGATTGGCGCCGCTTTCGGCGGCGGCCTTCTCTGGATCGTCGGCGAAGGCTACTTCCGGCTGCGCGGACGTGAAGGCATGGGATTTGGCGACGTGAAAATGATGCTGATGGCGGGCGCGTTTCTCGGCCTGCGACGGACGATACTTACCATCCTTGCTGGTTCCCTTCTCGGTGCCATCCTCGGAGCGATTTTCATTATCGCCTCGCGCAAAGGCTCGACGTACGAATTGCCCTTTGGCACATTCCTCGGGGCTGCGGCATTGTTGGTGGTCTTTTTTGGAACTCCCGTGGTCGCGTGGTATCAATCGCTTTTCCTGCTGCGATGAGGACGTCCTGATGCCTGTCCTGGCGGTCGCTGCGCAAACTTCCCATTTCAATGTGGGGCTTGGGGCCGGCCTGGTTTTCTTTCTTCTGGTCTTTGTCGCGTTGATTGGCGCGGTCATGATACTGCGGCGGTCCGTTCGCGGAAAAAATGAATCCAGCGAAGCATCGCAAGATCAGCCCTTTCGCGTGGACGCGGAAAATCCGTCAGCCTTCGTAGCCGCCTCGATGCAAGGCGTCATTCAGCGTTTGCGCGAACAGGAACAGGAACTTTCACGCCTGCATCAACTCGAAAAGGAACGCGCGCAGGAAACCGAGCGGCTCAGCGAAGCCGTAACGCGCAACATGCCCGCGGGCCTGCTCCTGGTCAGCGCCACAGGGACAATCAGTTCCGCGAATCCCGCCGCGGAAAAAGCGCTCGGTGTTCGCGGACTCCAGTACCGCCGCTATTCGGAGATTCTCGGCGCCGATTCGCCGCTCGCCAACATGCTGACGGCGTGCCTTCGTGACGGGCAAACCTTCCAGCGCGACGAAGTTCCGCACGTGACTCCCGCCGGCGAATCGCGCCAGCTTGGCGTCACGATTTCGCCCATTTACCGGCCGGCGCGCAATGTACCCGGCGCATGGGGTGCGTCTCCCGCCGCGCAGGCGGCCACGCCAAAATTGACTGGCGCTCTCTGTTTGATGAGCGATTTGACCGAACTGACCACGCTCCAGCGGCAAATGCGCTGGAAGGAAAATTTAGCGGCGCTCGGTGAAATGTCCGCCGGAATCGCCCACGAATTCAAGAACGCTCTGGCGACCATTTCCGGCTACGCGCAGATGATTCACACTGAAGCGCCCTCAGGCGAAGTCGCGGAATCCGCCCAGAAAATTGTCGAGCAGACTCGCTCGCTGACTCACGTGGTGACGGAATTCCTCCGCTTCGCGCGCCCTCTGGAATTGAGCCAGGAGGACTTTGCATTGAGCGCCGTCGTCGAACAGGTTGCCGACGAAATTCGCGGCGCGCTCGATGGCGTCACCATTCGCACGGAAGGCACCTTCGCCGAGATTTCCGGTGACGCCGGACTTGTTCGTCAGGCCCTCCTGAATCTTACCCGCAACGCGGCGGAGGCGGTCTCATCGAACGGTCACCCCGGCGAGGTCACGATTTCCGGCGCTCAAGAAGCTCATGGCGGGCGAAAATGGCAGCGCGTCTCCGTGCGCGATAATGGCCCGGGCATCCCCGCAGGCAGCCTCGACAAGATTTTCGTGCCGTTCTTCACCACCAAGGCAAACGGCACTGGCTTGGGCCTTCCCGTCGTCCAGAAGATCGCGCTGCAGCACGGCGGTCGCGTCGAGGCGCGCAACCAACCGCAGGGCGGAGCGGAATTTGACCTATGGTTACCTTTGCGCTAGCGCCTCTCGTAGGCGCGATTGCCCGTAAGCGAAGCCGCATCTAAACTAAGAGGAGAAGAATCGGCGATTTTTGCCTCGTTCCGAGGTGACCACTATGCGAACACGTTTATGGCTGACTGTGATTCTTGCTGGTTTGGCGATGCCGGCAATGTCCGTGGCGCAGCAGGCGCAAAGCGGACAGGGCGCACAGCAATCCCAGCAGCAGTCCAAGACGCAAGCAAAGGCTCAAGCTTCGCAGAAGGACTCATTGGCGCAAGCCGCGCGAAAAGCCCGCGAAAAAGAGAAGACTGCTCCCAAAGCGCCGATGGTCTTCACGAATGACAACATTCCCACCGCAGGCGGAGGCGTATCTGTAGTAGGTGCGCAGCCCGCGGCGGCAAAAGAATCCGGCGAGGGAGCAACTGCCGCCGAATCCAAAGCCGCTCCTGAAAAGAACAACAACGATGAAGCCAAGTGGCGGAAGCAATTTGCCGATGCGCGCCAGAAAATCGCTCAAGACGAGCAGGCGCTTTCCATTATGCAGCGCGAACTGGGAGAATTGAACGTCCAATATTACCCGGATCCCACAAAAGCGTTGAAGCAGTCCGTCGACCGCAGCGACATCACCAAGAAAACCGAAGCGATTGCCGCGAAACAGAAGGAACTTGACGCTGACAAGCAGGCGCTCTCGAATCTCGAAGACCAGTTGCGCGCCGCCGGCGGCGATCCCGGCTGGGCCCGTCCGTAGAGCGGCACGATGGAATCCATTCTTCTTGTCGAGGACAAAGCCGAACTGCGCGCCATGCTGCGCAAGGCTCTCGAGAAGGCTGGCTATACCGTTGATGAAGCGGCCGACGGCTCCTCAGCGATCGATAAAGTACGAAACCGCCGTTATCTCGTAGTGCTCACCGATCTGAAACTGCCGGGCTCCTCTGGCCTCGACGTTCTTCGCGAAGCGCGTCGCGCCGATGCCATGATTCCCGTAATTCTCATCACCGCGTACGGCTCGGTCGAAGAAGCTGTGACCGCCATGAAAGAGGGCGCGTTCGATTTCATCCAAAAGCCCGTCGAGCTGGAGCATCTGAAACTGCTTGTGGCGCGCGCCGCCCGCCAGCAGGAACTTCTTCGCGAAAATCTCCTCCTGCGTGAAGAATACGCCGAGCGCTACGATTTCCCGCGCATCGTCGGCGAGCACCCGTCCATGAAGGCGGCCAGCCAGATGGTCCAGCGCGTCGCGCCAACGGATTCGACTGTGCTGTTACTCGGTGAGAGTGGAACGGGAAAAGAATTGTTCGCTCGCGCTTTACATCACCTCAGCAAGCGCCGCGAAAACTCATTTGTCGCGCTGAATTGCGCCGCCATTCCTGAGGGCCTTGTCGAAAACGAGCTCTTCGGCCACGAACGCGGCGCGTATACCGGCGCGGGCGCGCGCAAAATCGGAAAACTTGAGCTCGCGCATCGCGGCACGATTTTTCTCGACGAAATCGGCGAGTTGCCTCTCGCGATCCAAAGCAAATTGCTGCGCGTTCTCGAAGAGCGGAGTTTCGAGCGCGTCGGCGGCACGCAATCCATTGACGTTGAAGTTCGCATACTCGTCGCCACCAACAAAGATTTGCAATCCGCTGTCGCGCAGAAAACATTTCGCGAGGATTTGTATTTTCGAATTTCCTCTGTGCCCATAACCGTTCCGCCGCTGCGTGAACGCGGCGATGACGTAATCCTGCTCGCCGAACATTTTCTTGAGCGTTTTCGCCGCGAATTTCGCAAGCCTTCGCTTCAGATTAGCGAAAATGTGCGCGCGCGCCTGCGCAGCTATCTCTGGCCCGGAAACGTCCGCGAACTGCAAAACACAATCGAGCGCGCGGCCATCTTGTCGGAATCCGAAATTGATGCGGAAGCCCTGCAATTACCTTCGGCCAAGCCCGCGGAAAAGGAGATGCCGGGAGGAATGCTGGCCGAGGAATTCTTGTGGGATGGCCCGCTCGAAGAAGTCGCGCAGCGCGCCGTGCATCACGTCGAGCGCTTCAAAATTGATACCGCACTGCGAGAAACCAAATGGAACAAGTCCCGCGCCGCGGAAAAACTCGGCGTCTCTTACAAAACGCTGCTCCACAAAATTCGCGCGCTCGGACTTGAAAACTGATGCCGAGGTGCAATCGCAACTAACGCGTCCCGCGATGCAGAGCCACCGCGCCAAACGTCCAGCGCTCGTAGCTCACGTTTCTGAATCCCGCTGCCTCGATCCAGGTTTTCAGCGTCTCGGGCGGCGGAAACTTCTGGACCGATCCTGGCAGATACGAATAGGCTTCGCCGCTGCCGGAAATGGCTCCGCCGATGCGCGGCAAAATTCGGGTGAAGTAATAGCGGAACAGCGCCGCGAGAATTCCGCTTCGCGGTTCGCAAAATTCCAAAATCCCCAACTGACCGCCCGTCCGCAGCACGCGGTGCATTTCGCGGAGACCGTGCTCGTAATTCGCCAGATTTCGAAATCCGAAAGCCGTAACCGCCAAATCGAAGCTGCCGCTCTCAAATGGCAATGCAAGTGCATCGGCCGCAAAAAACATAACGCACGCTCGTCGCGCGGCATTCTTCCGCATGGCCAGTTCCAGCATAGGCAGCGAGAAATCCGCCCCGAAAAATCTGCCATACGGCGAATCGGACAGCCTCGGCGTCTTTTTGGCCAGTGCGAATGCCAAATCACCCGTCCCACAGCACAAATCGAGCACACGCGCATCAGTTCGCGACAAAGTCGCCGAAAAATGCCTGGCGGTTTTCGCACGCCACAGCTTGTCGAATGACGCGGAGAGAAAATGGTTGAGGAAATCGTATCGCGGCGCAATGCTGCTGAACATATCGCGCACGCGCGCGGCGGCGTCCTGCTCATTGCGCGAACCTTCGGGCTGCGTTCCACGAGCAACGGATCGCCCGCAAGCATATCGCTTCGCAGAACTCGAATGTCGTGTGCCGCTCATGCGCCGAAATTCAACCGCCCTTTCGAGCGTTCTGGTAAAGAGAAGGCAATGCTCGCCAGGTTTCGTTGACGACCGCATCAGGGACTCTCACGCCAAACTCTGCGGCTCCCATTTTGCACGGAAGAACCCACCCCACTTTGCCACCTCGCGATTTTTTATCGCCGGCAATGGCTCGCAGCAACGCAGCGGATGAAATCGTCGGCAGCGACGGAAGTTTGCCGCATCGGGCGATCAACCGTGCGATCCGCAACGCGCTCTCTTCGTGAAGCTTTCCCGTCGCGACTGCGATCCGCGTTGCTCCAAGCATTCCCCAGGCCACCGCTTCTCCGTGAAGAAAGCGCCGATAGCGCGTCAGCGCCTCAAGCGCATGGCCAATTGTATGGCCGAAATTCAAAATCTGCCGCAAGCCGCTCTCGCGCTCGTCTTTTCCGACCACCTGTGCCTTCTGCTGCACGCTTCGCTCAATAACAAATTCAAGCGCGCTCATATCCAACCTCAGCAGATCGTTCAGCCTGCGTTCCAGAAAATCAAACAGCCGCGCATCGCCAATCACGCCATACTTAATCGTTTCGTAGATTCCCGAGCGAAACTGCCGCGGCTCGAGCGTGCACAACAAACTCGGATCAGCAATCACCGCTTGTGGCTGGAGGAATGCGCCCACCAGATTCTTTCCTTCCGGCAAATTCACGCCGGTTTTGCCGCCGATGGCGCTGTCCACTTGCGCCAC
>DASUAV010000160.1:0-14676 GCA_035763605.1 Candidatus Acidiferrales bacterium
AAATTGATTTCGCTCGGCGAGATGCGATGGCCGCGTCCGTGACGCGCGAGAAATGCGACGCGTTTGCCTTCAAGCGTGCCGAGCATCAGCGCGTCGGACGGCTCGCCGAACGGCGTGCGGATGCGAACCTCGCGCGTGTCCGCGAGGCCGGCCATGGAATACAAGCCGCTGCCGCCGATGATTCCGATTTGCGCTTTGCTATTCGCGCTCTTGCCGGGCCTGCTCGGTCGTTTCTTCACTTGCTCTCCTTGCCTCGACGTAATGAAACACTGTTTGAACTAGACGCGCTCGGACAAACGCGGCACCAGGCTACGACTCACCTCAGGGGCTAAAGCCCCAGCCTTTGACGTTCATCGGCACGGCTGAAGCCGTGCCCTGACAAATCCCCGTCCCCTGCGACGCGGAATTAGAAGTCGCGTCCTTACGAAAATCTCTCGCCAGCAGCCAAACCCTGAATCCGTGCCCTTACAAAAGCCGCGCGGTCGCAGAAACTTTTCAAGCCGTGTCCCTACAAAAGTCGCAGCGCCACAGAAACTTTACAAGCCGTGCCCCCTGACAAAGCCGCACCAGCGCAGAAACTTTTCAAGCCGTGCTGTTGCAAAACCGTGACTACAGAAACTCTGCTAGTCGATTTTGACGGGTTCGGCTTCCCAGCGCCCATCGGAACCGCGCAAGTACGCGGCCTTCACCACGGGATCATGCGCAAAAAGCGCGAGCCATTCGTTGCGCACAATTTCCGGCAGCCATTTCTTGCGGTTTTCCACAGTGGTGAGCGGAAACAAATCGAAGCCCATGACCCACGCGAGCGGCAAATGCGCGGTCATCGGGACGAGATCCGCAAGAAAAAACGCGGTCTTTCCTCCACCAGTGAGCTTCACGCATTGCATCGCGTGCGTGTGCCCGGGAATCGGAATAAGCGTAACGCCGGGCGCTATTTCCTTTTCGCCTTCGAGCAATTCCCACTGGCCCGCTTCCTTTATGGGCAGGTAATTCGCGGCGATGAAGCTGGCGCGGTCGCGTTCGCTGGGCGAAACGGCATGGTCGAAGTCCGGCTTCTGCACAAAATATTTCGCGTTCGGAAATTGCGGTCGCGCTTTGCCGTTCACCAGCAGCGTGTTTCCGCCGCAATGATCGAAATGCAAATGCGTGTTGACGACGATGTCCACCTGCTCCGGCTTCACTCCGTTTTTCGCCAGCTCGCGCGGCAGGCCGGGCTTTTCGCTAATGGCGTAGATGTCGCGGCCTTTTGCGTCCCATTTGTCGCCCGCGCCGGTTTCCACGAGAATCGTTTTCCCTCCCGCGCGAATGAGCAGGCAGTTCATAGCCAGCAGGATGCGATTGCGCTCATCGGCGGCCGATTTCTTTTCCCACATCGGTTTCGGCACCACGCCGAACATCGCGCCGCCGTCGAGCCGCACCGTTCCGTCCGCCAGCACAACAAATTCCAGATCGCCCAGTCTCAAAGTATTCTCCTCAAAGCAGTCTCCTTGAAAACGCAGAGTTACGAAATTGTCGCGTGTTGCAGAATTTCGTTCACCGCGGAATACGGATCGAGCTTGCGCTCCGCGACTTCCGCGGAAAGCGCCTCGAGACGTTTTGCCGTGGATTCCCGTTCGAGCACATCGCGCATCACGCGTTCACGCAGCAGATTGACGAGCCGCTCTTTCCAGAGCGCGATCTGCTTCGCGCGGCGCTCTTCGCGTCCGCTGAAATGCTCGCGAAAGCGCGCAATCTGCCGCGCCAGTTCGTCGAGGCCTTTATTTTCAGTGGCAACAGTCAGCACAATCGGCGGCTTCCAGCCGTTGCGCTCCGGCACAAGCTGCAAAATCGCGCGCAACTGCTGCTCGAAGCGGTCCGTGCCTTCGCGATCGGCTTTGTTCAAAACGAAAATGTCGGCAATTTCCATCACGCCGGCTTTCAGATTTTGCACGTCGTCGCCCATTCCCGGCACGAGCACCACGAGCGTGCAATCCGCCAGCCGCGCGATTTCCACTTCGCCCTGGCCCACGCCAACGGTTTCAATCAGCACAAACTGTTTTCCGGCGGCGTCGAGCAGCAGGGCCGCGTCGCTTGCGGCCTGCGACAATCCTCCGAGCGAGCCGCGCGTGGCCATCGAGCGGATGAACACGCCCGCATCCGACGCGTGGCTTTGCATGCGAATACGATCGCCGAGAATCGCGCCGCCGGTGAACGGGCTCGACGGATCCACGGCAATCACGCCGACGGCCTGCCGCTGCGCGCGGTAATGCGCCGCCATGCGATCAACGAGCGTGCTCTTGCCCGTTCCCGGAGCGCCGGTGATGCCGACGCAATAGGAATTTCCTGTGTGCGGAAAAAGTTTTTGCAGCAGGCTGCGCGCATTCGGCGTTCGATTTTCGATTTCCGTCATGGCGCGCGAAATGGCGCGAACGTCTCCTGCGCGCACCTGCTCGGCCCATTTTTCCAGCGATTCTGCTGCGGCGGTCGTGTCGGGAGGCGCTTGCGCGGGCATCGCGTGCGGTTAACCTTTTCCCAGAAGCTGGCGCGCAATGACCATGCGCTGGATTTCGCTGGTTCCTTCGCCGATGGTGCAGAGCTTCACGTCGCGATAATATTTTTCCGCGGGATAATCCTTCACGAAGCCGTAGCCGCCGAAAATTTGCACGCCCTGCTCCGCGACGCGCACCGCGACTTCCGAGGCAAACAATTTCGCCATGCTCGATTCGCGCGTGAAGCGCACGTGGCCGCCTTCGCGCAGCGAACGGTCCGCGAGATACGCCGCTTCCCAGACCAGCAGGCGCGCGGCTTCGATTTGCGTGGCCATGTCCGCGAGCTTGAATTGAATGGCTTGAAATTCGCTGATGGCTTTGCCGAACTGCTTGCGTTGCTTCGCGTACTTCACGGCCGCTTCGTACGCGCCCTGCGCCATGCCCAGCGCCAGCGAAGCAATCGAAATTCTTCCGCCATCGAGCACTTGCAGGCTGTTGATGAATCCTTCGCCCTCCGCACCGAGAAGATTTTCAGGCGGCACGCGGCAATCGCTGAAAATCACCTCCGAGGTGTCGCTCGCGCGCATGCCCAGCTTGTTTTCTTTTTTCCCGGGACGAAATCCCGGCGCGCCCTTCTCAATGATAAACGCGGAAATTCCGTGCTGCTTTTTCGCAGCGTCGGTCACGGCCATTCCCACGCACACATCCGCGTAATGGCCGTTGGTGGTGAACGTCTTCGAGCCGTTGAGCACCCATCCGCCGCCATTTTTTGCGGCGACGGTGCGCGTGCCGCCGGCGTCGGAACCCGCGCCAGGTTCGGTGAGCGACCAGCAGCCGAGCTTTTTTCCCTGCGCGAGCGGCACAAGATATTTTTGCTTCTGCGCCTCGCTGCCGAATTTGTAAATGTGATTCGAGCAGAGCGAATTGTGCGCCGCGACAATCAGGCCGACGGAGCCGTCCACGCGCGAGAGTTCCTCGATGACAATGGAATATTCCAGGTAGCCGAGGCCCGCGCCGCCGTATTTTTCAGGGAAGATGACGCCGAGAAGGCCGAGTTCGCCAAGCTGCGGAACGATTTCCTGCGGGAACTTCGAGGCTTCGTCCCACTCCATCACGTGCGGAGCGATTTCGCCTTCGGCGAATTCCCGCACTGTTCGCCGAAGGTGCTGCTGTTCATCTGTCAGCGAGAGATCCACGTCACCTCACAATCGTTTGCGGCGATTTCGCCGCGCTACGCGTGCGTGCGTTCCCCGGCGCGGCAAATTTCGTTTAGCGCCGCGATGGCGCGGTCAATTTTCGCGCGGTCCACGTCGTAGTGAGTCACCATGCGCACCAGGAATTTCGCCGTGGCGCCCGCGAGCACGTTGCGTTTGCCCAGTTCCGCGGAAAATTCCGCGCCGGTCTTGCCTGTGCCCTGCACATCAAAAATTACAATATTCGTCACAACTTTTTTCGGGTCAATCTGAATGCCGGGAATTTTCGCAAGCGCTTCGGCGAGATACTTCGCGATGTCGTGATCGCGATGCAGAATTTTCGGCGATTCTTCGAGCGCAACCAGTCCAGCCGCGGCCAGAACGCCTGCCTGCCGCATTCCGCCGCCAAGCATTTTGCGATGAATGTGGGCCTTCTCGATGAAATCGCGCGAGCCGACGAGCATCGAGCCAACCGGCGCGCCGAGGCCCTTCGACAAACAGAACATCACGGAGTCGACTTTGCGCGTCAGTTCCTTTACGCTTTTTCCCGTGGCTACAGAAGCGTTGAAAATCCGCGCGCCATCCAGATGCACGGGCAATCCCGCTTCGTGCGCGCGATCGCAAATTTCTTCGGCTACACTCTGCGGATAAATCGTGCCGCCGGCCATGTTGTGCGTGTTTTCGAGCGTGACAAGTCCCGTTTGCGAATAGTGATAATTCTTGGGGCGCAACAGCGACTCCACAATCGTCCACGTCAGTATTCCGTCTTGCGCGAGCGCCGGACGCGGAAAGCATCCCGCGAGCGCAGACATGGAAGCCAGTTCGTACTGATTCACGTGCGCGCGCTGCTCGCAAATCACTTCGAGGCCCGGACGCGTCCACGTTTTAATCGCAATCAAATTGCCCATCGAGCCGCTGGGGACGAAAAGCGCCGCTTCGCGTCCGAAAATTTCCGCCGCGCGCGTTTGCAGGCGGTTCAGCGTGGGATCTTCGCCGTAAACATCGTCTCCGACTTCGGCTTCGGCCATCGCGCGGCGCATCGCCGCCGTAGGACGCGTCACCGTGTCGCTGCGAAGATCCACAATCGAGTCAGATTGCCCGTTGCCACCTTTTGCGTCGTACATTTTTTCGCGCCTCTGAAATTCAGCCAAGCAGCTCGACAAAAACTTCATTCGAAATGGTCAGTTTCGCCGGATTCAAGCGAATTCGCGCGCCGTCGCGCTCAACCAGGCCTTGCTCCAGCAATTTTGCCATGCGCGACGACAAGTCCACACTATAACGAGATTCGATTCGCGCCAAATCGATTCCGGCCAATTCGCGCAACCCCAAAAAGAACTCCTCGTCGAGGGCCTGCGCCGCCGTGACGCTTTCTTCTGATTCCACCGCGCTGCGGCCTTCGTGAATCGCGCCGGCATACGCCGCGGGATCGTGCAGATTCGCCCAGCGATTCTCGCCATCGAACGAATGCGCGCCCGCGCCAAACCCCAGATACGGCTCGCGCCGCCAGTATTTCAAATTGTGCTGCGAAGCGCGGCCGGGCTGCGCCCAATTGGAAATTTCGTAGTGGTCATAACCGGCGCTCGCGAGCATCGCACATGCGGACTCGTAGAATTCCGCCATTTCATCATCGGTCGGAACTTTCGCGGCGCTATATTTTTCGCCTCCTCGCAAAATTTCGCGTCCGAGGCGGCTGCCTTCGTCCACTTCGAGCAAATAGACGGAGACGTGCTCCGGCGCAATGGCGAGCAATTCATCGAGCGATGCTTCCCAGCTTTCGCGCGTTTGATGCGGAAGTCCGGCGATCAAATCCATGCTGATATTTTCGAATCGTGCGGCGCGCAGAATTTCCGTCGCGCGATAAACATCTTCGCGACGGTGCATTCTTCCGGCGGAGCGCAATTCCTCGTTGCTGAACGATTGCACGCCCATGCTGATGCGATTTACGCCTGCATTTCGCCACTCGCGCGCGTTGCCGGGAGCGATTGTTTCCGGATCCGCTTCGAGCGTAACCTCGTTCCAGTTTTCGCCATAAACGTCGCGAAGCACCGCCAAAATGCGCGCGATATGCGCAGCATCCAGCAGACTTGGCGTACCCCCGCCAAGATACACAGTATCGGCGGTGAAACCGCGCTGCGCCGAGCGAATTTCCCTGCAAACCGCTTCGACGTATGGCGCATACAAATCACGCGAAAACACGCCGGTGTGAAAATTGCAGTAGGTGCATTTCGCCTGGCAAAACGGCACCTGCACGTAAATTCCGACTTTGCCCGCGCGATTTTGTGTGAGCCCAGTCATCTTCATGTCGCGTCCGCGATAATTTTGATGCGCGCTTCGCGGCGGCGAGGCCCGTCGAATTCGCAAAAGAAAATCGCCTGCCATCTCCCCAGCGCGAGTCTGCCGTTTTCGATGAACACGGTCACCGAATTTCCGGTCAGCGCCGTTTTGATGTGCGAATCGGCGTTGCCCTCCGCGTGCCGGTAGTTGCCGGACTGCGGCACGAGTTTTGTGAACGTCGCTTCGATGTCGCGCATCACGTCGGGGTCGTCGCCTTCGTTAATCATCACGCCGGCGGTGGTGTGCGGCACGTAGACGCAGCAAATGCCGCTCTGGCATCCCGAATCAGCAACGATCTTTTGCACGTCGCCGGTGATATTTTTCATCTGCGTGTGCTGCGCGGTCTGCACTTCGATAACGCGAATGCGCCGCCGCGTTTCGCGCGAAGATTCGGAGCCTTCTTTCATTCGCGCGCTCAGCTCAGATCCGCCGCAGCGGACGCGCCGTAGAATCCGTACCAGGGCTTCGCCGCGCGCAATCCGCGATTAACATTTTCGATATTCTGCACGCCCTGCTTTTCGAGCCACTCCTGAAACGCGTTCAACCCTTGTTTGGCGTAAATCGGCACGCCGTCTTTCCAGGTGGCGCGCCCGCAGAGCACGCCGGAGAAATTCACGCCTGCCTCGCCGGCGAGTTCGAGCGTTTCGATGAATGTATCGTTGCTCACGCCCGCCGACAAATAAATGAAAGGCTTCTTGGCCGCAGCCGCCGCGCGCCGGAAATTCTCTTTGGCCTGATCTTTCGTGTACGCCGCTTCGCCTTTGCACGAGCGCGCGCCCGCGACGAAGGCCATGTTCACGGGAACTTCCACTTTGAGGACGTCAATCGCGTACTGCGGCTTGGAAAATTCCTCCATGCTGCGGGTGACGACTTCCGGTTTTTTCCTGGCGTAATCCATTCCCTTTTCGTCTATGCCCTCGTCGTAGCCGACGAATTCAGCGAACAGCGGCAAGTCTTCTCCCGCGCATTCGGCGCCGATGCGCTCGACCCATGCGTGCTTGATGTCGTTGATTGGCGCGGGATCGAACGGCGTGTAATAGAGCAGGATTTTCACGCAGTCCGCGCCCGCTTGCTTCAGCCGGTGGACGGACCAATTTTCGAGCAGATCGGGCAAGCGCCCGGGACGCGTGTTGTCGTAGCCGCTATTTTCGTAAGCGAGCAGCAGACCGGCATTCGCGGAACGCCAGCGCGATGGCTGCAAGCCGTATTCCGGGTCGAGCAGAATTGCGCTTGCGTGCGGCGTCAGCACGCGCACAACGGCTTGCTTGAATTCCGACATCATCTCCGGCGTCACCGCGTGCGGGTCAAGCCCCTTTTCCTTCGCGATGGCTTTGCGCAACGAGCCGCGCTGATCCATCGCCGCAGCGGCAATAATTCCGGCGGATGTCGAAACTTTCTCCAGCCCTTTGAGTTTTCCCGGCGTGAGCTTCATAAGACCTTCCTTCGCGAACATTGCCTGGCGCGAATGCAGCGGCAAAACCGTACAATTTTAGCACGCAGATTGTGTTCGCGGCATAATCGCGCGCGGTTTATATAAGGTCGCGAGAGAGATTCAAAAGACAAACCTCAGCGGCTGAAGCCGTCTTGATTACGCGTTTTACGGCACGGCTGAAGCCGTGCCCTGACGAAACTCTCACTGCGACGCACATTCTGAAGCCGTGCCCTGACGAAACATCGCAAAACCAGACATCGCCACGGAAACTCGGACCTGAAGGCCGCACACTCACGAAGCCAGCGTCTTCACGCGGGATCTGCGGCCCGCGAAAGCCCATTATTCACACGGCCTATGGAGCCTCACGAAAATTCGAATCTTCACGCACTCCTACGGGGATCACGAAAGCTGCGTCTTCGCACGGAGCATAGGGCCGAAAAACTCGCGTCTTTACACGAGATCATAATTGCACGATGCGATGGCCTTTTGCAGGGCGATTGGGTCGCGGACTCCAGCCGCGCCAGCAAGTCCGCTCCATGACGCGCAAAAAAAAACGGCAGCGGGATCAGCGCGCGCTCATGTAACCCGTGATGCGGATAAGGCGCTCTCACACTGTCACGATGCGATGGCCTTTGCAGGGCGATTGGGTCGCGGATTCCAGGCGTTCGAGCAAGGCCGTTCCATAACGCGCGAGGAACGGCAGCAGGCTTAGCGTGCGCTCTTGCAGCCCGCGATGCGGATAGAGCGAGCTTAGGATTTCCGATTCGTGGCGGTCAAGCACTCCGGTGCGTTCGTTTTGCGCGCGGCCTGCTTTGCCTCGCAGCTTTTGGAATTGATAGAGGATTTTCTTCTCTGCCGTATCGCGCGCGCCGCCGAGACTCTTGTCCAATGTAGAGATGGGCTTCGCGTAACCGCTCAGGAGTTTTCGCAGCGCCTTTTCGTCGCGCGCAAAACGCGCTTCGAGGCCGCGCGGCAAATAGTGCATCTCCATTTTTCTGCGCAACTGCTGGCGTCCCGCAAAAATGTTGGCGATGCTCAGTTCGTATTTTTTCATCGTTCGAGTGACATTTGGTTCGACGAGGGTGAAGCTGGCGCGCGGCAGAATCGCCGGCATTCGTCCGAGGATTCTTTTGTAGACGACTTGCGCTTGCGCCATGTAGGCGACCTCGGCGGGCCCGCCGATGTATGCTGCCGTGGGCAGAAGAAAATCCTGCAGAATGGGACGCAGCAGCACGCCGGCGCTTAACGCTTCCGGCTCATTTTCAACTTTCTTCAGCAATTCGGCCCCGCTTAGACGCAAATCCCGCGCCAGGAAGTCACCATTTTTGCGGCGCACGGCCTCGCGCTTGCCTTGCACATCGAGAAAGATCAGCGTGGATTGCTGCGTTACTTTTACTTGCGCATGAAATCCGCGCTTGCCCAGTTCTTTGCCGCGCGCCAGCAATTCGCCGGCAATTTCACCCGCCTGTTGAATTGCATTGCGGTAAATCGGGCGCGCCAGTTCATGCAAACGTCGGTCGAGCGGATCAAGCAGAATCAAGCCGCCGCCCGCGAGCAGCCGCGCCAGCAATTTGTCGAAGGCCGAACCGAAATTCTCCCCGGCGCGGTAGCTCGCCGCGACGGCTTCGCGAACTTCCTTCGCGCTCGGCCCATCGAGCAGCGTGCTCGCATGTTCAACGACCGCAGCAATTTCGTTTCCGAACGAAATTTTGCCGACGCTCTGTCCGGCAACGGAATCGTCCAGCTCTGCGGCAAGGTGCGCGATGCCATATCGTTCGTGAAAGAACACGTGATTGGCTTCCGCGAGGTCGTGGTCCTCGGTGGCCATCCAGAAAATCGGAACGGCGTCAACGCCCGCACGCGTCAGACGTTTTGCCCAAGCGATCGCGTCCAGAGCTTTGTAAAAGCAGTAGGCCGGGCCGCCGAACAGTCCCACCTGCTGGCCGGTGACAATGGCTGCGGCACCGTCGCGCAGGCGCTCGATATTCCGCATGGATTCGAGCGATGAGCCCAGCCGCTCGTTTTGCTCGCGCAGAATTTCAGAAACGGCGCGCCGGATTCCTGTATCCAGCCGCGCTTCTTTCGCCGCCGAGCGCACTCCGGCGTCATCGGGCTTATGCGCGTAGAAGCGCTCTACCTTCGAAAAATCGTCGGTAAATGAAGCGAATAGCTTTGTGGTCTGCGGGATTTCAGAGAAGCGGAGACAGTCGCACTCCATGGAGGATGTCATGATACACGGGGCGATACGTCGCAGCAACTAATGAGGGATGTTTCGAGGTTGGACGAGAGCAGATGCGGTAAGTAGCTACGTATTCGCCACAACGGGGGGGCGAATGGCTGTTACGAGCGCTTCGATTTCCGGCTTGGCTGCATCTGCAATCGGCAGCAGGGGCGCGCGCGTGGCTCCGCCGTAGTATCCCAGGCGATCCATGGCGAACTTGATTCCGGCGATGCCGAATTTTGCCACCAGGGAGGCCGCCGGATTGGTGAATTGCTTCTTCAGCGCCTCAATCTCCGCCTTTTCGCCGCGACGCGCCGCTTCGTACAAATCCGCGCACGCATCCGGCGCAATGCAGGAAATCGCGAGAATGCCGCCCACTGCGCCGGCTTCGATAGACTCGGCAAGCATGAGTCCCGAGCCGCCGAGCGCGTTGAATCCCTTCGGCGCCGCCGCCACAATATCTTTCATGCGCTGCACGTTTCCGGAGCTGTCTTTGATTCCGACAATGTTGGGATGCGTCGCGAGTTTCGCCGCCAGCGGCGCTTCCACGGTGTAGCCGGTGAACACCGGCACGGAATAAATCAACACGGGAATCGGAGACGCGTCGGCCACGCGGAAAAAATGAGCGGTCTCCGCCTCGAAGCTCATGGCGGGCTTGTAGTAACTCGGCGTCCGCACTAACGCGGCTTGATAGCCGAGAGCCGCGGCGCGTTTCGTGTGGCGAATCGTTTCCGCGGTGGCCTCCGCGCCCGTTCCTGCAATCATCACTTTTTCCGGCGCAGCTGCTTCGCGCGCGGCGGCCCACAATCGCTCGATTTCATCCCAATCGAGCAGCACGGACTCGCTGGTCGAGCCGTTCATCACGTAGCCGCTGATGCGGGTCTGATTGTATTTCCTGATATTTTCGCGCAGCCGCTCCAGGTCAACCTCGCCGTCGGCGGAAAAAGGAGTGGTGACCGGAGGGAAAATGCCTCTGAGCTTCATGAAGAGATTGTACCAGAAGAAAATCTACTCGGGCGATAGTAGTTCACTTATTCTGATGGCGCGATTCAGTCCGCCGAAGTGACGCGCGGCGCGGCCGCATTCGACGCTGCTTTGCTGGCCTGCGCGTGTAAATCCTGGAGCGCCGCCACGTTTCCGGCGCCCTCGGACATCGCGCGTATCCCGCGCGCCGCCGCCACCGCCGCCGAAATCGTGGTGATGCACGGCATCGCGTAACGCACCGCCGCGCGGCGTATGGATTTTTCGTCGTAGAACGATTCGCGCCCCAGCGGCGTGTTGATGATCAACTGCACTTTCCCCGTTTTCACCAAATCCACAATGTTGGGCCGTCCTTCGTTCACTTTGTAAACCGGCTCGGCCTCGATTCCCAGCGCGCGCAGAGCCGCCGCCGTCCCGCGCGTGGCAATGATGTTCAAACCCGCCGCCGCCAAATCTTTGGCCATCGCCGGCAAAAATCTTTTGTCGTGATCGTTCACGCTGATGAACACGGTTCCCTGAAGCGGCAATTTTTGTCCCGCCGCGAGTTGCGCCTTCGCGAACGCCAGCCCGAAATTCGGCGACACGCCCATCACTTCTCCCGTTGAACGCATCTCCGGCCCCAAAATCGTGTCCACGCCTCGGAATTTGCTGAACGGAAACACCGGCGACTTCACGCAGTAATACTCTTTGCTGCGCAATTCCGCCACGCCGCCGAATTCATTCACCGCCAGCCGAATATCGCGCAATTTTTTGCCGGTCATCAGCCGCGCCGCCACTTTCGCCAGCGGCACGCCTGTAGCTTTCGAAACGTACGGCACGGTGCGCGACGCGCGCGGATTCACCTCCAGCACGTAAACCACATCGCGCTGAATCGCATACTGCACGTTCATCAATCCCACCACGCGCAGCGCCTTCGCCAGTTTCGCCGTGTACTCGCGAATGCGCGCAAGCACATCCGGCTTCAGCGAGACCGACGGCAGCACGCATGACGAATCGCCGGAGTGAATTCCCGCCTCTTCGATGTGCTCCATGATTCCGGCGATGACCACGTCCTCGCCATCGGCGAGCGCGTCCACGTCCACTTCCGTCGCTTCTTCCAAAAATTGATCCACCAGAATCGGTCGCTCCGCGCTCGAACCGCTTCCCAGCCGCGCCGCTTGCGCTGCGCATTCCTCGACCGTTTTCAAATCGTACGCAATCACCATGGCGCGCCCGCCGAGCACGTAGCTGGGGCGCACCAGCACCGGCAAACCAATCTCCTTCGCGACGTTCACCGCTTCCGCCGGACTGAGCGCCGTCCCGTTACGCGGCTGCGGAATTTTCAATTCTTCCAGCAATTTTCCGAATCGCTTGCGGTCTTCCGCCAGATCAATGGACTCCGGCGCGGTACCAATAATCGGCGCGCCATTGCGCTTCAAATCGAGCGCCAGATTCAGCGGCGTCTGCCCGCCGAATTGCACGATGACTCCTTCGGGCTTTTCGCGTTCAATTACCGAGAGCACGTCTTCGAGCGTCAGCGGCTCGAAGTACAAACGATCCGACGTGTCGTAATCCGTCGAAACCGTCTCCGGATTGCAATTCACCATCACCGTTTCGTAGCCGTCCTCCTTCAGCGCGAACGCCGCGTGGCAGCAGCAATAGTCGAACTCGATTCCCTGCCCGATGCGATTCGGCCCGCTGCCGAGAATAATAATTTTCCGCCGCGCGCTGGTGTCCGCTTCGTCCTCTTCTTCGTACGTCGAATACATGTACGGCGTGAACGACTCGAACTCCGCCGCGCACGTATCCACGCGCTTGAACACCGGCCGCAATCCGCGCTTTGCCCGCGCTGCACGCACTTCATCGGTGGAAACTTTCCACATCTGCGCGAGTTGCTCATCGCTGATACCGTTGCGCTTCGCCTTTTCGAACAATTCCGCTGAGACGCTGCTCGGATTCGCCGCGCCAATCTGCTTTTCGACGCCGACCGCATCGTCCATCTGCCGCAAAAACCACGGGTCAATTTTCGTCAGCGCGTGAATTTCCTCGACTTTCATTCCGCGGCGCAGCGCGGTCAGCAGCCAGTGAATCCTGTCCGGCCCGGGCGTGTGCAATTTTTCGCGCAGCACCGCGTCCACGATTTCTGCCGGCGCGCGCCACGGCGTATGGGGCTCGAGCGAACGAATGCCCTTCCCCATCGCCTCGCTGAACGTTCTGCCGATGGCCATCACTTCGCCGACGGATTTCATCTGCGTCGTCAGCGTGGTGTCCGCGCCCGGGAACTTCTCGAACTGCCATTTCGGAATTTTCGCCACCACATAGTCAATCGTGGGCTCGAACGACGACGGCGTTTTCTTCGTGATGTCGTTGGGAATTTCGTCGAGGGTCATGCCCACGGCCAATTTCGCCGCGATTTTCGCTATGGGAAATCCCGTCGCTTTGCTCGCAAGCGCCGAGCTTCGCGACACGCGCGGGTTCATCTCAATCACCACCATGCGCCCCGTCTGCGGATCAATCGCGAACTGAATGTTCGACCCGCCCGTCTCCACGCCCACTTCGCGAATCACCGCGGCAGCCGCGTCGCGCATCCGCTGATACTCTTTGTCGGTGAGCGTCTGCGCCGGCGCAACGGTGATCGAATCGCCGGTGTGAACGCCCATGGGATCGAAATTCTCAATCGAGCAGATCACCACGAAGTTGTCGCGATGATCGCGCATCACTTCGAGCTCGAATTCTTTCCAGCCCAGCACGGACTCTTCAATTAGCGCCTCGCGCACCGGACTGGCATCGAGCGCGCGCGCAATCGCGTCGGTGAACTCCTCGCGATTGTACGCAATCGAGCCGCCCGTCCCGCCCAGCGTGAACGACGGACGTATCACCACCGGATAGCCCAATTCGTCCGCCAACCGCACTGCGGTCTCTACATCTCTCACCACCGCCGACGCCGGAACTTCCAGTCCTACGCGCTGGCACGCGTCCTTGAACAGCAGGCGGTCCTCCGCCACTTTAATCGCGCGCAGCGAAGCGCCAATCAGCTTCACGCCGTATTTTTCGAGAATGCCGCTCTCGGCCAGTTCCACGGCGGTGTTCAGTCCCGTTTGCCCGCCGACGGTGGGCAGCAGCGCGTCCGGCCGCTCGCGCGCGATGATCATTTCCAAATATTGCGGCGTCAGCGGCTCGATGTAGGTGCGCTCGGCGACTTCCGGATCGGTCATGATCGTCGCCGGATTCGAATTCACCAGCACCACTTCGTAGCCCTCGTCGCGCAGCGCCTTGCACGCCTGCGTGCCGGAGTAGTCGAACTCGCAAGCCTGGCCAATCACAATCGGCCCCGACCCGATAATCATGATTTTCTTAATGTCAGTCCGTCTACTCATTTTCCTCGGTCAAACTCGCGGATTCTCCATTCTCACAGCTCTGGCGAAATCTCGTCCTTACGCCTCGCGCGATCGCATTTGTCTTTGTAAGGGCACGGCTTCAGCCGTGCCGTACCGCCGCACGCACAAGCGGCTTCAGCCGCTGAGGTGCGTCGTTCGGAATCACCTTGAAACTGCGCCCTGACAAAATCTTGCCGCATTGAACATCACGACTGGCATTCATGGTTTGTGCTCTTTCATCATCGTCGTGAACTGGTCGAACAAATAGCGCGCGTCGTGCGGGCCGGGCGACGCTTCGGGATGATACTGCACGCTGAACAGCGGCAAATTCCTGTGCCGCATGCCTTCATTGGTGTGGTCGTTCAAATTCACGTGCGTAATTTCCACTTCGCTCGACGGCAGCGACTCCGGATCCACGCAAAATCCGTGATTCTGCGCGGTGATTTCCACTCTTTCGCTCAGCAGGTTTTTCACGGGATGATTCGACCCATGATGACCAAATTTCAGCTTGAACGTCTTCCCTCCGAGCGCCAGCCCGCACAATTGGTGTCCGAGGCAAATTCCGAAAATCGGCACGCGGCCCATCAGCTTGCGAATATTTTCCACCGCGAACGTCGCCGGCTCCGGATCGCCCGGGCCATTCGAGAGGAACACGCCGTCCGGCTTCATCGCCAGCACGTCTTCCGAGTGC
>DASUAV010000161.1:0-4432 GCA_035763605.1 Candidatus Acidiferrales bacterium
GAACAGGATCGCGTTCTCGCGCAACAAATCGCGATTTCAGCGGCGCGTTCAGAGCTGGAGCAAATGCTCAGGAATCACGTGCTTTCCATTCCGGTGTACGAAAAACTGAAGAATGAATTCGACAAACGCTTGACCGCGTTAGGC
This sequence comes from Candidatus Acidiferrales bacterium, assembly GCA_035763605.1. Lineage (GTDB taxonomy): Bacteria > Acidobacteriota > Terriglobia > Acidiferrales > UBA7541 > DAHUXN01. The sequence goes on from DASUAV010000161.1 coordinate 145, forward strand.
GAGGAGATTTCGTCGATTTATAACCGTGATTTCAGCCGCGCTGAATCGGAATTGGAAGCCGCAAAAGTGCGCTTGATGGCTGCTGAAAGAAGCTCGCTCGAGGAAGCTATCCGCGAAGGGTTGCTCTTGCAAGAAACCGGCGTGCAGACCGCGGATTTTGTGAACTCTCAACTGGACGGGATCATCAGGCAAATCCTCCAGAAAGCCGATTGAGCGCTAAAGAATATGGTCGGGGCGTGGAGATTCGAACTCCAGACCTTCTGCGCCCAAGGCAGACGCGCTACCAGGCTGCGCTACGCCCCGACTGATAGTTCTATCAATTATACGGCATTGTAGAGCCCCGAGCCCTTCGGAAAGTGCTGTGGCGTCAATTTCGGCAGGACTTAGGGCATGCTGCTAGTGAGAGACGAATTGTTCGAACGGGTTACCGTTAGCTTATCCGCAAACGATTGCTGCCGGCGCGCTTGGCGGGGCATGGCACCCGCCATCAAGAGAACGGCGCCGCAAAACATCAGCGTATCGCCGAGGTAATTGAAGCCATTATTGAGGCTGGCGCGCTCTACCACGGCGATCGGCACGTACACAACCAGTTCAATGAAGAGCACCGTCAAGCCTATCCACGCCGCCGCTGCGCGAGTTTTCTTGCCGAGAAGCAAAGGAATGCCCGCAACGGCGTAAAGCACAGCCGCCAGATACGTCCAAATGGCATGTCCATGAATCCACGCGGGGGTCAGCGGCTCCAGCGGAACACCGGGAACATGATCTCCGTGCCGGAATTGCTCGAAACTGTAAAACAGCACCGGAATAGCCACGAAATATCTCGCAATCATGGCTTCCATCCGCGCGAATGCATCTATGCCTTGCTCGCGCCACTGCTTGCTGAGACTCGCCGCCAGCGCCAGAGCTCCGCCGCTAAAAGCTAACTCTCGCAGCGCCAAAGTCAGTCCAAACCGATTCTCGGGATGGCGCAGCCAGCCTGGCACATCCATCAAAACCACGAAAAGAAAAAAAGTCAGAGCAAGCAAGCTCGCCGAGAGCCGCGCCTGAATCCTCGTCACCATGCTCAACGTGGCGGCGATAAAGCACGTCCCAACGAAATATGCCCAAAAAAGATGCCACGGAATCCATCGCGGGACGAGAGATGCTGTGACGTTTGCCAGTGTGAAATGCTCAGTACCGAAAGCCGCCAGCGGCGCCGCATAGAAAAGAGGCCCGAGCAGAATCAGTTTGTCGAATCCTCGCGATTTCTGCCAGTCGCCGGAAAGAAAAATCACTACCAGCCCGATGGCAAGAATCACTCCAAAGGCACAATACGCCCAAATCACCGTGCTGGGAATTGCGGCAAGAAACATGACTGGCAACGAATTGAATCCGCTCATGTCTTCAGCTCTGACATACGTTCGAATATATTAAAGAGCACAGGAGGCGGGCCCTTCTGCAACACGCCAGCCTATACTTGCCGTGAAGATCGCGAAGCGCCCCAAAGCATCGCCAGGCCAAAAATCAGCATGGCCAGACCCCACCATAAGTCGAGGTCAACCCAGAAGTGCCAGATTCGTTGCGCATTGGCAAAAAAGGCTCCGTAGATTCCGAGCGCGGCTCCCATTGCGGAAAATAAGAGCCCAATGGGCCAGCGCACATCCAAACCGATTCCATCATCCTTCATCGAAACACCAGATTCAGAGCGACCGTAAGCACGCCGATGAGAACGGCCAAAGCTGCCGGCCGTCGCAAAAGTCCCAAATGCCTGTACGTCGGCTTCTCGGTCAGAGCATATACCAAACCGCGCAGTTCAGATTCCTGCCGAGGCCGCGTCACGAGGCTAATCAATAAAGTCAGCACAAAACAGACCGCCCACGCATAAATCGCGCGATCGAAATTCGCGGCCATTTCGCTCCGGTACGTGATCCATCCCCGCATAGTCACGAAATAGTGAAAACCTGCCGCGCCAGTCCCTCCGAGCAGGCCCCAGAACGCGCCATTCGCCGTGGTGCGTTTCCAAAACATCCCCAGCAGGAACGTCGCAAATAATGGCGCATTCACAAAAGAAAAGATCAATTGCAGGTAGTCCATAATGTTATGGAATTGCAGCGCCACATAGGCGGCGGCGATGCTGATCAGCACTCCTGCGACCGTCGCGATCTTCCCCATCCGCAGATAGTGCTCGTCGCTCGCGCCGGGATTCACGTACGAATGATAGATATCGTAGGTCCAGACCGTGTTGAACGCAGTCACGTTCCCAGCCATACCGGACATGAAGCTCGCCAGCAGCGCCGTGATTCCCACTCCCAGCATCCCCGCCGGATAATAGCGCGCGAGCAGCAACGGAAGCGCCATGTTGTAATCAACGCTGCCCTGCACCAGAAATGAAGCGTGAGGCAGGACTGCCCAAGCGGCCATTCCCGGAATAATCACCAGGAATGGGATGAACATTTTTGGAAGCGCCGCGATCAGCGGCGTGCGCTGCGCGGCATTCATATCTTGAGCTGCCAGCGCGCGCTGCACTACCAGGAAATCCGTGCACCAGTAGCCAAACGAAAGCACGAAGCCAAGTCCTGCCACCAGCTCAAACCAGTCAACGCCCATCGGATTGGCGGACGCCTGCCCAAGATTCGACCACGTGTGCAGAAATCCCGAAGGCAAACGCGCCGCTAATCCGTGCCAGCCGCCGGCCTCCACCACGGACATCACCGCGAGCGGGAAAATCCCGAATACAATCAGAAAAAATTGCAAAACCTCGTTGTAAATCGAAGACGTCAACCCGCCCAGGAACGTATAAATCAGCACAACCAACGCGGAGAGCAGAATCGTCGCATGAATGGACCAGCCGAGAATCAATTTGAATACCAACGCCATCGCATAAAGATTGATTCCGCTCGCGAGCACGGTCATAACCGCGAAAGTAATCGCGTTGAGAGCACGCGTCTTTTCATCGAAGCGCAATCGAAGATATTCCGGCACGGATCGCGCGCGGCTGCCGTAATAAAAAGGCATCATCGCCAGTCCGACAAAAATCATCGCCGGAATCGCGCCCAGCCAGTAAAAATGGCACGTCAGCATTCCGTACTGCGCGCCGCTGGCGGCCATGCCCATTACTTCGAGAGCACCTAAATTCGCGGAAATGAATGCCAAGCCCGTAATCCAAGCAGGAATTTTCCGTCCGGAGAGAAAAAAATCCAGGCTGGTGCGCATGGATTTTTTCAGCTTGATTCCAACGCCGAGTACAAACGCGCAATAGAGCGCGATGATCAGGTAGTCGATCCAACTCAAGTGCATCGCCGGAGCATGCTATCCGAAGGCTCCGCAAAAAGGAACCAGCCCGAAGCGTGGGAGTAACGTCGGTTTGCCGGGCGCGACGGCGGAAAGAAGTTGCGAGCCTGTGTTTGCGCGAGGCTCTGCTCATACGAAGATTTTCGTTGACAGTACGAACAGTTTCGTAGTATCGTCCCGCGCATGGCCATTGCACTGAACCGACGGCATAAGCCGACTGCTTCCGAGCTGGAGATTTTGCGCGTGCTTTGGACGCGGGGACCGTCGACAGTTCGCGAAGTTCACGAAGCGTTGAGCGCAACGAAAACAGTCGGCTACACCACTGTATTGAAGCTGCTGCAAATCATGACGGAAAAGGGAGCGGTGCGGCGGGATGAGGATCAGCGAGCGCATGTGTACGAGGCATGCGTGCCCGCCGACGAAACCAAGCGGCAACTCGCCGGCGACGTCCTGCAGCGCGTTTTCGAAGGTTCCGCGAGCCAATTGATGCAGCATGCGCTGGCCGGACGCCGCACCTCGCGCGAAGAAATCGAGCAATTGCGTCGCTTGCTCGACGAATATGAAAGGAAACAGCGATGATCCACCTCAGCCTGCTTATATCCCCTCAACTGACGCACGCGCTCGGGTGGACGCTTCTGCATTTCATCTGGGAAGGTTTGGCGCTGGCTGCGATTTGCGCGGCATTGATGGCGATTTGTCGGAGAGCGTCAACGCGCTATGCCGTGGCATTGGGCACTCTTGCGCTGATGCTAGCCGCGCCGGTCATTACTTTTGGGATATTGCAGCGCTCCGAATCCACTCCGGCATTGGCCGCGTTTTCTGTTTCGCAGGAGATAAGAAACTGGGTGGCGCCCGCAGAAATCCCATCTTCTCCATCGCCGGCCAGCCCTGTTCTATCGAATCTCCTGCTTTGGCTCGTCGAAGCATGGTTCGGCGGAGTCGTGTTCTTCAGCCTGCGCGCAGCGGGAGGATTTTTCGTCGTCGAGCGAATGCGCCGCAAACATGCGCAGCCAATCAG
>DASUAV010000162.1:0-16778 GCA_035763605.1 Candidatus Acidiferrales bacterium
CACCCGCCGCAAAATCTATCCCGCGCTGATGTCCCGCGCGATGGCCTGGTTCCGCTGGAGCGCACTCGTCACTGTGCTCGCCGGAATGCGCTACTACACGATTTTGCTGCAAGCCGACGCGCAGAACGCCGGCCATCCCGGCTTGCTGGGCAAATGGTTCGGCGAATGGTTCCTCGTCTGGATAATCGCGTATATCATTTTGTATCCGCTGCAAATGCCTTTTGGCGGCCCGCTCGGCAACGGCTGGATTCGCGCCATTCTCATCGCCATCGTGGTCATCGCCGCTTCATGGATCATTCTCGATTTGAACGCCTCGCCCGATGCTTCCAACGCGCATCTCTCCATCAGCATCGGAGGCGGACTCGGACTCGGACTCATCATGCTGCTCAATGTTTGGGGCATCGTCTGGCGCGTTCAGAAGCGCATGATTCAGTGGACGCGCGACAGCGTCGAAAAAGGCGCGCCTATCCCAGAGAAAGCTCAGAAGATGCTCGCGTTTTCGGCAATTGCTTCCCGCGCGGCTTTTTGGCTTTCGTTTCCCATGCTCTTTTTCATGGCTGCCGCCGAGCACTATCCGTTTCTGAGCGGCATCAGCCACTAACATCGCGCACATTCGGCCGGAACATGCCTGAGCCGGCATAAGTTCGCAGGCGTATAATAAAACTGCCATGAAAATCAAACGCAGTTGGCTCCTTCCGATTGTCTTGTGGGCGTACTTCATCACCGCATACGTTCTTTACGCCTACTTCAACATGGCCTGGGTGAACGCGTTTGACCTCCTGGTGGGCCTCGTTCTGACTCTCGCATTTTCCGTTTGGTATGTCGTGGACAGATTCCGCTATCGCGATCCGTCGAAGCCAAAACAGCAAGGCTGGTATGTTGATTCGTATGGGAACTTGCGCAGGCGGCGCGCCAATCCGCCAGCCGCACAATCTTCCGGCAGTGAAACCCAAACCAGCTCACTAAAATGAAGAGCAGCCGTGAAATTCAGCGTATTCCCACGCCCGCGGCACTCGGCCCGCTGCCGTTTTCCATGGGCGTTTTCGCCGGCAACACTTTTTACTTGAGCGGCCACATCGGACTCGATCCGCAAACAAAAAAAATCCCTGCCGATGCCGAACACGAAGCGCGTCTGATGCTCGACTCGTTCCGCGAAACCCTGGTTCGCGCTGATCTGCGCATGGACGACCTCGTTTTCGTGCAGGTTTTTTGCTCCGACGTTTCTCTCTTCGAGAAATTCAACGCCGTTTACCGCTCGTATTTCTCCGCCGGATTTCCCGCGCGCGCTTTCATCGGCTCAGGACCGCTTCTTTTCGGCGCTCGCTTCGAAATTCAAGGCATTGCCGTCCAAGGCTCGCGTTCGACAAAGCCGCGCAACAAAAAGACGGCGCGAAAACGCCGCAACCTCTAACCGGCGCGTTCGTCACACGCGGCCAGCCAAAATGTCTCTCCGCGCGGTCGCTTCGCCTGAAAACAAAACACAAGGTTCTTCGTGCTCTTTGCCATACTTCACCCAACGGCTATGCGTATCCAACACGCCGACTCACCGCAGTTTGCGGATTTGGTTCGCGCGCTCTTCCGTGAATATTCCGCCAGCGTGAAAGCGGATTTCTGCTTTCGCGGATTCGAAGATGAACTCGCGGCTCTTCCCGGAGAATATGCCCGGCCAGCCGGACGGTTATTGCTGGCTTTCGATGGCAATGCCGGTGATGTTGCGGGCTGCGGCGCCTTCCGGCGGCTGGAGAACGACATCTGCGAAATGAAGCGCCTCTACGTCCGTCCCGCGTATCGCGGGAAATCCTTCGGCGCTCAATTGGCGCACGCGCTCATCGAAAATGCGCGCGAAGCCGGTTACGCCGGGATGCGCCTCGACACGATGCCCTCCATGGCTCGCGCCATTGCGCTTTATCGTTCTCTCGGCTTCCGCGAAATCGAATGCTATCGCGTGAATCCGATGGTCGGCGCGCTTTTCTTCGAACTTGATCTATAGGACAGGCGGCCAGATTCCAGTTTTCCTCTCGCTAAGCAACAAGGCGGGGATGGCTTCGCAGGAGGGCGGAGCTTTTCGCCGTTGCGGAGCCGAAGATTTTTGTACGCGTACGGCTTTTTATCCTGAGCGTGTGCGAAAGGCAGCGGCGTCGAAATGCAGCCGCCTCGTCAGGGCACGACTCCAATCGCGCCGTTACGCGATGCAAGGAAAGCGGCTTTAGCCGCTGAGCTACGTCGTTAAATTTTTACCCTTCCTGCTAGAGTTCCGTCATCGCCGCGGGACAGAAAAATTCTCGCGCGCAGTATCTTCCGGATCTCGCGCACGAGCAGCGGAAGTCCGCGCCGAGGATTGCCCCAGCAGGAAAGCAGCTAGGCCAGCAATCAGACCGCCTATGAGAATCACGGCCTCCCACGCCAGCCCGACCGCCGCCACTTTTGCGGCACGCGCTCCAAACGGCTTCAGCAGAATCACAAGCGCCGCTTCGCGCACGCCTATGCCTCCTTGCGTTACCGGGATCAGCCCCGAAAATTTCGCCAGCGGCCATGCAAAAAGCCATGCGCGAAAGGGCAGGTACAGCCCGCCCGCAATCGCCACGCGCGCCGTCAGCGCCACGAACCCGGTCTGCGCAATCAACCCGAGGCAAAGCGCCGCGATGACATAATGCGGTTTTCGCGTCATCGAACGTGCCGCCCCGCGCAGCCTCGCTGCTTTGCGTCGAAAACGAAACGAAAGCCTGCGCACCGGAAACCAAATCACCGCCGGCAGCAGCACGGCCGCCAGCAGCGCCAGCGTAATCGCCGCCACAAAAAAAACGTGTCGCGTTTCCGCCGGAAGTCCCACCGGCACAAGCGCAGCTCCGATCGCCGCCAGCATCGCCAGAGCCACAAAATCAATGCTGCGGTCAATGATTCCTCCCATCACGACCGCCGCCCTGCTTTGCCCCTCGCGAAACGCCACCGCCGCGCGCACCACATCGCCTCCCACAATCGAAGGCAGCAGCAGCGTACTAAACAGCCCCGCAAAATAGCAGCGCATGGACTGCCGGAAATTCAGCCCCGCGCCTGCAAGGTTCACCATCAGCCGCCATTTGTTAATGGCAATCACGTGCGCCGCCAGATACCCGATAACCACCAGCGCCCACACCTGCGCGGGCAGCAGCGCGAGCGTCCGCCACACTTCGCCCAACGGCAGAAAATGAAAAAGCACAAGGAGAGCGATCACGCTCCCGCCAACGCGGAGCAGCAGAGAAATCCACGCCCGCCTTCGTGACCGTCCGGAAATTTTGATCTCGCTCGCCATCACAACGCGCTCTCGGAACCATTATGCCCGGAATCCCGCAGTTGACTTTGTCGAAATACGCTCAGAATGCTTGCGCCGCATCCCATTCGGAATTATCGTACTGGTTTGCCCAAGGTCGAGCGCAGCACACAGGGAGAGCGCGGTGAGCCGAAAGAAAATCCGAGTCATTCAATTTGGAGTGGGCCCGATTGGCGCTTCGATTGTCCGCCTGATGCGGCAGAAAAAGGCGCTGGAAATCACCGGTGCGATCGATTCCGATCCTGCCAAAGCGGGACGTGATTTGGGCGAAGTCGTGGGCGCCTCCGATGCGCCCTGGGGCGTGAAAATTTCCTCAGACGCCGCCGAAGCCCTCGGAAAATCCGCCGACGTAGTCGTCCACTGCACCTCCTCTTACCTGAAAGATGTTGCCGCGCAGTTGCTCGCCTGCATCGAAGCCGGTTGCTGCATCGTCTCCACGTGCGAAGAGCTGGCCTATCCGCTTCGCAAGCATCCCGAGCTATCCGCGAAGCTCGATGAAGCTGCGAAAGAAGAAGGCGTGGCCCTCGTCGGCACCGGAGTGAATCCCGGCTTCGTGATGGACAAGCTGCTGCTCACGCTCTCTGCCGTCGCTCAGCGTGTGGATTCCGCGCGCAGTATCCGCATCGTGGACGCTTCTAAGCGCCGCCTCCCGCTCCAGAAAAAAATCGGCGCGGGTATGACTCCCGACGAATTTCGCGAGCGTGTCGCAGCGGGAGTCATTAAGCATCACGGTCTGCCCGAATCCGTCGCTATGGTCGCTGATGGACTCGGCTTCGCCCTGGATCAGATCACCGAAACGATCGAGCCGGTCATCGCCGAGGAGCCGGTGCAAACCGAATTTTTGCGCGTCGAGGCGGGCCAGGTCGCGGGCGTGCATCAAATCGCGCGTGGAATCGGCGTCGGCGCGGAGAAAATCTTCATGGAATTGCAGATGTACGTCGGCGCAAAAAATCCTGCCGACACTGTTTCCCTCGTCGGCGAACCCAACATAACCATGACTGTTCCCGGGGGCACGCACGGCGACATCGCCACTGCCGCTGTGGCCGTCAACGCCATTCCTTTAATCCTCGCCGCTCCCGCCGGCCTGCGCACCGGGCGCGACCTGCCGCTCCAATACTTCGCCCCCAACGCTGAACCCTGAAGACGGTTAATTGCTTTTCCAATACGAAGCAATCGCGGCATAGTCCACGTCGCTCTTTGCCGCTGACTTCACGCTCGAATACGCTTTGTACGCCGCTGCGCCCGCCGGGAGCTCCAGTCCGTTTTCCTTGGCCAGCTCCATCGCCAACCGAATGTCCTTGTGCATCAGCCGCAACGGAAAGCTCGGCGCAAAATCACGCTTGAGAATCACCGGCGCTTTCACGTCCAGCACCGGCGCGCGCCCCATGCTCGATTGCAGCACCTCGATCAGCTTCTCGCCCTCGACGCCCGCGCGCGTCACCAATTCCAGTCCTTCCGCCAGCGCCTCCACTTCGAGCGCAAGAATCAAATTCATCGCCAGCTTCACCGTTTGCCCCGCGCCATTTGGCCCAAGCAGGAAAAATCGTTTACCAACCGCCTCTAATACGGGCTTGACGCGCTCAAACGTCGCTTTTTCCCCGCCAATCATGAAAACCAGTTCCCCTTTTTCCGCGCCCCAAGTACCGCCCGTGACCGGCGCATCCAAAAACCCCACCGACTTTTCCGCGCACGCTTTGGCGACTCGCCGCGCCAGCGCCGGCGAAACTGTGCTCGAATCAATCAGCACAGACCCGCTCTTAAGTCCGTCAAGCGCACCGTGCTTACCCCAAAGCACCTCTTCGAGCGCCGGCGGGTCGCTCACAATCGTGAGCAGAATCTCCACCTGCCCGGCAAGTTCCGCGGGCGACGGTGCCACGGCCGCGCCCAGCTTCGCGAGCTTTTGTGATTTCTCCGCCGTGCGGTTCCACACCGTTACCGGAAAACCCGCCTTGATGAAATTCGCGGCCATCGGCGCGCCCATCAAACCCAGCCCAATCACTCCCACACGCGGCTTCATGCATACCTCCAGTTTTAGCTCAAACCATGTAAAGGCGGCATAGATGATAGACTCAGCCGCAATGGCCCGCTAGCTGCGAGTCTTCTCCACTCAGTTAGAGCCGCTGTATATCAATTCGCCCAAAGCATAGCGTTGAATCCTCTTGCGACGATTCAACAGCTAACGACGAAAACCTAGCACGGCGCGGCGGACATAGATGAGCAAGTTGAACCCGCATACGGCTACGGCCAAGCTCACCAGTAGCGCTTGCGGCACATTTGGGTAGACGGTTGCGTCCAAATAGTGCAGCAGAAATGGGCCATGATACGGCGTTATGCCCGCACGCGCTTCGCACCAATTTTCCGCTATGGTCAGCGGGCATGGCGCGTTCGTGGTCTCCGTGATAATTCCCCAGACAATGCTCGCGATGTGTACGGCGGCGAGCTTTGGCTTTCCTCGCGTGAAGAATGCTCCGAAAATCACCCAGGCGATATAGAGCAGGTGTATAGCCAGTGCTGCGTCGGCGAGTGTGAGGTAAGGTCCGGGGCTCATGCGAGACGTTTTAGGCGGCTCCCAGGGTCCTGCGGAGCTATATGTTAGCGTAATCCGTGGCGAGAGGCGCGTGAGCGGCGCTACGGTTCGGTAGAAGCCTCCTTTTTGTCATTTATCAACCTGTTTCCGTCTCCTGCTGTTAATGAAGGGCGTTTGGCAATGTGCAAACTCCGCTCAGGCGCTCGCGCGTATTCACAATTCCTCTGCTCGCTGCTTTCGTTATGACTGCGTGGGATTTGGCCATGGACTCGGTCTGGTCCACCATCGTCCACGCGTGGATTTGGCAGCGCGGCGGCTCGTACTTCGGCGTGCCGCTCACGAACTTCCTCGGCTGGTACCTCGCCGTCTACATCATCTATCAGCCCTTCGCTTTGTACCTGCTCCGCCGGCCTCTCAGCTCCAAACCTCTGCCGCTCGCCTACTCACGCGCGCCCATAATTTTCTACGCCGCTTCCGCCGTCGGCAATCTCGCCCTGCTCATTCCTCATCACCGAATTTCCGCCGTCACCGATGCTGCTGGCTTGCTAGTGGAACGTTAGCTCCATCCTCGCGGCCTGCGCCTTTGTTTCCATTTCAGCATGGGAGCCTTCGCAACGCTAGCTTGGCTGAAGCTCAAGCCTGGGCTTGCAAAGGTGAGCGCGAATGCGCCGGTGTGAGGGTCTTACTCGGTTTCTGTCTTCATTACACCAAGATAATGAAGCTTTCCGTCTGAAAAACGCGCCTCGATGTAGGTCGTTAGATCGTACGAGCCGCTCCCGTCCGCCGTTTTTCTTTCTGCCTCGCCATAATATATGAGCGTATCTCGGTGGACGCTCGTCGGCTTTCCGAGTATCGCTTCTACCTGCGCGGGCGTTTGACCGAGGGTGAGACCGCTGCCGGTTTTCAGCCGTCCTGAAATCAGCGCGGATTTCCTGCAAAGATCGCTTTGCTGCCAATCCGACCCACCTGAAAAAAGATAGAAGGCCGAATCAACTTCGCCCTGCTCGAAAATGAGATAGACCTTCCGCTCGCCGGTAGCCGAAGTGTAGCAAGCCTGCACACGGCCTGTCGCTGCATCACCACGGTCCACAAACGCTGCCTTTCCGAGCTTCGCGGCGATCTGTCCTGCCTGAAGATCGCCTAAAGCGACGCCAAGAACCGAGAAGTTTGAGTCTGCAGAAATTCGTTTCTGAGGCTCTAGATTTGGTTCTGCGGCGGAGCGGCCTAGAGACCACCAGTCGGAATTATCGCCACGCGTACGGTGCGAAAATTGGTCTGTCATGCTCTGTCCAAGTATGGGAGAGCAGCAGACGAGTGCAAAGGCCGCGAACAATAGCAGTCGCCTCATAACGTAGCTGGCCGTGTTGTGGATTTTGGCGCGATGGAAGCGATCGGAGTAGCCGCAGCCCCCAGCTTTCCGGGCTTCGTTCCATCCGGCGGCTTAATTGGCGCAACCGGCGGTATTTGCTTTTGCGGATTTGCATTCGGCTTGCCCGCCGGGGCGGGAATCCCTTGCTCGGTCGTATCCGCCGGCGGAGCCGTATCCGGCACGTCCACCTGCTCGTTCGCCGACTTCACCAGTTGCTCCAGCGGCGTCACGTTCGGAAAACTCTCGACCGGCATTCCCTTGCTCGCCTTTTCCATGAACTCCAGCCAAATCGGCAGCGCCGCCCGCGCCCCGGTCTCCCCTTTTCCCAGCGAACTCTTCGGATCATCGAATCCCACCCACACGCCCGCGGTAATCTGCGGCGTAAACCCGATGTACCACGCATCCGTAAAATCATTCGTCGTTCCCGTCTTCCCCGCCGAAGGCCGCCCCAGCGCCCTCGCCCGCACTCCGGTGCCGAAATTCACCACGTCCTCAAGCATCGCCGTCATCGTCCGCGCCACATCCGGCGGAATCACGTCCGTCACCTTCGGACGCGTCTCTTCCAGAATCGCGCCGTCATATGAAGTGACTCTTCGTATCATGTGCGGCTGAATGTGTATCCCGTCATCCGGAAACGTTGAAAACGCCGAAGTATGCTCCAGCAGCGTCAAATCCGCCGCGCCCAGCGCCAGCGGCAAATACGGCGGCAGCGGACTCGAAATTCCAAACTTCCGCGCATTCTCAATCACGTTCTGAATCCCCACTTGCTGCAAAATTCTCACCGCCGGCACGTTCCGCGAATCCGCCAGCGCCCGCCGCAAGCTGATCCGCCCCTCGAATCGCTCATCGTAGTTATGCGGCGAATATGGCGTCCTCCCCACCATGTACGTCACCGGTTCGTCCACCACCGTGTCGAACGGGCTCATTCCCTGCTCTATCGCCGTCGCGTACACATACACTTTGAACGAACTTCCCGTCTGCCGCATGGCCTGCACCGCGCGGTTGAACTTCGAACTTTGAAAGTTGTACCCGCCCACCATCGCCTTGATTTCGCCCGTCGCGTTGTCAATCGCTACCAGCGCCGCCTGCGCCGCCGGCACCTGCTCCAATTCCACCTTCGCCGCGCTCCCATCTATGCTTTGAATCAGCAGATTCGCCAGATCCCCCACCTGCAAAAGCGGCTCCGGATCCTTCGTCCCCGTCCACGCGAAATCCGCCGGCGCAATCACTGCGCGATACGGCCCGATCTTCGCCACCGCCGCGTGCTTATCCACCGCCACAATCAGTCCCGTGACGTAATCCCCGGGCGCAATCTCATTCCTCCATTCCGGCGATTCGTAACTCGCCAGCGTCCCCAGATGCTCATGAAAAATATTCGGCAAATTGCCGCGCCATCCGTGCCGCCGGTCATACGCGTGCAATCCGTCGCGCAATGCCTCGACCGCATCGCGCTGCATCCGCGCATCCAGCGTGCTGTAAACGCGCAATCCTTCCTGATGCACCGCCTCGGTCCCGAACTGCGCCTCTAATTTCTGCCGTATGTCCTCCACGTAATACGGCGCAAGCGTGTTGTTCTGCGGATACGTGATGTTTAACCCCAGCTCCGTCTGCTTCGCCGCGCTAGCGTCTCGCCTCGAAATCGCGCCGTTGTCCGCCATCAAGTCCAGCACCAGATTCCGCCGCTCCAGCGCGCGTTTCGGATAGCTCGTCGGCGAATAAATCGGCCCGCGAATCATCCCTGCCAGCAGCGCCGACTGCGCCAGAGTTAATTCCCCCACCGGCTTGCCAAAATAAAATTCCGACGCCGCTTCGACTCCGTAATTCCCGTTCCACAAATAAACTTGATTGCAGTACATCGTGAAAATCTGTTGCTTCGTGTAATGCCGCTCGATCTGCACCGCCAGCATTGCTTCTTCGATTTTTCGCCGGAAGCTCCGGTCCGCGCGGTTCAAAAAAAGCCCGCCCGCCAGTTGCATGGTGATCGTGCTCGCTCCCTGAATCACCCGCCGGTGCATGATGTCCGTCCACGCCGCCTCCGCCACGCGCGGAAAATCGATTCCCCAGTGGTCCATGAAGTGCCGGTCTTCCGTCGAAATGATCGCGTCCCGCAGTTGCTTGGGTATTTGCTCGTAGGTCAGCAGAATCCGCCGCTGCAAAGCGAAGCTCCCGATCGAACTCCCGTCATCCGCATAAACTTCCGTCACTACGTCGGGACGGTAATTCTCGAGCTCCTGAATCTGCGGCAAATCGCTGCTGTAAACGAAAAGCAATCCCGCCGCCGCCCCGACTGCAATCGAACACAGCAGCAACAGCACAATCGCCACGCGGCTGAATACTTTTCCTCCGCCAATCCGTATCAGCACCCGGGGCACGCGCGGCCCACTCTCGGTCTCGCCGCTCTCGGAACGTGCCTCCGCCGCGCCCTCATCCTCGAATAACGTGTTCTGCAAAATTCCGCGCCACTTCCGCGCATTCGCGTAAATTTCGCTCAGCTCCTTATCGCCTGAACCTTCCTTCTCTGCTTGTGCCGAAGAATGTTCCTGCTCTGCGGGACGCGCATTTTCATCCCGCTCTGTCCTTGACAAATTGCCGAAGGAAGCGCCTCGCCCGAACGAAAGGCGCGACTTGAGCTCCGCAAAATAATCAGACGCTTTAGACCCTGAAGTTTCGCCATGCCATTCTTCCGCCGCGCCCTCTCCTTCTGATTCGTGCCCTGCGGCACTCGAATCACGCGCCGTCGGCCCGCTTTCTACGTTTTGACTTCGGCCGCCCGCATCCAGTGCCGTGTCGCTCTGCCAATCATGCTCGCGTTGCTCGTGCGCAGCGCGCGATTGATCTCCCCACGACAAATCGCTTCCCAAAACCTCTCGCCACGCGTGCCCCTCAGATTCATGCTCCGCCGAACGCGTCTCCCCGCGTCGCGTCCAATCGTCCGACGCATGCATCTCATCGCTGCCGCCCGGCACATCGCCCGAATGCGCCTCATGCGTCGCCGATTCGTTTGCGGTTTCCTCTTTTATGTCGGATTCTGCGGAATCGTGCCAATTTGTAGATCGCGCCTTTTTGTCGCGAGCATCTCGCGCGGATTGCAAGCGCGAGGTCAGATCCTCGGAACCAGCGTGCTTTTCTTCCTCCGAAGAACTCTGCCGCGATCCCGTTGCCATCTCTTCTGCCGCATCATCGTGCCGCGCTCCCTTCGAAAATCCGCCGCCGAAAATTCCACTCTGTCTCTGCCCCGCAGGCGCTCTCGTTTCGCGCGATTTCTCATCGCCCGAATGTATCCCCTCAGCCTTTGGATAAAAGTATTCCTGACTTCCGGTTCGCAGCTTTTCCCCGCGCCCGAAACCTAACCACGACATAAGTTCCGCAAAATAACCGAGCCCTTTAGCCGCTAAAGTACTGCCGCGCACCGCGTCAATATGCTCCGTTCTCCGCTGCCATATCTCGCGAATCTGCTGCTCCCGCCTCGCGATCTCCCGCGACAGCCGCTCATCCCACCGCACTTCTTCTTCCGGCGTTTCACCATGTCCAGAATTTTTCTGCCCTGAATTCGCATCGCCCGGCGCATCGCCACGCACAGGATTCTCGCCGGAAGCGTTCCGTTCGCGTGCCGTTTTTCTCCGCCGCTCGCGCGAACCTTCGTCCCGTGAATTGACATCCCGAGAATTTTCGCCCTGCGCTTTCACCTCGTGCGGTTCGCTACCCTGCGGACCTTCACCCTGCGGAAATTCGTCTTCTGGCCGGTCGCTCATTGCCCATCAATTCTACCGCAAACGCTAATCACTGCTTTTGGATGCAACGATGCTGCGTCGTGCAAGCAAACACTTCGCGCTACTCCGTCACCACCGCTTCCGCTTCGATCTCCACCAGCATCTCTGGCGAAACCAGTCCCGTCACCTCCACCATCGTGCACGCCGGACGGATCTTCCCAAACACCTCGCCATGCGCCCGCCCAATCGCTTCCCACTGAGAAATATCTTTCACGAAAATCCGCGTCCGCACCACGTGCTCCATCTTCGCGCCCGCCTTCGCCAGCGCCGCCTCAATGTTTTTCAACGTCTGCACCGTCTGCGCTCGTGCGTCGCCTCTCCCCACAATCTCGCCCTTCGCGTCCGTCGCCGTCGTCCCAGAAACCCAAATCTGCGCCCCTACTCTCACGGCCCGCGAATACCCCACCACCGGCTCCCACGGCGCCCCGCTCGCAATATTCTTCCGTTCCATTTCCCGCCTCCACAGATGCCATTTCGTCCGCCGGAATTCTACACGCTCCCCATCTGGACTTCCCTCCGCAAAATCCGTAATCTGACTCCCTGTAGAATTCGCATCGCCACCGAGGCCACGAACCACAAAATGCTCTGCAAAAACATTCTCGAAGCCATCGGCCGCACCCCGCTCATCCGCCTCAATCGCCTCACTAAAGACATCCAGCCGCCCATCTACGTCAAGGCCGATTACCTCAACCCGGGCGGCTCCGTAAAAGACCGAATCGGCATTTGGATGATTGACGAAGCCGAGCGCAAAGGCCTCCTCAAACCCGGCGGCACCATCATCGAAGGCACTTCCGGCAACACCGGCATGGGCCTCGCTCTCGTCGCTGCCGTGCGCGGATACAAAATCGTTTTCACCATCACCGACAAACAATCCCGCGAAAAAATTGATCTCTTGAAAGCCTTCGGCGCCGAAGTCATCGTCTGTCCCACCGCCGTCGAGCCCGACGACCCGCGCAGCTACTACTCCGTCGCCAAAAAACTCGCCCGCGAAATTCCCAACTCCTTTTATCCGAATCAGTATGAAAATCCCATGAATCCCGACGCTCACTACCACACCACCGGCCCCGAGCTTTGGGAAGACACCGAAGGCAAAATCACGCACTTCATCTGCGCCATGGGCACCGGTGGCACCATCTCCGGCGCCGGCAAATTCCTCAAAGAAAAAAATCCCGCCGTAAAAGTCGTCGGCGTCGACCCCATCGGCTCCCTCTACTACGAATTCGTCAAGACCGGCAAAGTCGGCAAGGCCATGCCCTACGTCGTCGAAGGCATCGGCGAAGACATTTTCCCCTCCACCATGCATTTCGATGTGCTTGACGACATCGTTCAAGTCACCGACGAGGAATGCTTCGTCTGGGCCCGCCGCCTCGCCAAGCAGGAAGGCATTTTCACCGGCGGCTCTGGAGGCGGCTGCGTTTCCGCCGCGCTGCGCGTCGCTCGCGAACTGAAAAAATCCGATTGCGTCGTCGCTTTCCTTCCCGACACCGGCATGCGCTATCTCTCCAAAATTTACAACGACGGCTGGATGCGCGAGCACGGCTACGTCGAGTCCGAAGTCCCGCTCTGCGCCGCCGACGTCGTGCGCGTCAAAATGCAAAACGGCAAGCATCGCGAACTGATCGTCGCCCGCCCCTATCAAACCGTCTTCCACGCGCTCCACACCATGCAGCAGCAGGACATCTCCCAGCTCCCCGTCTTCGAAGAGGAAAATCCCATCGGCGCCATCTACGAAGATCAAATCTTGAATCTCGCCCTCCAGGGCAAAGACCTCCGCAAACTCGTCATTCGCGAAGTCATGGCCGACGCCCTCCCCCGCGTTCCCTCCGACGCGCCCGTCGAACGCGTCACTCAGCTCCTTTCCCACTCCGGCCCCGCCGTCTTCGTCGAAATGTCCACCGGCAAATTCGAAATCCTCACCAAGTTCGACCTCATGGACACCATCGCCTCCCTCATGGAACAAAAGCGCTGACAGGATGCAGGAATAGCAGAGCGCATGTCTCGAAAATGCGAAAAATACGAGCACATCAAAGACGAACTCGTTGATTTGATAAGCGACTCTCTGCTGAACTTCACCGAACATGGCTTCCCTCGAGATTAAACGGGAATTGCAACCACAAGCGGGGATTTCTCAGCACCATTTTTCGTTTTTAGCGAGGCGGAGTATCGAATCAATTTGGAAGGTGAAGAGCAGGCTCGAACGGGCCTGCTCTCGCTGTTTGCAGGGCTAAATCTCGATATGCCCTTCGAGGATGCGCACTGCGGAACCGCTGACGTGCGGCACAAGCCGTCCTTTGCTGTTTGCGACCTGCACATGAATGTCGCTCGGGCGTCCCATCTCGACGCCCTGTGTGATGGACAACTCTTCGCCGGGTTTGAGCTTGCCATGCCTGACGAGATACGCGCCGAGCGAGCCTCCCGCCGAGCCTGTCGCTGGATCTTCGAAAACTTCCCACGGCAGCATGCCTCGCGCGAACGCTTTTCCGCGGCCGCCGAGCGCAAAGCAGTAGGCCACTGTGCTGTTCCCGTTCAGCAAGTGAAAAAGTTCGCGAAGATTAGATCGGATTTTGCCAAGGGCACCGCGTCCGCGCAGCGGAACCATTAGATTAAAAATTCCCGTGGAAACGGATTCGAGCGGAAGATTCGAATCAATGTCGCTCGATTTCAGCCCGAGAGCTCCCGCGATTTTGTCGCGCGAAATTTTAACGGACTTGAATTTCGCATCTTTCTGCGTCATGGTGACGCGCGCTGGGCGACCGTCGTGAAAGATGATTTCCACCGGCAAAATCCCCGCGCCAGTCTGCTGCTGGATTTGTACCGGACCTTCAGAGGCGGGCACCACGCCAAGTTCGGCGAGCAGGAACCACGTCCCGATTACAGGATGCCCGGCGAGCGGAAGTTCGCGCGTTGTGGTGAAAATGCGCAGCCTCGCCAGCGCCCGGTTGTTCGTGGGACGCTGCACAAAAACCGTTTCGGCGAGATTCATCTCCCGCGCCACCGCCTGCATTTGCCGCGTTGACAGATCGTCTCCATCCGTGACGACCGCCAGCGGATTACCCGCGTAAGCTTTCGTGGTGAAAACATCGAGCTGGTAAATTCGCCGTTTCATTGAAAGGCTCGCTTTCTCGGAATCAGTGGAACTGATGCGCGCGCGTCACATCCAGCGGATGGTCAATCAACTTCTCGACCGTTTCCACGAAAAGTTTAGTATGCGGCAAACGGATGTGCCGCTCAAATGCGCCTTCGTTCTGCCATCGTGCGTGCACATAAAATAGCCGCTCGTCGCGCGTGGAGCGAAAAGCGTGGATGCTCAAGCAACCGGCCTCCTGGGATGTGGGAGCAAGGACGTTTTGAATCGCGCCTTCAACTTCCCTCTCCTTGCCGGCTTGCGCGTGAAAACGCGCGAATATGAAAAGCTCCACAGTGCTCCTCGGCATTTGCAAGTTCATGGATGCTTTCAGGCCGTTTATTGCCGCTTGGGATTCTGTCATGAACAGCCGATTTCGGAAGGGAAGCGGAATGCCCGTAGCATTCAGCAGCCGGACAATTTGGCTTGCCCGCACTTCTGCATAACAGCAGCTGACCTTTCGCTATAGGGCGCGAATGCGCTCGCAGATTTCTTTCAAAACTCGCGCAGTCGTCTCCGGATTAGTGGTTTCTGCGTAAACGCGAAGCATCTGCTCAGTACCGGAAGCGCGCACGAGCAGCCAGCCCTGCCGTTCGATATAAAGTTTGTGCCCGTCGAGATTCTCACGACGCTCAATCGGCCACTCCAGCACCCTATCCACGCGCTTGCCAAAATGCTCGATGGCTCTTTCCTTCTGTCCGGCGCGCAATTCGAGGTCTATACGCCCGTAGTGATGCTCGCCGAATTCTTCGTGCAGCATTTTGACCAGTTCGCCAAGCCGCTTTCCATGCCAGGCCATCACTTCGGCGAGCAGCAGAGCGCTGACCGTCGCATCCCGCTCCGGCAAATACATTTTCGTCGCGAATCCGCCGCTTTCCTCGCCGCCCAGAAGAATGTCGCGCTCCAGCATCAGCGCGCAAATGTGCTTGAATCCAATCGGCGTTTCGAACAGCGGACGCCCGAACTTCTGCGCAATCTTATCGATCATTTTCGTCGTCGAAAATGTCTTGGCAACCCCGCCCTCCTGCTTGCGCGTTCCCGCAAGGTGCCACAGGAGGATGGCGAAAATCTGATGCGGCGTAATGAAAGCGCCGCCCGCGTCCACGGCTCCGATGCGATCGCCATCACCATCCGCGGCAAAGCCGGCATCGTACTTTCCCGCCCGCACGGCCTGCTGCAGCGCTGCGACGTGCGGCTCGATCGGTTCAGGATTGACGCCGCCAAATAGCGGATCGTGATTGCCGCGAATCTCATCGCACGTCACTCCATGCCGATGGCATAGTTCGCGGAGCATTCCCGCCGCAGCTCCGTGCATCGGGTCAACAAGAAAACGAAATTTGCGTTCGCGAATGCGATCCCAGTCAACCAGCGACGAGAGTGTTCGCAAATACGGCTCGCGAACGTGGAGAGAATGGATCAGCTCGCTTCGCGGCGGCAACACGACATCGCCATTCGCGAGCACCGCGGCCAATTCCTTCTCGATTTGCGAAACGATTCCGGGCAGCGCCGAGCTGCCGTAGCTCGCTTTGTACTTCACGCCACTCCAGCGATAAGGATTGTGACTGGCCGTTATCATGATTCCGCCGGCGGCCTCGCGCTGGCGCACCAGCAACGACAGTGCCGGCGAAGGACACGGCGCGTCGGAGAGCCAAACCGGAGTGCCTGTCGCGGCGATGATTTCGGCCGCGGCGCGAGCAAACAGCGGCCCGCCGAACCGCGCGTCATACCCTACCAGAACGCCGCTTCCCGGCCTTTCTGCGCGAATCACGTAGCGCGCTATCGCGGCAGCAACTTTCCGCACGTTGGCCACTGTGAAATCCTCCGCGATAACGCCGCGCCATCCGTCGGTGCCGAACAGGATTTTAGCCATTCGCGAAAGTATATGTGATAAAGCAGGAAAGCCGGAAGCAACGAAAACGCCCGTGCGCGCTGAGTCAGGGGATGCGGCTTAAGAGGCGTGCTGACTCAGAGCAGGTCCGCGCGGCCATTCTGCTCGAGCCACGCAACAATTTGTCCCACATCCTGAGCGCGCTCGCGCGGGCACACCAGCAGTGCGTCGTCCGTATCCACAACAACCAGATCCTTTACGCCAATGAGCGCCGCAAACTTCCGCCGAGTCCAGATGAAATTTCCGTCCGCGTCGAGCATGAACACTCTTGCATTTGAAACGTTCTGCCCTTCTTTTCGCGCGAGCAACTCATAAACCGCGGCCCATGAGCCGATGTCACCCCATCCGATATCCGCCGGCAGCACCAACACCCGCTGGCGCGCGCCGCGACGTGTAGCGCGCTCCATCACCGCGTAATCAACGGAAATATTCTTCAGGCGCGGATAAATTCGGCGTAGCGTCCGCGAATAATGCGAAGTTCCGATTGCGCGCTGCAATTCCTGCAGGGCGGCCCACCCCTGCGGCAGAAATTCTCGTAAACATTCGAGAAACGTCGAAACGCGCCAGAAAAACATGCCCGCATTCCAGTAATGCCTTTTCCCACGCACGTATTTCCGCGCGCGCGCCAAATCTGGCTTTTCCGTGAACCGCTCAACGCGATAAGCGGAAACTCCGGCGTCACCGCGCACGCGTGCTCCGCGTTCGATGTAGCCGAATCCCGTCTCGGGACGCGCGGGAGGAATTCCAAGCACGATCAAATTCCCGGGTATGCTCGCAAGCTCTAGCGCGGCCT
>DASUAV010000163.1:0-3498 GCA_035763605.1 Candidatus Acidiferrales bacterium
CCCGCGAATGCCAGCACCAGCCCCACCGTAAAGACCAACGCTAGTTTTCTGAACATTTAGTTCCTCCAGTCTCCCTTCGGACGTGTCAAGCGATTGACAATCTTGTAGCGGTCCGCCCGGTACGTGGATTTGACGTACTCGGCCGGCTTGCCTTCGTGCAGATACGAAATTCGCGTAAACAAAAACACCGGGCTCTTGCCCGGAATTTCGAGCAGTCGCGCTTCGGCGCTATTCGCCAGCCCCGCTTCGATGGTTTCGTCGGCGACGACGATATGAATGCCGTAATGCGAGAGAAGCGTTTCGTAAAGAGAAGTGGTCGGATCGAATTTTTCGAAAATGTCCGGGCACAGGCGCAGCGGAATGCGGCTCCATTCAATGCCCATCGGAGATGAATTCGCGTAGCGCACGCGGCGAATGCTGATGACTTTTTCGTTGCGCGCGAGGTGCAGCGCTTCCGCCGCCTCTCCGCGAGCGGGCGCAACCGAGAAGGACAACGGTTTGGTGTGCGGACGCCAGCCGCGCTTCTGCATTTCTTCCGTGAAAGAGAGCACCTGGCGGAAATTCTTCTCGAACTTGATGCCGGAAACGAACGTTCCCTTCCCGCGAAGGCTATACGCCAGGCCCAAATCGCAAAGCGACTTGATGGCCTGCCGCGCGGTCATGCGGCTCACGCCGAAATGCGCGGAAATTTCCTGCTCGGAGGGGATCAATTCGCCGGATTTCAGCGCGCCGGAACGCACCTGAGCGAGAAGATGTTTGCGTATCTGATAGTACAGAGGCACGACGCTGTTGCGGTCCAGCGCTTCCAGGATCACCTTTTCCCCCAAAAAGTTGTCTATACAACTAGACCTCGAACGAATGATTGTCAAGAAAAATATTTTCTGAAGCGGGAGATTGCGGAAATTTGAGAGTTCTCAGTTGACGCGTTCGATGCGCGCGCCGAGGTCTTTGAGTTTGTTTTCGATGCGTTCGTAGCCGCGGTCAATATGGTAAACGCGTTCGACGAAAGTGGTGTTCTCGGCGACAAGCCCGGCGAGCACCAGCGAGGCGCTGGCGCGCAGATCGGACGCAATGATCGTCGCGCCGCTCAGCGGCGTGGGCCCGTGAACGATGGCTTTGCGCCCATCAATATCAACCTTCGCGCCCATGCGAATAATTTCGCTGGCATGCATGAAGCGATTCTCGAAAATCGTTTCCGTGATGGCGGAATCGCCCTGCGCTTGCGTGGCGAGCGCCATGTATTGCGCCTGCATGTCCGTGGCAAAGCCGGGATACTCTTCGGTGATCACGTCAGCCGCGCGCAATTTGCCGGGAACGCGCACGCGCAGGCTGCACGCATCCTTTGGCGTGATTTCCACGCCACATTCAACGAGTTTTTCGATAATTGCGCCGAGGTGATCGGGCCGGCAGTGAGTCACGAGCACATCGCCGCGCGTGATGGCCGCCGCCACAAGAAAAGTTCCGGCTTCGATGCGATCAGGAATCACAGAATGCGAAGCTCCGTGCAGTTTTTCTACGCCGCGAATGCGAATCGTGGAAGTTCCCGCGCCTTCGATCTGCGCGCCCATTTTCGTAAGCAAATCCGCGAGATCAGAAACCTCCGGCTCCCGCGCCGCGTTCGTGAGAATCGTCTCGCCATCCGCGAGCGTCGCCGCCATTAGAATATTTTCCGTGCCGGTAACAGTAATTTTGTCGAACTGAATTTCTGCACCGCGCAGCCGGTCCGCGCGAGCTTCCACGTAGCCGTGCTCGGTAGTCATTTTCGCGCCCATTTTTTCGAGCGCCTGAATGTGCAGATCAATCGGACGCGCGCCAATCGCGCATCCTCCCGGAAGCGAAACGCGCGCATAGCCGAAGCGGGCGAGCAGCGGGCCGAGCGTGAGCACGGAAGCCCGCATCGTTTTCACGAGTTCGTAGGGCGCTTCCGCGTGAGAAATTTCCTCCGTCTGAATGGAGATCGCCGAAGGCGGCACGTCCTGCGCGATGACGTGAGCTTTCATGTGCGCGAGCAATTTCGCCATGGTGATGATGTCGCGCACGCGCGGAATGTTGTCGAGTTCCACTTTGCCCGAAGTGAGCAGCGCCGCGGCCATGATGGGCAGAGCGGCGTTCTTCGCGCCGCTGATGCGCACGGTGCCTTCGAGTTTGCGTCCGCCGTGAATTTCGAACCTATCCATACACTCTTCTTTCTGAAACTAGCGCGCTGGTCGCGCGAGCGCATCGCGCAACGCCAGTCGCGCATTTCCCTGACGCGTGGCCACCAGCCGCCGCGCCGCTTGCGCATTCACGCCTGACTTCAACATGACCAGCGCCACGCGCAAATCGCCATCGCTTCTGCGCAATACCTGTTCCGCCGCTTTTTGATCCGCGCCGGTCGCCTCCCGCAGATTCCGTAAGGCCCGTTTGCGCAATTTTTCATTCGTTTTCGCCACGCCGATCATCCAGTTGTCATAGATGTAGCCGAGGCGAACCATGGCCGCCGTCGAAATCATATTCAGCACCATTTTTTGCGCGGTACCGGATTTCATGCGCGTCGAGCCCGCGATGACTTCGCGCCCCGTGATCGGCTCGATGGTCAAATCGGCCAAGCGCGAAAGCGGAGTGTTTCGGTTCGTGGTTAATCCGATCGTATAAGCTCCACGGCTTCGCGCGAATTGCACCGCGCCGAGGACGTATGGAGTTGACCCGCTCGCAGCGATACCCACCACAATATCTTCCGCACGCAATTTTTTGGCTCGCAAATCGCGCGTGCCTTCGGTCGAATCATCCTCCGCGCCTTCGGCCGACACCGTCAACGCCCTGTTCCCTCCCGCAATAATTCCCTGCACCAGCGAGCGTTTCACTCCAAATGTAGGAGGGCACTCCGACGCATCCAGCACGCCCAACCGTCCGCTGGTACCCGCGCCGATGTAAAACAGCCGGCCTCCGCGGCGAATCCGCTCGACAATCTCATCCACAGCGCGCGCGATTTTCGGAATTTCGCGAGCCACGCAATGCGCCACTTGCACGTCTTCGTGATTGATCACCCGTAAAATTTCGAGCGTGCTTTTCTCGTCCAGATTCCTCGAACGAGGATTTCGTTGTTCTGTGAGCGCGATGTGCCCGTTTCTGTTCATTCGCTGTTCATCTCAAAGGATTATAGCCGCAGATGGAAATCGTCCGCAGAATCATCAAGAATCGAGGTGCGAGAATTGTGCTGTCCTGATAATCATTTTCTGCCTGCGAGGCCAAGCGCTTCCAAAATCGCGTCATGCAAAACCGGGCGCACCGTGCGAATTTTTTCATTTGCTGCCGAGGGATGAACGCGATTCGTGAGCAGTATTACAAAAATCTCCTTCGCCGGGTCAATCCAGATGGAAGTGCCGGTAAATCCGTTGTGGCCGTAGCTTTGCTCCGAGAAATAATGGCCGCTCGAAGATTCACCCGTGGGCACATCCCATCCCATAGCGCGCGCCGAATCACCGACCGCAACACGTTTTGTAAATTGCTCGACGATGC
>DASUAV010000164.1:0-17471 GCA_035763605.1 Candidatus Acidiferrales bacterium
AGAGCGATGGACTTCCAGAGCCTTTACGAGAAGTATGCGCCGACGGTGCGGCGGTTTGCGCTGTTTTTATGCGGGGATTCGATGCTGGCGGATGATATTACGTCGGACACGTTCATGCGAGCCTGGCTGGCGCAGGACAAGATCCGCCAGCCGACGGTTAAAAGTTACCTGTTTGCGATTGCGCGAAACGCGTATCACGACGTGCAGAGGCGAGAGTGGAGGAAGACGGAACTCGATGAAAAAAAAGCCGATTCGCGAATTGGCGCGCAGGCGCATTTTGAGCAGAAGGAAGCGGTAGGGGCGGTGATGGCGGCGCTGCAAGAGCTGCCGGAAATTGACAGGACGATTTTGCTGATGCGGGCGCTGGACGATATGCCGTACGAAGAAATCGCGGCGGCGCTGGAGATTCCGGTAACGACGGCGAAAGTGAAAGTGCACCGCGCGCGGGCGCGATTGATGGAAGCGAGAAATCCAACGCGCGAGAGATTGGCTGTTTCGGGAGAGAAGCGATGAAGGTGACACGCGACGTAATGAATGATTTGCTGCCGGTGTATTTTTCCGGCGAGGCCAGCACGGATACACGCGTGCTGGTAGAAGAATACTTCCGCGAGAATCCTGAGTTCGAACGAACAGCGCGAGGCGCAGCGCGGCCTCTGGAGACATTGCAGGCCGCCGTGGCGGTCGCGCCGGAAGCGGCAAAGGAGAAATGGGATCTCGAATGCGTGCACAAGGAAACGCGGCGGAACAAAGTGATTTTTGGGCTGGCGCTTTTCTTCACACTTGTGCCACTCGCGTTCGTATACAGGAACGGCCACATTTCGTGGATGATGGTGCGGAACGAGCCTTTTGATGCCGCGCTTTATTGGGGGCTGGGCGCCGTTCTCTGGGGCACGTATTTCGGGCGGGTACGACGGCGGACGTTCATGCTAGGCATGGCAATTTTCTTCACGCTTCTGCCGCTGTTCGAGTTTCTGCAATATCGTTTATCCGGAGGTGCGTCGCTGACGGCGGAAGGACGGGTAAACATGATCTGGGAAGCGACGCTTTTCTGGGGAGTCGCGGTGATCTCCTGGTTTCAATATATTGCGCGGCCACGGCTGCGGACCGCGTCTCTTATTTTTGCGATATTTGCGACGGTCATTCCCGCGCCGTTCGTTCTGTACCACGTGTTCACCGGCAGTGTGACGCTCTCGAACCTGGGCGGGGCGGTGGTTATCTGGGTTACCGCCGCGATTGGATGGGTGCGGATTTTTTGGCTGCGTCGTAAGGGGGCTTCCCATTCGGAGTCGGAGTGTTCGTGATAAGTTCGCGTGGTGAGATCGCGAAGAATAGGCCGGAATTCGCGGAAAGATGGCACTGGAAAGGAGAGTGCGAAATGGAGATGAGAACAAAAAAGAACCTTCAGTTGCTGCCGTGGATGGTCGGGGTGATTGCGATGTTGACGGCGTTGGCGTTTCTCTGGACTAGGCTGCCGGCCTGAAGACGTGTAGGCTACGCAGCGGAACAAACCCCACGGCGGCAGAGGCTTGCGGATTTGGAGATCCAAGCGAATGGTTTCTCTTTCCTACATTACGAGCGCTCAAGAATCGTGGCATTACTGGTTGCGCCTGACCGCCGGACTGGTCGTTGCATTGTATGTGATGAGGCAGGTGCGCAAGCCTTCCAGATGGGTCGGCCGGCCTTTCGCATGGATGATGAACCGGTCCCATTCGCACCTGACGGACTGGGGCTTGCAGCACATTCGCATTGAAAAGAATTTCATCGTGCTCGACATCGGTTGCGGCGGCGGAAGAACGATTCAGAAGCTGGCCGCGATGGCGGCGGAAGGCAAGGTTTACGGCGTGGATTACGCGTCGGGAAGTGTCGCTGCTGCTCGCAACAAAAACACAGCGGCAATCAGCGCCGGCAGGGTCATCATTCAGCAAGGCTCCGTCTCGAAGCTTCCCCTGGCAGACAACATGTTCGATGTAGCCACCGCCATCGAAACGCAATACTACTGGCCCGACTTGCCGAATGCTATGAAGGAAATTCTGCGCGTGCTGAGACCTGGCGGCACGTTGCTGATCATAGCGGAAACCTACAAGGGTGGCGCGGGCAGCGCAGTTACTGGACCAATGATGAAGCTCCTCCTGGGTTCCTCAAGCCTCGGTGTCGAGGATCAGCGCGACCTCTTCGCAAAGGCTGGCTATACCGAAATTCAAATATTCGAGGAACAGAAAAAGGGCTGGATCTGCGTCAAAGGCACGAAGCCGCTACTCTGATACGCGTTCGCCCTCTCCAGGGTGCTTTTGCGGTGATCCATCCTTCGTAGAAACTCTCAGATCGGGGCCGAGGAAAAGCCGCAGACCTTCGGAAGCGCTGAAGGTCTGCGCTACAGAGGCGAAAGACAAAAACCGGTGGCGAAAGGCCGCAGAGTTCGCAGGAGCGGCAAGCCCCGCCCCCACGAGTCCGAGTAACGTGCTAGTGGGACGCGGGCTTGTGCGGCGCCGCAGAATGCGCTGTGCCGGTTGACGCAGGGACGACGCGCGCGGTGAGGATTTTGTCGAGCTTGGGGAAATTTTTCTCGAGGAAAGCGTTGCCCTGATTGGTGATCTGATCTTGCAAGCCGGTGGGCTGGTCTTTGTACCCGCCGTAGAACGAGTCCACCACGGACATTCCTTCCGTCACTTTGCCGAATGGCGCGAAGCGCATTTCGTCGAGGCGCGAATTATCGCCATAATTGATGAATACCTGCGTGCTGCGCGAATTGGGCGCGGAGCTCTGCGCGTAGGTGATGTAGCCGCGAATGTTGCTCTGCTTCACAGGATCGTCTTTGATATTGGCGTTGGTCCAGATGCGGCCGATTTTCGGGTCGGCGGGTATGCCGAACTGCACGACGAAATGCGGGACGACGCGGAAAAGCGTGGCGTTGTCATAGAAATGATGCTCGACGAGATTGTAGAAGCGGTCGGCGCCGTTGGGAGCCCAGGCGCGCGTAACTTCGATGGTGAAATCGCCTTTGGTGGTATGGAATTTGACGTGGTAAACGGCTGGAGCGGTGGCGTGCAGCGATTCGGGATGCAGAAGCGAGCCGGCAGCGGACATAGTTCTCCTTTTGGCTGGATGATGAACGGTTTTCGTCTGGGCGAAGGAGGAAAGCGCGAACGCGCACAAAGCCGCCAGCGCGACGGACTCAATGCAGGCCACTTTTCGGATGAATCTCATTCTTTCTCCCTTTAGGCAGAGTATCGGCGAAAATTCTTCGGCAGAAGATTGTGCCATAAATTCTGCGAATGGCAATGCGCGCGGAGGAGAAAATGCAGATTCCTCGCTACGCTCGGAATGACGGTTTGCAGGTTGGGCGCTCAACGAAGAGAGTTTAAGCAGTGCAGAAACGGTGCGCTGAGGGA
This sequence comes from Candidatus Acidiferrales bacterium, assembly GCA_035763605.1. Classification (GTDB taxonomy): domain Bacteria; phylum Acidobacteriota; class Terriglobia; order Acidiferrales; family UBA7541; genus DAHUXN01. The sequence continues at coordinate 3,390 of DASUAV010000164.1, forward strand.
AACAGCGTCCCTTCATCGCGTGTCCTGGAGCAACGTCAGCGCCATACGGGGCCGATGGAAAAAATCGGCCCCGACAAAAAAATCTGGCGTGGCGCGCATTCCGGCGCGCTTCGGCCCGGGTGCCAGCGCCGGCGGTAACGCGCGGAGAGGGCCCGACGCAGGTCCAGATTGTACAGGCGATAAAAACGACAAAGCATTGTCCGCAGAATTTTGCGTGTCGGGAGTTTGTAGTAGTCCAAATAGCTAAGACGAATGATTACAAAAAGTTCTGCGCGCAAGTACCGCATACTTCCGAGAGAATATCGCGGCCTCGAATCCCATAATGCTAAAAGAGCATTGATATATGAAGTTGCAAATTGTTACTTAATGGAGGTTCACAATGCCAGATGATGTGTATCGCGAAGAGGAAATTATCGCGGTTGGACGCAGCCCCGACTGGGGAGCGATTTGGGCAGGAACATTCAGTTTTCTGGCGATCTGGTCGATTTTTGGCGTGCTCGGTATGGCCGTGTTCGCAACAGCGGCGAATCCGAACGCGCCGCGGCCAGTGCGAGGCATGGGTACCGGAATGGACATCTGGGCGATTGTTCTCACGATTATCGCCATGTACGTGGCCGGCATGGTAACCGGCAAACTGGCGGGAATCGCGACAGCGCGCGATGGCGCCGTGCACGGAATGGCCATGTTCGGACTCTCAGTGGTTGGTGTGCTGCTCATTCTCGGCTTGGGCGAAAGCGCGATCGTGGGCGGAACCGCAAATGGGACGCCGTACCTCACCACGCATAGCTCATACATACTGTCGCTCTTTTCCAGCATTGGCTGGGTTGGCTTCGTGGCCATGTTTTTGGGCTGGCTGGCGGCAATGGGCGGCGCTTCGACGGGGATGAAGCAGCGCGCCGAGAGAATCACGCGCCACGAAATGCGCCACGCAGCGTAAGCAGGGTGGTGGACAGTCAGCGCGAGTTCCGAGCCTGCGAAGCGCGTTTGAAGTAAGCGGGTGAGTAAGACAGGAACGCGTGAGTAGCGGTTAAGTCCGCAGGCCGGCAGGGGACGCCGATGATTCATCTTTTCTCATCGGCGTCCTCTTTTTGTGAGCTCGCCCCGGCGGGCAGACTTCAGCAGTAAGCCAAAAAAAGCTCAGGGCCTAGGGGCGTGAGTTACATCGCCGAAGACGTGAGCTGCATTCGTTCCGAGGCTCACGTTGTACTTTCCTGTGCGTCTAAATTCAGCGAACAAACTGCCAAGCAATAGCGGTAGCCCGAAATCGAACTTTTCAGCTACCATTTGCGTACCAATGTGACAGGAGGAGTGGCTATGACGAGATTGTTGACGCGCTTGTGGTGCGCTGCGGGCGTGGCGGCTTTGTTCGCGGGACTGGTCGCGGTTCCGGCCCATGCGGATGATTGGTCCAAGAGTTATAAGCTGACCGGGAGGCCGAATCTACGGGTCATTACGAATGATGGACGCGTGGATTTGTATCAGTCGGCGGCGAATGAAGTTGACGCGCACGTGACCACGACGGGCTGGCCGATTGCGAAGCAGGGAAGCGACAGCGGCGTCCGCATCGTGGAGACGCAGATGGGCAACGATATTACGCTGGAAGTGCACGTGCCTTCGTTTCATTTCAGTTTTGGATGGAACAATCGCTCTGTGCGCATCGAATTGCACGTGCCGCATGAGGCGGATTTTGACGTGGAGACGCATGACGGCAGCGTGACGTCGCAGGCGTTTCACGGCCAGCTGCGTATTTCGACCGGTGACGGCAGCATCGAAGCGAACGGTCTGGCCGGACACGTGCGGCTGCACTCCGGCGACGGGCACATTCGCGGCGACGGATTTGACGGCGATTTGGATGCGGACTCTGGCGATGGGCGTATTGATGTCAATGGGCGATTTGACTCGCTGCGGCTGCAATCGGGCGACGGCAGCGTAACGGCCGAAGCGCGGAGCGGTTCCAAGATGGGCGGCGATTGGGCGCTGCGTTCCGGCGACGGCAGCGTGACGCTGCGCTTGCCGGACGGAATGAATGCGGATCTGGATGCGCATACGGGCGACGGGCACATTACGCTCGATTTTCCAGTGACGATGCAAGGAGACCTGTCGCGTTCGACGATTCGCGGGAAGATCGGTTCCGGCGGCCCGCCGCTGGTTGTGCATACGGGGGACGGTTCCATTCACATTTCGAAGAGCTAGGGCGAGATTCAGGAGGAAGCGATGATGCGCAGAACGGGTGCGTTTGCGGCGGCGATTTGCTTTGCGTGCGCGATTTTCGCGGCGCGAGCGTTTGCGGCGGACGGAACATGGACGAAGACGTGGAACGTTTCGGCTTCAGGGGCGGAGTTGCGCGTCGAAGCGGATTTTGGCGACGTGCACGTGGTGAATGGCGCGTCGAACGTGATTCACGCGACGGTGACAACCGAATACTGGCGCATTCAGCCCGGCGAAGTGGAAGTACGCGATACGCAGGATGGAAATCGCGTGGAGATTCGCATCGAAACGCCGAAGCATCACGACCGCGGCTGGTTTCACATGCATTCGCCCAAGGTGTACGTGGAATTGGAAGTGCCCTCGGGAACGCAGCTTGATCTGCACAGCGGCTTTGGCGACATTTCCGGCGAGAACTTGCAAGGAAAAGCGCGCGTGGACACCGGCTTCGGCAAAATTCGGTTTCCGCGATTCAACGGGGAATTCAACGGCAACACGGGATTTGGCGACGTGCGAACCGAGGGGCGCTTCGAGCGACTGGAACTGAAAACCGGCTTCGGCAGCATTCACGCGCAGATTGATCCCGGCTCGAAAATCACGGGCGATTGCCGCGTGGAATCGGGATTCGGGAGCGTGGACGTGGACGTGCCCGCGGATTTGAACGCGGATATCGAAGCGAGCTCAGGATTCGGGCATGTTTCCACGGAGATTCCACTCACGGTTTCTGGATCAGAAGAACATTCTTCCGTTCGCGGTAAACTCGGCTCTGGCGGGCTGCCGCTCGAAGTGTCCACGGGATTCGGGCACGTACACATTGGGCGTTCGTAAGCGCGGCTCCCATTTTCGAACCCAGTTCTTCATGGTGCCTGTCTAACCAAACACGCCATACCTCGTCTAATCGGTTGTGTTGATGCGGTACCAAACCTCGAGCCGGTTCATTTTCTGCGCAGGCTTTGACGGGCCATCATGCACAACTTACTCTTCCAGATACGCTACGCGCTGCGTCAATCTCGGCTTGCGCCAGTTTTCACCATCTCCGCTGTGCTCACTTTGGCTCTCGGAATCGGCGGCACCACCGCGATTTTCACGCTGATTCATGCGGTGATGCTCCGCTCTTTGCCCGTATCTGATCCAGCCGCTCTCTACCGTGTCGGTGACGGTAATGATTGCTGTGTCCAGAGCGGATCGCAGGATCGGTGGGGCATGTATTCGTACCCGCTCTATGAGGTTCTCAAGTCTCAAACGCCCGAGTTCGAAGAGACCACGGCCTTCCGGGCCGGCGAAGTTCACATGAGCGTGCGCCGCGAGGGGGTTGAATCGGTCGCGCACGCGCTTGCCGCTGAATACGTCACAGGGAGCTATTTTTCGACTTTGGGGATTCGCCCTTTCGCAGGACGCCTGTTCATTCGCAAAGATGATACCGAAGGTTCCGTGCCGGTTGCTATCCTAAGCCACCGCACCTGGCAGACGCTTTATGCCTCCAATCCGGCCGTCATCGGCTCTGCCTTTGACATCGAAGGCCATTCTTTCACGGTGATCGGCGTCGCACCTCCCGGATTTTTCGGTGAAACTCTTCGTGCTGATCCGCCCGAAATTTGGATACCGCTTCACCAGGAGCCCCTGATTAATGGCGCCGGCAACCTGCTGCACCAATCCACGGCCGCATGGCTTCGCATGATCGGCCGTTTGCGCCCGGGCGCTTCCACGGCGGGAATGTCCGCGCGGCTCACTGGCGTGCTGCGCCGGTGGATTCAACACGATTCGGGTTATCCTGCAAACTGGATGCAGGATGAAATCCGCAACCTGCCGAAGCAATTCATCAACGTTGTTCCTGCCGGGGCCGGCGTCGCGCAAATGAAAGAGGAGTACGGTCGCAGCCTGCAAATCCTGTTCGCGGTCTGTGGTCTGGTCTTGCTGATTGCCTGCGCGAATGTCGCGAATCTGCTGCTAGCTCGCGCCGTAAATCGCCGCGGACAAACCGCAGTGCGCATGGCCATGGGCGCGACGCGACGGCAAATCGTGGCGCAGGCGCTCACGGAAAGCGTTCTGCTGGCGATAGCCGGAGGAATCGCTGGGCTTATCGTCGCCGTAGCCGCCGCGCGTCTGCTTATCGCGCTGGCGTTCAACGGTGTGAATTTTCTGCCCATCAGCGCCACGCCGTCGCTGCTCGTTCTCGCATTTGCTTTCGCCCTTGCGCTGCTCACCGGAATTATTTTCGGTGTAGCTCCCGCCTGGTTCGCCACGCGAACGGATCCTGCGGAAGCGTTGCGCGGCTCCGGCCGCAGTACCGCCGGACGTTCCTCGTTCGCGCGCAAAGCCCTGTTGGTCCTCCAATTCAGCGTATCAGTCGCTCTCGTGGCTGGAGCCACCATGCTTGCGCGCAGCCTCGGCAATCTGGAAAGCCAAAACTTCGGCTATCCCATCAAGGATCGCGCACTGGTTTTGCTTCACAATCCAGCTACCGCCGATACCGCACCGCAACTGACTGCCCTCTACCGCCGCATCGAAGACAATCTGGATCAAACCCCTGGCGTGCGAGGCTCCGGCCTGGCTCTCTACAATCCCCTCACTGATAATTGGGGCGAACCAATCGAAATCGCGGGACGAACGTCCGCTCCCGGACCGGGTAACGAAACCGGGTCTTCATGGGATCGCGTCAGTGTCAATTATCTTCAGACCCTCGGAGTTCCGCTCATTCGCGGGCGCTATTTCAGCGCCGCGGACAACGAGACTACCGCGCCCGTTGCTATCGTCAATCAGGCGTTCGTCAAACGTTTTTTCAAGACGGGCGAGGATCCTCTCGGTCAGCACTTCGGCATGGATACGCCGGAAAACGCGGGGACATTCCGCATCGTTGGAGTCGTTGCCAACGCGCATTTTGCGAGTTGGGGCTTCAAATTGCCGCCGTTTCCCATGTTTTATGTTCCCTTGTCTCAATCGGTGACTTATAAGAGCGAACTGGCAGAAAACATCGAATTTCGCTCGCACTTGATCTCAGGCATGCTGCTCGAAACCAACGCGTCGCCGGGAAAGCTCGAGCCCATTCTCACTCGCATGCTGGGCAATATCGATCCGGACGTCACCATCACGTGGATTCGGACTTTGCAGCAGCAGGTTGATCTGTCTTTTGACGAGGAACGTGCTGTTGCGACGCTGGCCGGACTTTTTGGGATTGTCGCGCTTCTACTTGCCGCTATTGGGTTGTACGGAGTTACCGCCTACACTGTCGCGCAGCGCACCAATGAGATTGGCATTCGCATGGCGCTCGGAGCCAACCGCGCAAGCGTTGTACAGCTCATCCTGCGCGGCGCTTTCCAGCGCGTCTTAATCGGCCTGCTGGTAGGAATTCCTCTGGCGCTCGCTGCCGGCCGTCTCATTGGCTCCGAACTTTATGGGGTTTCCTCCTGGGATCCGCTGGCGCTGACAGTTGCCGCCGGCGCGCTGGGGATTTGCTCGCTGATTGCCGCCATCATTCCTGCTGTGCGGGCCGCGTCCGTCTCGCCAATTTCGGCGCTGCACAGCGAATAGCGCTTACGAGACTATTGTTGGCGCAAGGCTTCGTTCGGGTCCACCCGTGATGCGCGCCAGGCGGGGAGCCATGCCGCGAGGGCGGCAATGATCAGGAAGAGTATCGTCATGGCGGCGAAAGTTGCCGGGTCGGTCGCTTTAATTCCGACCAGCATGGTGCTCATCAGTCGCGTCAGCGCAAACGCCGCCGCGACGCCCGCGATGATCCCGACTACCGTTAATCGCAGCCCCTGCCCGACAATCAATTTGAAAATCCGCGATGGCTGCGCGCCGAGAGCCATGCGCACGCCGATTTCTGCTGTCCGCTGGCGCACAACCGTGGCCAGGACGCCGTAAAGCCCCACAGCAGCCAGCACTACGGCAATTACTGCGAAGACGCCAATCAGCAGCAGGGAAAAAATCGTGCCCGCTTCCGCCTTGCCGACCAACTGATCTGCTGTTTGCATCTCCGCGACGAGAAGATTGGAATTGATCTTTTTGATTGTCGCGCGGATATCGTTGCCATACTTGGCGGCGTTCCCCGTTGTTCGAATGGCCCACGTTTGCACTCCGCCCGAGCCGCCAAATGCATCCGCGAAGTACAGCTGCTCGCGGCCAGGGACGGCCAGAGATTCATCATGCATGTGCGCCACCACGCCAATTACTTCCACCGGCTCCGCCTCCGGCGTGCGCGTGCGTATCAAAATCTGCTTGCCCACCGCCGAGCCATTCGGAAAGGCTTTCTTGGCGAGGTCTTCGTCAATCACCACAACGTCATGCCCCGCGCTGCCGGGGTTTTTACTTCGCAGTACGGCGTCGGGGATGGGCACATTGTCGGCGTCCGTGAACGTTCGTCCCGCGAGCAGCGGGATGTGCATGGTTTGAAAATATCCGGGCAGGACGAATGCGGGATCCATCGCTCGAAACTTACCCGCATCCGAGCCGGCATCGAGCGTGCCCCAGCGGAGCGGGAAAAAGCCGCCGGCCAGAGGAAAACTATCTGTCGCGGTGACGCTCTGGATGCCCGAAATCGCTTGCAGCCGCTGCTGAATTTCGCGTACAGCCGCCGCGCGCGAAGCGGACGTTTGGCCGCCGAGATTACCGAGAATTTGGAACGTCAGCAGCCCGTGCGGATCGAATCCGGGATTCGTCCGTTCCAAATCGCGGAAGCTGCGGAACATCAATCCCGAGCCGACCAGCAGCACGAAACAAAGGGCGACCTCTATTACCACCACAAGCTTCCGCAGCAAGCCTCCGCCTCTCAATCCTTCGCTGCGAGTGCTGCCGCCAAGCACGGTCACGATATCGGGCCGCGACGCTTTCCATGCGGAGACCAATCCAAAAATCGCCGCAGCTGCGAGCGCGGCGACAACCGTGAAGATCAGCACCGGGCCGTCAATGCGAATCGTGTCCATGCGCGGCAATGTCGCCGGAGCGACGGCCAGCAGTTCGCGAATGCCGGCCCACGCCAGCGCCAAGCCGCCTGCCGCGCCCAGCGCAGCGAGAGAGACCGCCTCGGTCAGCATTTGTCGCGCCAGATGCCAGCGCGTCGCGCCGATGGCCGCGCGCACCGCCAGTTCGCGTTCCCGCAAAGACGCGCGGACCAGCAGCAAGTTCGCCACGTTGGCGCACGCAATCAGCAGCAAAAAAATCACCGCGCCCATGAGCGCCAAAATCGTCGGCTGCACTTCCGAAACGAGATGCTTGCGCATCGGCTCGAGGCGAATCGCATACCCCGCGGTGCGGTCGATCAGATAATCTTTTCGCGCCTGCGCCGCGACGTTATCAGCCTCGGCTTGGGCTTGCGCCAGCGATACGCCCGGTTTCAGCCGTCCCACGGCGCGAATTGATACAGAATTTCGATTCCTGACGTCGTAGCGGATTCGATTTGCAATCCACACGTCGGGATCCGCTTCCGTCTGCGCTTCAGGCGGGAAGTACAGCTTGAATCCCGGCGCGAGCACGCCGACGATCACCGGACTAATCTGCCCTTGCGAGTGGATGATCTGTCCGATCACCGATGGATTCCCGCCGTATCGCCTTTGGAAATAGTTGTAGCTAAGGATCGCCATCACGGGAAGTCGCGGCGGCGGTGGCGCTCCTGTTTGCGCCGAGCCCGGCGCGGGCGGCGCTGGTTGCGGCAATCCGTCCTGCGGCGAGAAATCGCGTCCGTAGGCAATTTTCGCGCCCATGAGGTCGAAAAAATTCACCGTCGCGATCGCCACGCGCACTTGCTCCGGTGTTCCGTCCTCCTGCGGCAAAATAAATTTGAACGTAAATACGCCCGCCATGTCCTCGAAAACATTTTTCGTGGCATTCCGCAAATCCACGTACTCTTCGTTGGAAAGGGGGAAGTCGCGGACGTGGCGCACGGTCATGTCGCTGCAGGCGACGACGAGTTGACTGGGATTCTTATACGGGAGGGGTTTGAGCAGCACCGCGTTGGTCACGCTGAAAATGGCCGTGCTCGCGCCTACGCCGAGTGCAATGGTGATCGCCGCGGTCAGCGTGAAAATTGGGCTCTTGCGCAGCGTGCGCCAGGCGAACTTCAATTCTTTTAGCAGCATGGTTGCCTCCGGCCGCTAGTCTTGCTTACGACGAGCCGCACAATTGTTTCTCTTGTACTCTCCCGAGGGCTGAATGTCACGAAATCAAAATGCCGCCGCCGCGCCTTTTCGCCGAACTTTTCTACATTCCTCGGAAACGCGTTGCAAATCAGATGCGGTTCGCGCATCATACTTGGTTTTCTGAGTGGTGTTTTCTAAACAGGCGATTCGGCGCAATTTTTTCTGCGCAATCTTGAGCGGCAGCCGAAGGCGCGGTTGAATTCCACATTCATACAAGGAGCGAAAATTGAAGAAACCGGGGAAAATCGCGCGGCCAAAGGGCAAACTTGGCGTTTTGACGCCGGGGGTCGGCGCGGTGAGCACGACGTTCATGGCCGGCGTGGAACTTGTGCGCAAAGGCGAGGCGCTGCCGGTGGGTTCGCTGACGCAAATGGGCACGATTCGCCTTGGCAAGCGCACCGATTCGCGCACGCCGAAAATTCAGGAGTTTGTGCCGCTGGCGAACCTCGACGACATCGTTTTCGGAGGCTGGGATCTTTTTCCGGACACGGCGCATGAAGCGGCCACAAAAGCCGGCGTGCTGGACGCGCATCATCTGGCGAAAGTGCAGCCGTTCCTGAGCAAAATCACGCCGATGAAGGCGGCGTTCGACCAGAACTACGTGAAGAATCTGCATGGCGAGCATGTGAAGAAAGCGCGGAATAAATTCGAGCTGGCCGAGCAGATACGCGAGGACATTCGCGAATTCAAGAAAACCACGAAGGTGGAACGCACGGTGATGGTCTGGTGCGCGTCGACGGAAGTTTTTCTGAAGCAGGACAAAGTTCACGAGACGGTGGCGAGTTTCGAGCGCGCGATGAAGGAAAATCACGAAGCTATCGCGCCTTCGATGCTCTATGCATACGCGGCGATTAAGGAGGGCGTGCCGTTTGCCAATGGCGCGCCGAATTTGACGGCGGAGCTGCCCGCGCTGCTGGAATTGGCGCATAAAAACCGCGTGCCCGTCTGCGGCAAGGATTTCAAGACCGGCCAGACGCTGATGAAAACAATTCTTTCGCCGGGATTCAAAGCGCGCATGATCGGCGTGCACGGATGGTTTTCAACGAACATCCTCGGCAATCGCGACGGCGAAGTACTCGACGATCCCGGCTCGTTCAAAACGAAAGAAGAGTCGAAGCTCGGCGCGCTGGAATACATTTTTCAGCCGAAGCTCTATCCCGAACTTTACGGCGATTTTTATCACAAGGTGCGCATCAACTATTACCCGCCGCGCGGCGACAACAAAGAGGGCTGGGATAACATTGATATTTTCGGTTGGCTGGGCTATCCGATGCAGATCAAAGTGGATTTCCTTTGCCGCGACTCGATCCTGGCCGCGCCGATTGTGCTGGATTTGGTGCTCTTCCTCGACTTGGCGCAGCGCGCCGGGATGCACGGCATTCAGGAATGGCTCAGCTTCTACTTCAAGTCGCCCATGTGCGCGCCGGAGCTTTATCCCGAGCACGATTTGTTCATTCAATCCATGAAGCTGAAAAACACTTTGCGCTGGATGATGGGCGAGCAGCTCATCACGCACCTCGGCACGGAATACTACGACTAGCTTCACGACCACGAGCCGGTGAAGTCAGCGCGTGGTAAACTGCTATTATGCGCATGGCAAAGGCACAGTACACAATCGAAACGGAGCGGGAAGACGATGGCCGCTGGATAGCGGAGGTCATCGAACTGCCTGGCGTTCTCGCCTACGGAAAAACGGAAAAAGAAGCTGCAGCCGCCGCTCAGGCGCTTGCTCTTCGTGTGCTCGCTGATCGCATCGAAGAGCAAAGAGAACCCAGCGATTCCTTCACTATCTCGGTCGCCTCCCGCCGTTGAGCGTTTGGCCAAGCACGAAGGCTTCAAAGGTCCTGCGCGCACTTCTGCGGATCGGCTTCACGATCAAATCACAAAGAGGCTCGCATATCGTTCTTTCCCATCCGTCTTTGGGTGAGTACGTCTGGGCATTTCATGAAAGCGTGGAAATTGGGCCCAAGATGCTCTCGCGAATCGCCAAGCATACCGGCCTTAAACCAGAAGATTTGTGAATGAGCGGCACTGAGGGCCGGGCAGCGAATTGGCGGCGTCGCATTAGATTGCGTATACTGGGCGCGGTAGTCGCGTCCACGCGCGCTTATGCCCATCAACACGCTGATCATTGACGATGAACGTCCTGCTCGCGAGGAACTCGCCTATCTGCTGAAGCCGATTCCTGAAATTCACATCGTCGGCCAGGGAAAAAACGGCCTCGATGCAGTTAACCTAATCAAAGAGCACGAACCCGACCTCGTTTTTCTCGACGTGCAAATGCCCGGCCTCGACGGCTTCGGCGTCATCAAAAAACTCGCCGAGAAAAAAATCAAAATGCCGCAAATTATTTTCGCAACGGCGTACGACGAATACGCGGTGGACGCCTTCGAAGTGAACGCGGTGGATTACGTGCTGAAGCCGTTCGACAAAGCGCGCATCGCCAAGGCCGTGCAGCGCGCGAAAAGACTGCTCGAAGCGCAATCCTCGCCAATGGAGCGTTTGGAAAATTTAGTCGAGCAACTTGGCGTGCCCAAGCCCGCTGCCGCCGAATCGCCAAAACGCATGGGCGCCAAGCTGCTGCTGAAAACGCAGCAGAAGATGTTCCTGGTGGACGCCAGCGAAATGGTCTACGCCGCGATTCAGGACGGCTCAATTACCATTTTCACGAAGGACTCGCAGGGCGCCTCGAATTTCCGCACGCTCGAAGAATTGCAGGCCTCCCTCGAATCCGACCATTACTGGCGCGCGCACCGCTCGTATCTAGTGAATATTGATTACATCAAGGAAGTGGTGCCGTGGTTCAAATCCACATTCCTGCTGAAGATGAACGACAAGCGCGTTACCGAAATTCCCGTCAGCCGCTCGCAAACGCGCCGCCTGCGCGAACTGATTAAGATGTAATCTGCCTCCGAGCCCGCAAATGTTTGCCGCAAATAAGAACGCTCGCGGACGAAATGGAAATACCAGTGATCTTCTTGGGCTTCGCGGGCGTCTGGCAATCCGACCGGACTGTTCATGAATTCCTTGTCAACAGCACATGCGAACGCGCCGGGAGAACTGCGGCGCCGTCTGGGCCTGTTCGCGGCGTCGAGTTTCGTTGTGACCGCCATGCTCGGTGCAGGCATTTTCACGACATCTGGCTTAATGCTGGCGCGCCTGGGCAGCAGTTTGCTGGTTATGATTTGCTGGATAGTCGGCGGCATGGTCGCTCTGGCGGGCGCGCTCAGTTATGCCGAGCTGGCTACGATGATGCCGCAAGCGGGCGCGGAATATGTCTATTTGCGCGAAATCTACGGGCGTCCCGCCGCTTTCCTCACCGGATGGACGAGTTTCTTCGTCGGATTTTCCGCTCCAATCGCCGCGTCAGCCGTAGCCTGCGCCGCGTATCTAAAAACTGCCGGCTTGCTGCCCGATACCTGGCTCGCGCAAAAAGGATTCGCCGCCGCAATTGTGGTGGTGCTGACGGTCTTGCATTGCACCGGCGTGCGCCGCGGCAGCCGCCTGCAGAAGGCTCTCGCGGTTTTCGCCGTGTGCTTGCTCGCCGGGATGATTTCGTGGGCCTTCTTCCGAGGTGCAGGGAATTGGCAGTTTCTGCGCAATTCCGCGAACGCGGTAACGCCCGGCAGCGCCAGCCAGTTCGGTCTCGCGCTGCTCTGGGCGATGTTCGCGTACAGCGGATGGAACAGCTCCGCCTACCTCGCTGAAGAAGTTGAACGTCCCTCGCGCAATCTTCCGCTTTCTCTGCTGCTTGGGACGCTGGCCATTGCCGCGCTATATTTAGCGGTGAACGTATTTTTCTTTTACGCGGCGCCGACTTCGGCGCTCAGCGGACAGGTCGCCGTCGGGGCAATCGCTGTGGGACATGCTCTGGGCTCACGAGCCGCGGCGGGGCTCGCGATTGCCGTGAGCATAATGCTGTTTGCCGCGGTGAGCGCGTACGTTTTCCTGGGCCCACGCGTTTACTTTGCCATGGCCCGCGACGGCCTCTTCTTCCGTTTCGCCGCGCGCATTCATCCGCGGTTTGAAACGCCGGCGCTTTCGATTGCTGTGCAGGGGTTTTGCGCGGTGCTGATGATTTTGACCGGCACGTTCGAGCAATTGCTCACTTACATCGGATTCGCGCTGGGCATTTTCCCGTGGATGGCGGTCGCGGGCGTAATTTTGCTGCGGCGAAAGCAGCCGCTGCGCGAGCGGCCCTATCGCGTGCTTGGCTACCCATTCGTGCCTCTGTTTTATTTGGTAGCGACTGCGTACATAATGGGCGCGGCACTGGTGAGCCGTCCGCTGCCGTCGGTTTTGGCGATTCTGACCGTGGTCGCCGGCCTGCCGATTTATTTCTTTACGGAACGGCAAAAACGCAGCCGCGCGCTCGCGGACAGACCGAGCCTGGGGCAATCCTGAAACGCGCGCAGGATTCTGAGAAACGGAATTATTGAGGAGGAGACCGATGTTGCGCCATCAATTTCGCAAGATTTCACGGCTGCCGTTGGCGTGGATGTGGCTCGCGCTTGTGGTGGGAATGCTGTGCGTCGTCGCTGAGCCGCTTCGCGCGCAGAATGACACGGCGCAGCGCGACGCGTGGCAGCGTCCGAACGAAGTGATGGACGCGCTGGGATTGAAAGCAGGCAGCGCGGTCGGAGACATCGGCGCGGGCGGCGGATATTTCACGTTCCATTTTGCGCAGCGCGTTGGGCCGAACGGCAAAGTTTACGCGGAAGATCTGCGCGAAAAGGAAATGGCGGACGTACAGTCCCGCGCGCAAAAAGAAAATTTGCCGCAGATCCAGACGATTGTCGGCGCGCCGGACGATCCAAAGCTGCCCGTCGGAACGCTGGACGCGATTTTAGTCTGCAACGCCTATCACGAATTCCACGATTACAACGACATGATTCAGGGTATGTACAAGGCGCTCAAACCGGGAGGCGTTTTGGGAATCATTGACGCACCCGCCGAGCCGGGGCAGCCGCGCGAAAGTTACTACCAGCCGCACCACATTCCCAAAGAGCTTGTGCGCGACGATTTCACGCACAATGGCTTCCAGTTCGTGAAGGAGCTGCCCGGATTCAAGCCGCCGGACGAAGGCAGCCGCAGCTACTACTTCTTGCTTTTTGAAAAACCGGTTTCAACACATTAAATTTCAATCGTATTGCGCTGCGTGCGTGCGATCGGATGTAGCTCAGGTCTTCAGACCTGAGGCCTTTCAGTTTCGTGATAGCATCACGGGTTCAATTGTTTGCGGCGGAGTGTGCATGGATTTCTCGCTCAATTCGGAACAAAAAGTGCTGCGCGACACGGTGCGGCAGTTCATGGAGACGGAAATGCGTCCCGTGCTGCGCGCCTACGAACGCGAAGAAAAATTCCCCGCGGCGGAGCTGCGCAAGCTCGGCGAACTGGGCTGCTGTGGCATGCTCGTCCCGGAAGAGTGGGGCGGCGCAGGCATGGACACGGTCAGCTACGTCGTGATGCTCGAAGAAGTCGCGCGCGTCTGCGCTTCCACCGCCGTCACGCTCAGCGTGACCAATTCCGTGGTCGCTGTTCCGGTGTGGAAATGCGGCACGGAAGCGCAACGAAAAAAATATCTTTCGAGGCTCGCGCGCGGCGAAATTCTCGGCTCGTTTTGCCTCACGGAACCACAAGCCGGCTCCGATGCCGCCGCGATTCAAACGCGAGCCGTGCGCGACGGCGATTTTTATATTCTCAACGGGACGAAAAGCTGGGTCTCCAGCGGCGGGCAAACGGG
>DASUAV010000165.1:0-8006 GCA_035763605.1 Candidatus Acidiferrales bacterium
GCCCGGGTAAAACACCTGCTCGATGCGCGGATGCCCGCTCAAGAATTCCGCCAGCGCGCGCGCATTTTCGCAGTGCCGCGCAAAACGCAACGGCAAAGTCTTCAGCCCGCGCAGCGTCAGCCACGCCTCGAACGGCCCCAGCACCGCTCCGACCAGCCGCGCAAACGAACGCGTCTCTGTCGCAAACTCTTCCCTCGCAATCAGCACGCCGCCGGTCAAATCCCCATGCCCGCCAAAATATTTTGTCGCGCTGTGCACCACGAAATCCGCGCCGTGCTTGAGCGGCTGAAAAAGCAGCGGCGTGGCGAACGTGTTGTCGACAATGACCCGCGTTTTATGCGCGCGTGCTTCCGCCATCAGCGCCGGAAAATCTGCAATACGCAACAGCGGATTCGTCAGGCTCTCGACAATCAGCGCGTTGGGCTTGAACTTCCACAACTCCTGGCGTCCCGCCGCGCTGAACACATCCACAAACTGAATCTCCGCTCCCCATCGCGCCGCCACTTCGAGCAGGAACTTCGTGGTCACGCCGTACAGGTCCTGCGACGCCGCGATTTTGCTGCCGTGCTCGATGCCCGCCGCAAGCAGCGCCAGCAGAATCGCTGACATCCCTGATGCCAGGCTCACTGCCACGCTGCCGGCTGGCGCCGATTCCAGCGACGCGACCGCCTCTTCGAGCGCCGCATTCGTCGGATTCGCGTGACGTGAATACGTGAAGCCCGTGCGCTCGCCCGCGCTGATAGCGTCAATCTCCGCCAGATGGTCGTACAGAAACGTCGCCGAGCTGTAAATCGGCGTGGACATCGGAACAAATCCGTCGGGCCGCTGGCGTTCACCGGCATGCACGGCGCGAGTTGCGAAATGTTTTGACGCAAGATTGCGAATCAAGTTAAGCCTCCGCGGAGTTGCGTAAAACGGACATGCTATCGAGCCGCGGAAATGAAAGCAAACGCGGAAAGGAATTTTGCGAGTGTGTGCGGGTGCTAGTTTTCGGAAGCCTGGTCGAGCGTTTCGCGGATTTTCAGCGCCAGCGAATTCAGCGTAAAGGGCTTCTGCAGCAGCGCCATCCCGCGCCCAAGAATCCCGTGATGCACAATAGCCTCGTCCGTGTAGCCAGACATATACAATACGCGCAGCCCCGGCCGAAGCTGCTGCATCTGCTCCGCCAGCTGGCGCCCGCTGATTCCGGCCATCACCACGTCGGTGAACAGCAAATCAATTTTCGCCGTGCTCTCGCGCGCGACGCGCAACGCCTGCTCGGCATTTTCCGCTTCCAGCACAATGTAACCCGCTTCCGTCAGATACTCGCGCGCCAATTCGCGCACGCCCTTTTCGTCTTCCACCAACAAAATTGTCTCCGAACCGCGTCCGGAGCGCCTCGGTTCCGGCTTTTGCGCGGCCTGCTCCGCCGTTTTAATCACTCTCGGCAGATAAACCTTGAACGCCGCTCCCTTGCCCGGCTCGCTGTACACCCAGATGTAGCCTCCGCTCTGCTTGACGATGCCGTACACCGTCGCGAGGCCCAGCCCCGTTCCCTTCCCTTTTTCTTTCGTGGTGAAAAACGGCTCGAAAATGTGCGCCTGTGTCGCCGCGTCCATCCCGATTCCCGTATCGCTCACCGCGAGAAGCACGTATTGCCCCGGCTCGACCACCGCCTGCCGCGAATACGAACTATCCAGCTCCGTGTTGCACGTTTCGATGGTCAGCTTGCCGCCATTCGGCATCGCGTCGCGCGAATTCACCGCCAAATTCAAAATCACCTGCTCCACCTGGCTGCGGTCCGCGCGCACGTGCCACAGCTCCGGCGCGTTCACCGTCACCAGCTCGATGTCCTCGCCAATCAGCCGTCGCAGCATTTTCTCCATGTCCGTAACCACGTCTTGAACATTCAGCACCTGAGGCGCCAGCATTTGCTTGCGGCTGAAGGCCAGCAATTGCCTCGTCAGCGAAGCCGCGCGCTGCGACGCTTCATGAATCTGATCCGCGTTGCGCCGCAGCGGATGCTCGCCGCCAAGTTTATCGAGCAGCAATTCCGTGTAGCCCTGAATCACCATCAGCAAATTGTTGAAGTCGTGCGCGATGCCGCCCGCCAGCCGTCCAACCGCCTCCATTTTTTGCGCCTGCCGCAGTTGCGCTTCGAGCTGCTTGCGGTCGGTGATGTCAAACGCCATGCTGATCACGCCGGTAATCTCGCCCTCCGGACCGCGCAGCGGTTCCGCGTGGCATGCATACGAGCCGCCGCCCCATTCCACGTGAAACGTCACCGACTCGCCGAGCATCGCGCGCCGATGCGCCGCAATCGGCACAAACGTGCGGTCGTCGGTCTGAAAGTATTCGTAGAGCGACAGGCCCACCACTTCATTGGGCTTCAAGCCCAGCCGCTCGAGCCCTGCACCCAACGATGACGTAAAACGCAGTTCTCTGTCTGTCGTCCACAAAATCGCCGGCAGCCGCTCGATCAACACGCGCAAGCGCGCTTCACTGTCGCGCAACGCCGTTTCCGCGCGCTTCCGCTCGATGGCCAGCGCAATCTGCCCGCCGACGGAATTCAGGAATTCCAAATCGCGCTGCGTGTAGGCGTCTGCGTCTTCATAATGCTGCACCACCAGCACGCCGATGGTCGCTGAAGGCGTTCGCAGCGGCACGCCCAGCCATGACGGCGACGGCGTGCCCACCAGTTCCACTTCTCCCTGCCTCGCCAGGTCGTCAAACGCCGCCTGCGGAATCAGCTTTGCCTCACCTTTGCGAAACACGTAGCTCGTGCAACTGCGGTCCATGGTCTGCGGCGGAAACGCCGCGTCGAATTTGTCCACGAAAAACGGAAACGTAAACAGGCACGACACAGGATCGTACAGCGCGACGAAACAATTCTCGGCGTAAAGCACGCGGCAGAGCGACTGATGAATGCGGTGCAGCAGCTCGTCGAGGTTGTCCGTCACGTTTGCGGCGTGAATAATCTCGAACGTCACCTGCCGCTCGGCCTCAGCGCGTTTTCTCGCGGTAATGTCTTCGAGCGTTCCTTCGTAGTAGCAAACGCGCCCAATCACGTTGCGCACCGCGCGCGCCGTTTCCGAAATCCAGATCTTCGTGCCGTCCTTCCGCAGAACGTGCGCCTCGAATCCCGCGATTGTGCCGAGCTCTTCCATCGCCGACTTGAAGTTCTCCCGCTGCAATACGTCCGTGTACAACTGCGCGCCGATGTCGTTCACCGCCTCGATCATTTCGTCCGGCGACGAATGGCCGAACATCCGCGCCATCGCCGGATTCACGCTGATGAATTTTCCGTCCGGCGTGGATTGATAAATCCCTTCCACGGCGTTCTCGAAAATGCTGCGGAAGCGCTCCTCCGCCTGTTTCTGCGCCTTCTCCGCGCGCTGCCGCTCGGTGATGTCGCGAAACGTGATCACCGAACCCACAATTTCATCGCCGTCGCGAATCCCCGTGCTGATGAACTCCACCGGGAAGCTCGATCCATCCTTGCGCCAGAAAACATCGCCGCTGCCATGGCGCGTGGCGCCGTCGCGCAGAACCGCGAAAATCGGGCACTCCTCTTCAGGGTACGGCTTGCCTTCCGCGGTCGTGTGGTGCCAGACCGAATGGCCGTTGCGTCCGATAACCTCTTCCGGCTCGTAGCCCAGCATGCGCGCCGAAGCGCGGTTCACGAAGGTCAGCACGCCATCGCGGTCCAGTCCGAAAATTCCGTCGCCCGCGGAATTCAGAATCATGTTGGTCTGGCGGCTCAGCTTCAGCAGCGCCTGCTCCGCTTCGCGTCCCTCTGTGATGTCCAGCATGAAGCCGTGCATCAAAATCCTGCCGTCTTTCTTGACCAGCACCGCGCGGTCGCGGAACCACGCCAGCCGTCCGTCCCGCGTGTACATCCGATACTCCGCTTCAAACCGCGTGCCTTCTCGCTGGCTGCGCGCCTCCGCTTCCATCACGCGCTCGCGATCTTCCGGATGCACCTGCCGCAGCCACAGGCCTTTCGTATTCATCCATTCGCTCTGCGAAAATCCCAGCAGCGAATGAATCTGCGGGCTGACGTATTCCCACGTCCCCGCCAGCCCGAATTCCGCCATGTAAGTGATCGCCGGCAATTGTTCGACAATCTGCCGGTAACGCGCGTCGGCGTTTTCGATTCCAGGGAATGGATTTTCGAAACCGCGTGGATTTTCAGCTACGGGAGTGAACTTCTCGAATTCGATGCGAGCCTGCGCGTGTTCCTTTCCGTTTTTTTCGTGCGCGCCGCTTTTGCCGTTGGCGCCGGTGTGCCCATTCGCTCTGCTGCCTGCCCGTGAGGAGGTACCGTTAGCGCCGGAGTGCCCATTCGACGACGCCGTTTTGCGCTTCCTTGGCCCCGTTTCACTTTTGCTGGACGTTTTGCCAGGCATGGCGCTTCTTGGCCCTCACTCTATTGCAAAGCGGACGCGCAGCACGGGAAAACACTTCGCGCCGCGCACACAGTATCCAAATTGCCAACCCAAATGGCGGATTTATCGCAATCCCTAGAGCAACATATATTTAGCGGTTATCAGGCAAGAACTTCAATGGTACTCGCGTACTACCGTGCCAATTCGACAACAGGTTTGCGCAGCGAAAAGTTCTGGTCACTGCGATGGTTAGCCGCGAGCCTACGTGAGCTCGCCACTTTTCACTTATCACTCGTCACTGCTTGTCAGGCGCGGGCTGCGGAATCGCTTCGCCGTCCTTGCGCGGATCCGACGCGCCAAAATTCACGCCCGTCGCGAAATTCCTCTCCGTCACTTGCCCGCCGCCCATATTCGCCGAATAGTCCCCAAGCACGCGTATTTGATGACCGCGCGCCGCGAGCGCCGTGCGCACGTCCGCCGGAATGCGGTCCTCCATGTCCACGTTGCATCCGTCAAAATTCAGCTTGGTGAACCGCGCCGCTTCCATCGCTGCCTGAATGTTCATCCCAAAATCCACGATGTTCGACACAAATTGCGCGTGCGCCTGCGCCTGGTTGAATCCGCCCATGATGCCAAACGCGATGCGCGTGTCGCCTTTGGCCATGAACGCCGGAATAATCGTGTGCAGCGGCCGCTTGTGCCCGGCGAGAACGTCCGGCGACCCATCCTCCAGATTGAACAGCGCGCCGCGATTTTGCAGAGCGAATCCCGTCCCATTGGCCACCAGGCGCGAGCCGAACTCCGAGAAATTGCTCTGAATCAGCGAAACCATGTTCCCCTGCTCATCCACCGCCGTCAGATACGTCGTGTCTCCCGCGCGCGGATTTCCCGGCGCGACGCTGCAATTCGCCTTGGACATATCAATCAATTTCGCGCGTTCTCTTGCATAATCCGCCGCCAGCAATCCCGCTACGGGAATTTTGCTGAAGCGCGGGTCGCCGATGTACTTCCGCAAATCCGCATACGCCAATTTTTTGGCTTCAATCATCACGTGCAGCGCGTCAACGGAATTGTGCCCGTACTGAGCCAGCGGAAACTGCTGCATCATATTCAGCATTTCGAGCGCCGCGATTCCCTGCCCGTTCGGCGGCAGTTCGTAAACCGTCCAGCCGTGATATTCCGTCGAAAGCGGCTCGACCCACTCCGCCGAATAATCCGCCAAATCCTCAGCGGTCATCGTTCCGCCTTCGCTCTTCTCAAAATCCACTATTTTCTGCGCGATTTCGCCTTTGTAGAACGCGTCCCGCCCGCCATTCGCCACGGATTCCAGCGAGTGCGCCAAATCCTCGTTGCGGAAAATCTCTCCGACTTTCGGCGCCTGTCCATTGATCAAATAAACGCGCGCCGTCTCCGGATTCTTCGCCAGAAAGGCCGACGCCGCTTCCTGCCAGTACATCGCGTCCCATTCCGGCACCGGGAAACCTTCACGCGCATAGAAAATCGCCGAGGCCAGGTCTTGCTTGAGCGTCAATTTGCCGAAGCGCGAGAGCAGTTTGCTCCAGCCATCCACCGCTCCCGGCACAGTCACCGAATTAATTCCATTCGCCGGCATTCTCGTGATTCCCTTGCCGCGCAAAAATTCCGGCGTCAGGCCTTTCGGTGACCAGCCGCTCGCGTTCAGTCCATACAACTTGCCCGATTTCGCGTCGTACACGATGGCAAACAGGTCTCCGCCCATCCCGTTCATCATCGGCTCGACCACGCCCATCACCGAATTCGCGGCAACCGCGGCGTCAATCGCGTTCCCGCCCTGCGACAGAACTTGCGCTCCCGCCTGCGCCGCCAGCGGACTCTCCGCGGCCACAATTCCGTACCGCGCCGTGACCATCGAGCGCCCCTGCGAACGCGACTGCGCTCCCGCATTCGCCGGAATCACCACCAGGCACACCACTAGCTCAGCGCAAAACAAACACACCATAAGCAGGCGACGCTTCATAACCGACCCTCCCACGCGATTAGGATTGTTTCTTCGGCCGCGGCCGCGATTGCGGCGGCACCACGCCATTGTTGCGATAGTACGTGACGAGATTCCCTTCGTGCTCGCCGCAGTGGCCGATAATTCCGGCCCAGTCCTCGAGATGCGCCAGCGCGCCGGCATCGCCGCCGGCCTTCAGCGCCGCCGCTCCGTCCGCGAAAGACTTCTTCACAAACGCGACGATCTGCTCTTTCGTCTTGTATTCTTTCGGATCGTTCTCGATTCCCTTCAGGCTCTTGCCTTCCTCCGCGTTGATCGCGTAGTAGTTCGAGGATGCCAGATGATTTAGCACTTCCCCGAAGGTACGCACCTGTGGATTGGGACGGTAATTATATTTGTCGGCGGGCCAGTCTTCCGCCATGGCGATAATTTCCTTGCCCGTGCCGTTCCACACGCGCAAGAGCTGTTCAGCGGGGCCCGGAGTTTTGTGCGCGGCCTGCTGCGCGGAGGCAGCCGGCGCAGCGGCGACAAGCGCCAGAAAAGCAGTCACGAATAACGATAGGGCGGCCTTTTTCATGGGAAGCTCCTCAGTTGAATTCACGAGCGCGCCTAGCCTACATTTCCCCGCCATTTATGTCCAGCGCCCGCGCATCTCTGCGCTTTTCTCTTTGCTCTTTTGGGAGTGCGGCGTCTCGACGCCGCTTTGCCGCAAGCTTCCAGCACTAGGGACGCGCCGTTCGCGCCGCCGTACACTCGGCTCGCCGCCAAATCACCCGGCGAATTGCGCCCGTGCTTCTGTTGCATCCCTTCCGAAATTCCCGATGTCGCATCACTTCCCTGCCACGTAAAATATCTGAGGCTGCGCGTTCGCCTCCGCGCTCGCATTCCAGTAAAATAAAACGCAGCTTGGGAGAACCACACTGGGCACTCTGAACCATCCGGGCATTGCCGAAAAGCCGCTCACCGATTCCGGCATCACCGCCGCCGAAGTCGAACTCATCATTCGCGGCGAACATCCGCAGCCATTTTCCATTCTCGGCCCGCACGCCTCCACCGCCTCGCGCGAACCCGGCGTGTTCATCCGCACTTTTCAACCCAACGCCGCCCGCGCAACGATTCTCTGGGGCAAAAATGCGGACGAGCATCCCGCCGCGCAAATCCATCCCGCCGGATTTTTCGAAGCCTTCATCCCGCTCACCGCATCGCCGCTTTCCGCCGCGCCCACCACAGCCGCTGCCGTTCCTCCGGAATCCTATCGCCTGCGCATGGCCACTGCGCAGAACCAAACGTCTGAATCCTACGACGCCTTCGCCTTCCCTCCCGTTCTCACCGATTACGACCTCTACCTCCTCGGCGAAGGCACTCACTTCCAGAATTACGACAAGCTCGGCGCGCACCTCCGCGAAATCGCCGGAGTCTCCGGTGTGCACTTCGCCGTCTGGGCGCCCAACGCGCAGCGCGTCAGCGTCGTCGGCGATTTCAATCATTGGGACGGCCGCGTCCACCCCATGCGCAACCGTCCTACCGGCATCTGGGAAATTTTCATCCCGGGACTCGCCGAAGGCAGCTTCTACAAATTCGAAATCCTCGCGCGCTCCGGCGAAATGATGACCCTCAAAGCCGATCCCTACGCTTTCGCCGCCGAACTCCGCCCCAAATCCGGC
>DASUAV010000166.1:0-5774 GCA_035763605.1 Candidatus Acidiferrales bacterium
ACCGCGATTGCGCTGGCATTGCGCGAGCTGGTGCACACGAATCGCATTCCGTTGATGCGCATGGTGGAATTGTTCACGGCGGGACCCGCGAGAGTGCTCGGAAAACAAACTAAAGCAGGAAAGCTTGCGGAAGGCTGCGAAGCCGACGTGACGATATTTTCGCTCGACCGCGAATGGACTTATCGCACCGAGGAATCGCCCAGCCGCTCGCGCAACACGCCATTTGATGGGCAAAAATTCAAAGGCGGCCCGGTGGCTACAATCGTCGGCGGCAAAATCGCTTATCGCTCATAATCGGCAGATTCGCCGCTGGCTTACTTCAGACTGGACCTTAAGCGCAATCGAAAATGTCCCAGGATTTCCCCCGCGGGACAAATTCCATTTTTACTTGCGGTGGGATTCACTCCTGATTCGACAGAGAGGCAAAAATGAAATTAATGTGCGGCAGGTTCGGCGGCGGGATGCATTCCGTGCTGGGGAATTTCGTGGACGCCTCGCGCGGGCGGTTCTTGATAAAAACGGAAAAGTTGGTTGAGCGGCCCGGAGCCTTTGCCGATTCCGTAGCTCTTTTCAATGGCCTTGAAAACGTAAGCCTTCGCTAGAATCAGCGCCTCGCGAAGCTGCTGGCCGAGCGCGAGCTGCGCGGCGATAGCCGAAGAGAGCGTGCAGCCGGAGCCGTGCGTGTTTTCGCTTTTCGCGTGATCTCCGCCGAAAGGATTCACTTCGCCATTCTCATAAAGCAAGTCCGTAGGTTTCTCCAAATGACCGCCGGTGACAACGACGGCTTTGGCGCCCATTTCACCCAGCTTTTGCGCGGCGGCTTTCATCCCGTTCAAATCTTTCACCTCGAGACCAGTGAGCAGCGCGGCTTCGTCCATGTTAGGTGTAATGACCGTGGCGCGCTTGAGAAGCTCATCGCGCAGAAACTTCACGCCCGGAGTATCGAGCAGCTCGGCGCTTCCGGCGGATGGTCTCACAACGGGATCCAACACGATGTGCAGGAACTTATGGCTGTCGAGAAATTCGGCAACAGCCGCGGCATTGGCGCGATTCCCTAGCATGCCGATCTTCACAGCGTCAATTTTCATGTCGGCCGCAAGAGTCTCAAGCTGCTCGCGGAGCGTTGCCGCAGGCGTGGGATGCACGTTGATAACGCCTTGCGTGGATTGCGCAGTGAGCGCCGTTACGGCTGCGATGCCGTAGCAATTGTGCGCAGCAAAAGTTTTCAGGTCTGCGGCCACACCCGCGCCGCAAGAAGGATCAAATCCGGCAATGGCGAGCAAGATAGGTGGATGGGCGTGATGGTTGTGATTCGTTGTGTTCAATTTTCGTGCCCTCCGCGCAAGGCACAAACAAATTTGTTTCGACTGGCAGCTACCCAAAATGTACGCGCATTGCTCTGCGTCGCGCAAGATGATTTTCACCGGACAAAAAACTTCCGTGAGGCGTCCTGCGAGAGCTCGATTCGATAGTTCAAGTCAAAAACCGTGATAGCGTAGCAGAGCGAGCTTTACATCATGACGACGGAAAACAAATTGCCATCGCTGGTGATCGTCGGACGGCCAAACGTCGGAAAATCCACTCTCTTCAACCGGCTGACCGGTACGCGCCGCTCCATCGTGACCGACGAGCCGGGAATCACGCGCGACCGCATTTACGGCATTGCGGAATGGGAAGGAAAACGATTTGAAGTAGTGGACACGGGCGGAATCGTGCCGGCGGAAAAAGCGGGAATTCCGGGAGAAGTGTTGCGTCAGGCGCATGTGGCGATTTCCGGCGCAACGGTGGTGATTCTCGTGACAGACGCGCGGAGCGGCCCCGTGCCTTTGGACTTTGAGCTGGCGGAGCTGTTGCGAAAAGCAGGGAAGCCGCCCGTGATTGTCGCAAACAAGGTAGACACGCCGAAGCAGATGGCATTGGCCGCAGCGTTTTACGAGCTGGGCGATAAGGTGTTCGCGATTTCATCCGAGCACGGATTGGGGATTGACGATCTGCTGGATGCGATGACCGCAAATTTTCCAACGAAAACGGATGCGGAAGAAGCTAAGGAAATCGGCATCGCGATTGTCGGTCGGCCGAACGTCGGAAAATCAACGCTGCTGAACCGGCTGGCGGGCGAGGAACGTTCGATTGTTTCGCCTGAATCCGGGACGACGCGCGATTCCGTGGACACGATTGTCGAGCACTCCGGCACCATCTACCGCTTTTTGGACACGGCCGGTATCCGCCGCAAAGCAAAAACCCAACTCGTTGCGGAGAAATTGAGCGTGGTGATGGCACGGCGTGACTTGGAGCGCGCGGACGTGGCGCTTCTCGTGATCGACGGCTCGATGGGTGTCACTTCGCATGACGCAACTATCGCCAGCTACACGCAGCAATCGGGCAGTGCGCTGATTCTCATCGTGAACAAATGGGATTTGGCTCTGAAGGCGGCGCAGGAGCGTGCCGACGCGGAAAGCAAATCGAAGGCGGCGACGCGCGTGAATCCCATGAAGCTGATGGCGGATTACGAAAAGCTGATTCGCGGCAAACTGAAATTTCTGGATTATGCGCCTGTGATTTTCCTCTCAGCGCTGACGGGAGAGCGCACTGGCGGACTTTTCGCATTGATTGATAAGGTCGTTGAAGCACGGCAGCGGCGGATTTCGACGGGGGAAATGAATCGCTGGCTGGCTAGCGTGGATTTGGACCGCGGGACATCTCCGGCGGAGCGCAAAATCAAAATTTATTACGTGACGCAAGCCTCCGCGTCGCCACCGACCTTTGTGCTATTCACCAACCAGATCCGGCGTCTGCATTTCAGCTATGAGCGGTTTTTGGAGAATCAGTTGCGCAAGAAATTCGACTTCACCGGCACGCCCATTCGTTTCCAGCAGCGCGTGAAGCAGCGGACGAAACGCGCAGTGCGAAGCGAATAGCTTGTGCAGGCGAATTGCCGTGAATTCGCGGATGAGTTTCCATTAGAATGTGCGCCTAAACTGCGGGAAATTCCATAGCCGTTCAAAACGAAATCGAAACCAAGGAGCCGCCCGTGCCGCCAAAGAACAATACTGACGAACGCAGGGAATTCAGCCGGCGAAATTTTCTGGGCTCAGCCGCGATGCTAGGAGCGGCTGCCCTTGCGCCCGTGGAGCTAGCGCGAGCGAGCGAGGAGCACACGCAATCAGAAGTCAAGCCATTCGAACTGGACGAGAGCACTGTGGCGGAATTGCAAGAAGGGATGAAATCCGGGAAGTTCACCGCACATGCCATCGCGCAAAAATACTTAGAGAGAATCGAAGCGATCGACAAGCGTGGACCTGCGATCAATTCGGTCATCGAGACGAATCCCGACGCACTATCCATCGCGGATGCGCTCGATGCCGAGCGCAAGAGCAAAGGGCCACGCGGGCCGCTTCATGGAATTCCGGTGCTCATTAAGGACAATATCGGCACAGCGGACCGCATGATGACGACAGCCGGTTCCCTGGCGCTTTCCGGTTTCACGCCAACAAAGGATTCCGAAGTCGCCCGGCGGCTGCGCGCGGCTGGCGCAGTGATTCTCGGCAAAACGAATCTGAGCGAGTGGGCAAATTTCCGTTCGAATCATTCCTCAAGCGGATGGAGCGGACGCGGCGGCCAGACGCACAATCCCTATGCCACGGATCGCAATCCGTGCGGTTCAAGCTCAGGTTCCGGCGCGGCAGCTTCGGCGAATTTGGCGGCGATTACGATTGGAACGGAGACGGATGGCTCGATTGTCTGTCCGTCGTCAGCGAACGGCGTTGTGGGAATCAAACCGACGGTTGGACTGGTGAGCCGCGCGGGAATTATTCCGATTTCGCACAGCCAGGATACCGCCGGCCCTATTTGCCGCACCGTCGCGGAAGCGGCGGCTTTGCTCGGAGCAATCGCCGGCGCTGATGCCGCGGATGTGGCGACAAAGGCTCCGGGCCGAAAAGCGTTTGCCGATTACACGCAATTTCTCAAGCGGGACGGCCTACGCGGCGCGCGCATTGGAGTGGTGCGCAAGCTTTTCTTTTTCGCAGAAAAACTCGATCCGGTGATGAATCACGCCATGGCAGCGATGAAGAGCGAAGGCGCGATTCTCGTCGATCCGGTCGAGATCGAGAGCCTCGGGAAATTCGACGGCTCCGAAAACACAGTGCTGCAATACGAATTCAAAGCAGACATGCATGCGTACTTAGCGCAATTTCCGAACGCGCCGGTGCATTCGCTTAAAGACATCATCGAATTCAACGAGCGAAATCACGAGAAGGAGCTGCTGTATTTTGGACAGGAGACGATGATCGCCTCCGACAAGCGCGGCCCGCTAACGGATAAAGCCTATCAGGATGCTTTGGCGAAAAACCACAGGCTCGCACGCACTGAAGGGATTGACGCGGTGATGCAGAAGCACAATCTGGATGCGCTGATTGCGCCGACGGGCGGACCGGCGTGGCTCACGGATCTGGTGAACGGCGATCATGATACCGGCGGCAGTTCGTCCCCGGCGGCCGTGGCGGGTTATCCAAACATCAATGTGCCGGCAGGATTTGTCTTCGGTCTGCCTGTGGGAATCTCATTTTTTGGTCGCGCATGGAGCGAACCGAAGCTCATCCAGATTGCCTACGCATTCGAGCAGGCCACGCATTTTCGCAAGCCGCCGCAGTTCCTCAGCACCGCGGATTTGCACAACAGATGAGCGGCCTGAACACAAATAGAAAACCTACAGCCATCACGGGGTTGACACAGCCGCAAAACGGATTCAAGATGCGCTCCAACGTCGTCGAAAAGGAGCGAACGTAGGAAATGTCCGCAACGCAAACAGCGCCGGCAATTCCCGATAAGAGCCTTTTCCGCATCGGTGAGGTCAGCCGGCTGACCGGAACGAAGGCCTTCGTTCTGCGCTATTGGGAAACGGAATTCCCCACGCTCGGCCCCGTGAAGAATTCCAGCGGCCACCGGCTATACCGTCGCGAGGACGTGGAAACGGTTTTTGAGATCAAGCGGCTGCTTTACGATGAAGGTTTCACCATCGCCGGAGCGCGCCGCCATCTCGCGGAGCGGGCCGGAACTGCCAACGGTGAACAGGATAACGCTTCCGCAGCACCTCCTGTTGCCCGCGAACGAGACCACGATCTTTCCCGCACGCAACGAAAATGCTTGCTGGACCTACGCGAAGAATTGCTCGCCATCTTGACCCTTCTTGAATCCGAGTGATACGCTGAATTTGCCGAAACAGTCGGGACGTGGCGCAGCCTGGTAGCGCGCACGCTTGGGGTGCGTGAGGTCGCTGGTTCGAATCCAGTCGTCCCGACCATCTGCTTCAAATCGCGAGTTTGGCATCGGTAACTCGCGACTGCAGAAATTCACGACTCATGCCCAACATTTTAGTGACCAATGATGACGGGATTGCCGCTCCCGGCTTGCGCGCGCTCGTGGATTCCCTTGCTGAAATCGGCACGGTGAGCGTCGTAGCCCCGTCGCAGGAGCGCAGCGCGGCCGCGCAGTCGCTTACGCTTCGGCATCCTATTTTTTGCGAGCAACTCTCCGAGCGCGAGTGGTCCGTTGACGGCACGCCGGCAGATGCGATGATTCTCGCCTTTCATTCGCTGCTCGCGCAGAAGCCTGATCTCGTCGTCTCCGGCATTAATCGCGGCAGTAATCTCGGCGAAAACGTCTATTACTCCGGCACCGTCGGTGCCGCAATGGAAGGCGCCATCAACGGCGTCGCCTCTATCGCCATTTCGCTAACCACCAAATCAGCGAAGGCCGATTTCTCTCCCGCAGCC
>DASUAV010000167.1:0-19393 GCA_035763605.1 Candidatus Acidiferrales bacterium
GAAAAGCAATGCTTTCGGGCATTCACAAACTGTCTCAGGTGTCTCACTCTTTTTGGGACACTGGTGAGACACGCCGTGGCGTGCTCATGTGTCTCACTGTATTTCTTTAGATACATGAGACACTGAGACGCCGGTTGCATGTCGATTAAAAACAAAGTACTTAAGCTCGAAAAATGCTGTCTCACTCGAAAATCGTTCTGAGACACTTAGAATGGCAAATCCGACGAATCGGCGGCTGAGACGCGTTCTGGAACGGTCTTGCTCAGCCGGTGAGCCTTCGCACGAGAAATGTCCAGCACTTTGGCGATTTCTCGAATGCTCATTGACTCTTGCTCATGCATTGTTCGCACGGTCTCAGCAAGCGCATCATTCAAATCGCGCGTCGTCCAGACAGCTTTGCCTTCGCGGACTTCCATCTTTGCCTCGAATGGCCGAGCGGCTGCGCCGTGCAACCGACGAGCCTTCGTAAAGTGAACTTCGGCGCGCAAGCCTTCCTCAGCGTTGTAGTCAGCAGGATGCTTCAACTGGATGACGTAGTTCATCGGATCTTCGCGCTTCGAGGTTCCGCGCTGAACTCGCATTTTTCCGTCATGGTGTACGAGGAGCGTTCCGACACCGTTGCGTCGCAACTGAAGCAGCCATTCCTGCGCCGCGCTCCATGCGTCGTTTTCGTTCTCGTTGCCGGATCGGAAAAGACACGAAATGTTGTCGAGCACGAGCAGCTTCGCGTCTCCGAGGCATCCTTCGACGACGGCCTGCCCTTCCACCGTGCTCAAGTTCGGTATCGGCGCGGTCTGCAAGTCCGGCGTTATAAGGCTGAAGAATCCTTCCCTTAGCTCAGGCATTCCACCTAGCGTTTCGCGTAGCCAAAGCTGGAGGTCGCAATCTGCCATCTCACCGTCAAGATACAGAACAGGCGATGCTGCTGGCGCTTTCCATCGCAAGAACTGACCACCTGTTGCGACCGCTGCCGCGATTCCAAGTGATACGTGAGTTTTGCCGACTCCGCGCCACGCGTGAACCATGCCTATGGACTTTTCCTGAAGAAATGGTTCCAGCAGCATCGGTCGCGACGCGAGTTCCATCGTTGCAAAAGCCGTGGCGTCAACTTTCTTTATTTGCTCGTTACTGCGGCGCGTGGAGAGCAGGAAGCCGCGCACGATGTCGTGAAGCTGCTCTATTGACTCAGCAGACGCAACGTCATTCGTAAGCAGCTGACGTTGATCCTCTAGTTGAAGCGCATTCGCAAACTCTCGGCGTTCCAGAGTTCCGGCTTTTATTGTGTGGCCTTCATGTAGCCACGGCGTTGTAAATGTGATTTTCGGCTCGCTCATCTTCCGTTCACTTTCCGAACTTGCTCGCCTGAAAAAAGAAGAAGGTGGCTGCGGCGAGCGGCGCAACCACCTTCGTTTTATCCAGCGTCCGCGTGACGCCGGAAACTGTTTATGTCGTCACTTCGACCGCTTCGACTTTTGTAACGGTCAGCTTGCCTGTGTGCGCAGCGTCCAGAAGTGGCCGGAGTGCTGAGATATTGTTGAGCTTTAGTTCCGCAGGCGCGTAGGCGGCGACGACCGCTTCGCAGTCTGCGAGATATGCCTCGACCGTTCGGATTGCATCTTCAGACATGTTGCCGATGCCGCGTAGCCAGCGCGATAGCATCGCCGTGCTGACCATCGACAGCTTTGCAAGGCTATCCATCGGCAGTTTAATCATCCGAGCGCGCTGTTCGATATTTTGGCGGCGATCCATCACGGACACTCCGTTGGGCAAAGATTTTGTTGCGCAATGCGGACAAAAAATAAAAGCCGCGCAAACATCGGCGGCTGCTCTTCATTATAGGTTTGTAACCGTTCAAAACCGTACGCGCCGGACTTTCGAGGCGAGTTCCGGCGATCCTCGCTCTAACCGCATCGGCATTTCGGCTGACACGTTCCCTCGTAGATGGCGGCTAGAGGGGCACGACGCGGATTTTCGGCGCGATTATCAATTACTTACTGAAGGCAAAACGGCGGACAAACCATTAAGTCTATGATTCCACGGGAAAAGAAAAATGTATTATGTTAACCAGATATTATGTTTACTTTAAGGCGTTTTTGCGACTGAGATTCGTAGTAGTGAATGGTACTCGGAAGTTACGCTTGGATGCTGAACTTTTTCTCGAAGCGGACGACCTCTTTGTCATCCCGGATGGCGCGGAGCGACGCAGTGACTACGCCATCAACCTCGTCAAAATTTTCGGCCCACAACTGCTCGTCACCTGTTTCGTAAAGTTCAAAGAGCGCCAGCGTCCGGCACTCATCGCGGAAACGCACGTCCCATTTTCCTGACAGTGCCTGTTGCACGCTGTGCCCGTTCCGCAAGGCTTCGTCGCGGAGCTTGCGCACAATCTCATTAAACCTTGCGCGAACTCGCTGCTGCTTATCGGTCACGATACCCTCACACTTTTGATTTTCTTTTGATGAACGTCGTGTCCAGTGCGTTTACTGCGTTTTGTACCGTCGCATAAGTCTCGCAAAATCAGATAAGGCATTGTAATTGCAACACGGCCAAAAACAGTTAACAGCCGAATGCTCTACCATTGAGCTACCGGGGAATCGAGCGACTGATGCGTTTTCATTTTAGTACAGCCATTGCGACGACGCCAGTCCAACCGTTGGCTCCGGCTCGGTTTCCGACGAAGTGGTTTGTTGCACTCCTTTGGTGAACAAAAAAAGGAATCGCTGATTTCAAAGGCTCAGAAGTAATACTCTGCGAGAAACTATGACTATTCGGCACGAAAAACGAGCGCTCTTCCTGGCTGTCCGCTGC
This sequence comes from Candidatus Acidiferrales bacterium, assembly GCA_035763605.1. Classification (GTDB taxonomy): domain Bacteria; phylum Acidobacteriota; class Terriglobia; order Acidiferrales; family UBA7541; genus DAHUXN01. Next base: position 2,809 of record DASUAV010000167.1, read on the forward strand.
GCCCAATCGCCAAAATTCTACTGTTTTGGACGACAGAGGACGCAAGTGGCGAGCAGCACGTTGATAAGTTAGGCGTGGGCGATGTGAACCCCAAAATCAACGCTGAGCCTCGCTTTCTCGTGCGACGGAGTCATGACATTTTTACACTGGTATACTGAGGTTTTTTACGTAAGTAACCACCTTCGCTTGCTTTCCGCGGCGCAAGGGTCATAATGGGGCACAATCGGAGGCACTCCGCAAGCCCATGCAATGCCCAATTTGCTCGACGAAAAATCCCGACACGTCATGGGAGTGTGGAAAGTGCCACACCTTGCTTGGGGGAGAAGGTTCTCAGGTAACTCTCGACCAGGGAACACCTGAAGAATTTTCGGTCGCTCTCAGCCCTGAAACTGCGGCGCATTTATCGGACGCCGATACTCTGCAGCCGGGCACCGTTCTTGCTGGACGCTACGAAATCCTTCAACTCATCGGGCAAGGCGGAATGGGCGCGGTCTACAAAGCGCATGACCGCGAATTGGACCGCGCTGTGGCGGTCAAAACGATTCGTCCGAACCTCGCGAAAAATGCCGACACGCTGAGGCGATTCAAGCAAGAATTGATCCTCGCGCGCCAGGTCACTCACCGCAACGTGATTCGCATTCACGATCTCGGGCAATCCGACGGAATCAAGTTCATCACCATGGATTTCGTGGAAGGGAGGGACCTGCGTTCCCTTTTCAACGAACGAGGAAAGTTCGAGCCCAAAGAAGCCACGCTGATTATGCTGCAGATTTGCCGCGCGCTCGAAGCGGCGCACAACGAAGGCGTAATCCACAGAGACCTGAAGCCGCAGAACATCATGCGGGACCCGAATGGGCGCATCTACGTGATGGACTTTGGCATCGCGCGCTCGGCGTATCTCCCGGGAATGACGCAAACCGGTGCGTTGCTCGGCACGCCGGAATATATGTCGCCGGAACAGGCGCGCGGCGAAAAACTCACCGAGCAATCGGATATTTTTTCGCTTGGTGTCATTTTCTACGAACTGCTCACCGGCAAGTCACCCTACCATTCGGATGTTCCGCTCGCAACACTCTGGAAGCGCATGCAGGAAAAGGCTACGCCGCCCATCGAAGTCGATCCTTCGATTCCTCAAGCGCTCAGCGACATCGTAGTAACGGCACTCGAAATTGAGCCCGCGAAACGGTTTGCGACTGCGGGAGAAATGGCGCAGAGCCTGGAAATCTGGCTCGGGCCTTCGTCCGGCGGCTCTACGATCATCATGCAAGCGCCGCCGCGAACCGCCGCGCATTGGAAATGGGCGGCCGGCGCGTTGGCCGTTCTGCTCATTGTGGCGGTCATTTTTTTCCGCTTCAGGAGGCCGGCGCCCCCGAAAGCGGCTCACGCGCCATTGAGCGTGCTGGTGGGCGACTTCAACAATTACACGGGCGATCCCATATTCGACGACACACTGGAGCCCATGTTCAACGTGGCGCTGGAAGGCGCCAGCTTCATCACGGCTTACAATCGCGGCCAAGCGCGCAGCGAAGCGCGGCAGCTACAGCCCAAATCGGGAGGCAAGCTCGACGAACAATCAGCGAGGCTGGTTGCGATCAGCGCTGGCGTGAATGCCATTGTGACTGGCTCACTGAGCAGCCGGGGAAATGGATACCAATTATCTGTCGAAGCGATTGACGCCTCCAGCGGGAAGATGCTCGCGAGCTCGAACATCACTGCCGCAGACAAAAACGATCTTTTGCTGGACATTCCCAAGCTCGCTGCTCCCATTCGAAAGGCGCTCGGCGACTCGACTCCAGAGTCCGTGCAACTCGCCGCCACACAGGGAGCTTTCGCTTCGAGCAATCTCGAGGCAGCGCACCAGTACGGCCTTGGGATGGAAGATCAATTCGCAGGGAACATGAAGGGGGCTGTCGCGTCTTTTGGCAAAGCCGTGGAGCTGGACCCGAGTTTCGCCCGAGCCTATGCGGGAATGGCGGGCGCTTCGTATGCTTTGGGCAACATACAGGACGTCGCGAAAAACGCCAAGCTGGCGATGGAGCACGTGGATCGCATGACGGATCGCGAGCGCTATCGCATACGAGGATTCTTTTACCTGGCGGTAGCCAGGGACTTTCCGCAATGTGTTGAGGAAAACACGGCACTGGTTAAGGCGTATCCCTCAGACAATCTCGGCCACATTAACCTCGCAGTCTGCTATAGCGAGCTGCGGAATTATTCTAAAGCAGCTGAAGAGTTTCGCCGGGCCGTCGAGATTTACCCTAAGGCGATAATACCGAGGATGGATCTCGCGCTCGCCTCATCCTATGCAGGAGATTTTCAAACAGCTGAACAACAGGCGCGCGCTGTGATTCAGATGAATCCGTCCTTTGAAGTTTCGTATTTTGTACTCGCGTATGCCCAGTTAGGACAGGGGCATTTAGATCAGGCCGCCGAGACTTACCAGAAGCTCGAGAAACTCAGCCCGCGAGGCGCTTCCATGGGTGTCGCGGGACTGGCGGACTTAGCGCTGTACCAAGGGCGTTTCTCGGAAGCGGTGCGACTGCTCGAAGATGGCGCGAAGGTTGACTTGGCAACGAAGGATTCTCGCGCTCCAGAGAAGTTTGCCGAGCTCGCTTACGCTCAGCTTTCCTGGGGACACAAGCCCCAGGCTGTCGAAGCCGTTCAGCACGCTTTGTCGATTAGCCAAAGGGTGGATATCCGGTTCCTCATGGCGAGGGTTTTGATTGAATCCGGACAGGAAGCAAAAGCCCGTACGCTGGGGGTAGCGCTGGCTTCTGAATCAACCGGGGAAGCACAGGCTGATGCGAAGTTGATCGCGGGTGAAATCGCTCTCAAGGCAAAGGACACCGGAAAAGCGATTCAGTTGTTCACGGATGCTCAAAAGGTGCTCGACACCTGGATGGGTCGATTCGACCTTGGACGAGCGTATTTAGCGGCGGGGCAGTATGTTGAAGCTGATTCCCAATTCGATCGCTGCATTAAAACGCGCGGGGAAGCCCTGGAGTTCCTTGGGAGCCCCACCTTCGGTTATTTTCCGCCTGTGTACTACTATCAGGGCCGCGTCCGCGAAGGCCTGAAGAGCCCCGGTGCTGCGGATTCCTTCCGAACGTACTTAAGCATTCGCGGGAAAGCGAATGAGGATCCACTGCTTCCCGAACTCCGCCGTCTCGCACAATAGTAAAACCAGATCCTGGCAGAGAGGATGGGCGGCGTTTAGGCCGCCCATCAGTCACGGTAACCTTCAGAACTTCACTGCTATTGTGGTTGGGATGGATGGGGCACTTTGGACGCCTTGCTTGTTCTTGTCCGTCACAAAGTACGTATAGGTCACGTTGTTTTTTGCTGTCGCGTCGGTGAACGTCGTCGCCGGCGGTGCTCCGGTTAGCGTGCCAATCTTATGGAATAACGCCTGGTTCGCCACCAGACTCGAGGACGTGAATGAGCCGACAGCCCGCCAGACATCATATTCGCGGATTTGACCGAATCCCGGCGTCGTCCAAGTTAGGACGACTGTTTTATTGAAATTAATTGCACCGAGGCCGGTCGCAGAATCAGCGGTAGAGTTGGCTGTGTCTACGTCTTGTTCACCGCCTCCAATCGGCAGAAAGCTGTTACCTCCTCCGATGGGGATAAAACTGCTACCGCCTCCTATGGGAATGAAGCTGCTGCCGCCGCCTCCAAGCGGGCCTCCGCCTCCAATGGGGAGAAAGCTGTTACCCCCTCCAATGGGAAGAAAGCTGTTGCCGCTGCCGCTGGAAGCGCCAAATGTGCCCGCGCGCGCACCGATTTGACGCAAATCGAGGTTTACCCAGTCATTGAATCCCTGGAACGCGACATCTGGCGAGCTTGACGTGCTGCCATTGAAGTTCACGTCTTGCCAGCCATCCGAATCGGGCACGATGAGATCGTTATTCCAGTCAATCGGAGATGAGAATGTGCTGCCGTCAACGCGAACAGCGGGCGGCTCATTCGGCCCGACTGGCGACCCGTCGCAATGAAACGTCGCAAATCTCCCACCCGTTGCGTTCTGCAGCTTAATATCGAGCGCATTCGGTGGCGCGAACCATCGGGCGAAATGTGCGGCGGCAGCTCCCGTGTAAATATCCAACCCTGTGCCGCTGGACTCGTTGAGGCCGTTTTCGTCGAGGTTTGGCAGCGTCTGCCCCGAATAATCAATCGGATGCGTGCCGTCCGGCAGGACCTCGGGGAATCCGCGGACCTGGTACAGGTAGTTCATCGAGCTAAGGAACGCCGGATTGCAATTCAGTGCATAACTCGGTGCAACGAACGGCGCGCTATTTTGCTGCTGGCCGGCAAGCGCTCCAGAAGCGGCCACCCCGCCGCCCGGATAAAGCGTGCCGCCATGCGTGAGACCAAATGTATGACCCATTTCATGCAACAGCGTTCCAGCCTCCGCTTGTATGGTCCCAACTTGATTCACGCAATACGTTTGCGCCGGGATCGAGGGATCATGCTGACAACCCGCCGCATCGTCCGCCGGCCAAAGGCCGAACGTCACAGAAGAGTCGCCGCCGCCGACATCGGAGTAGCCCGACGCGCTCAGTGGTCCTCCATAGGCCAAACCCAGCTGTGGCTCGTTTGAAAAATTGTAAGTCCCGTTAACCACACCGGAAGTCTGGATAGTGAACGTCGTGGTGAACTGATTCGTCCCGTTGTCCAGCGTGGAAGACGGAGCGGTCAGAAATTTATATGTTCCGTTCAGCATCGCGTCAATCGGCTGCAGCGCTCCTTCTATAGTTACGCGATCAAGATTCGTATCGTTGCATGCAGGGACTCCGGCTGCAGGACAATCCCCCGGCTTGAGCAGCGGCGCAAAAGTCTTGAGCGTTACTGTTCCGACGTTGTTGTTCACGATGACAGAGTCCAATGTGGCTACGCCGCTACCCTGCAAGCTCGGTGCTTTCCCTGCTGCGGGCCAATAGGTTCTCGAAGAAGCTAACGCATGGCCGAAGAGCACATAATGGTAGCTGTCCTTCCGGCCCGACTGAAAATTGCCTTGAGACGTGTTGTTCTTGACCGAGAGGAAGCCACCCTTCCAACCGACTGACACTTGGCCGGGATATTGGCACAACGCCGTGGAATCCGAGCAGAGCAAAGGTCCTTCAGAAATCGCATTGCCACCGGTACCGGGCGGATTTGAGATGACGTAGGGATCGCAGGCTGCCAAGCCGCACACGACTGATGGCCCGCCGGGCCGCGGGCTCTGGTACACGTTACCAACATCGAAATGGATGTGTATGCCGCGCGCGGCGAACGCATTCCCCACCATGTCGAGAGCCTGCTGCTTGGGAAGATGGGAGTGCAGATACGCGCCGGCAGAACCGTCGAGATTACTGAGATAATCGAGTTCGACGAAAATATCCTTTTGTCCGATCGTCGCTCCGGGGAGGCTTACCTGCTGGCCGGTTAGAGCATCATTGTAGCCTTGGGCTGACTTCCACGTCGCGAGCAAGCCGTCGCCATCAGGAGCGTCAACGGTAGTCTTGAAAACAATTGCTCCCCAAGAGACACAACCGGTGTTCGTACTCCCCGGTGTCACCGACGTTGTTGCCATTGGTGCGTCGCTACTCACCGCTCCGGCGGTATTCGCCGGCAGCCAAGTCGGATTATCCCAAGAGCCGTTATAAATTCCGGGGAATGGAGGAAGGTTCGAATAGAGCGACGGCAAATTTGTGCTATTCAAAGCCACGCTTTCGGTCTTGTTAGACTGACCGTTTCCGACGATGTGCGTGATTTCGACAACAGGCGACAGATCAGCGTCATAGAAACCAGAGATTTGCTGGCTCATTATTGACGACGTGTTGGATGGGGCAAAGGAGCCATCGAACAGCACGATGGAGCTGAGCGGCTCAGTCGGTGATTCAACTCTATAAATGACGACCAGAGTCGCACCCAACGTCAGCGGCGCGCCGCCGCCATTGCTTCCGCTATCCGCCAGACTCACCTGAAAAGAACCGTTCGCCACAGGTTTTCCACTCGCGTCCAAACTCAGGTATGGCCGCACATCCGCGCGGTAGGTTCGTATCGTTTTTGATCCTTGGGACGAACCCGAACAGCCGCCCGAACTCCAGGCTACAGGCGCGTTAGGATTTCCCAGGATCGTTCCTTGAATTGGATAAAGCGGAGATTGGCCGTTCGCGAGTACAGGCCCAAAAAATCCGTTCTGGCCAGCGAACGTCGTTTGCGAGGATTCCACCGTCTGCCAATAGAGGAACGCCGCTACAATGTCCGCCCCGGCAGGCACGCTCGTCGCGTTCGGCTGCACTTTATCGGGGATGTTAATCGTTCCCGTGGCCAGGCCATTTGCTCCTCCGAGGCCCCGCAGGCCTACGCCTCCCACCACATAATCTCCGGTAACGAAATAGTTGTTCGATAAGCAAAGCGGCGTGGAGCAAGGTTGAGCGGCCGCGCTCTGTGCTGTTGCTGCCGGTGCGAAAACAAAAACCAACAACATCGCCAGCATGGCAGCAGCGGCTATGCCGGTATATCTTGACAAAGTAGCACTCTGGGCGGGTGCGACAGTTTGCATGGATCGTCCTCTTTTTCTATTGAATTTTTCGAGACCGGGGCCGACTTCCTCACCCCTTTTTTGCGGCAGGATGTGAAGAAATTGCTGTGGATGATAGCAGAAGCCGAAAGTATGTCAAGAAATAGGAGTTCTATTACTCTGGTAATGGAGGATGGCTGGTGAAAAGATCACTGCAGACGCTGCGTTTTTGAATCGAAACCGATGAGAGAATCGAAAATCGCGAGCACGTGGCGGCGATACTCCGCGATTCGTTCAAAATCCGAACGGCGCTCGGGCTGGCGCAGGCATTCGCGGTCCCATTTTGCGAGCACAGCCGCAGGCACCTCGATATCGCGGCGCAGTTCTTCGGCAGAATGCCCGCGCAAAAAGAGGCCATAAAAGAACGCAGCCTCGCGCTGAGGAAAATCCAAATCGCGGACAAGGTCGTCCAGTAGGGTCGTAAGAGTTGCCGGGTTTGCCTGTGTCGACATAACACAAAAACGCAGTTTACTGATTTCGTCGGCTGCGTCAAGAGCAGAAGAGAAGAGTTTTGGAGTATCGGGAAAGGGCCTAGTAGCGGCTGCGGCTGGCGCGGAGGAACATTTGGAGAGCGGTCACATTGGCCTGATCGCTGCCGACGCGCAAGGCATCCACTGGCAGACCGAGGACTTCGGCCTGTTCGAGGCTAAGTCCCGCGTCATCGAGCTCGGCCAAACTGTACCCTTCAGCGGGAACGAGGCGATTGCGGGCGGAGCGGTCCACCGGGCGCGGCGGATTCGCGACGGCTCCGCGCCTGCGTATTCGATTGAAAAAATCGTCCCAGTCCCGGCGGATCCACATCGGACCCTCCTCGCTCTTCGTCTAGCTACGGGTTAGATGCACAATTTCTTTGTAGCGTCGCAAGCACTCGGAAAAGCTGCGTGCGGCGAGGATTGTAACCCCGCGTGTCAAGAAAATCAGCGATTCCGCAGCGTTTGTATCCATAGCGTTACGAATCAGATGAACACATTGGATTTGGTATCCAAAGCGAAGAAACGAAGTCACCGCGACGCCCGTGGCTTGCTATAATGGCGGCAAATGCAATCCCAAGAATCGCCTGGCACACAACCAGTTATAGTCCTTCATTATCACGAGCTTTGGCTGAAAGGCCGGAACAAGCGTTATTTCCTGTCGAAGTTGGGCGCCAACTTACGCGCGGCGCTAGAAGGAATCTCCGTCCAGAAAATCGAGCGGCCGAATGATCGCTTTGTCATTCAACTCGCGCCGGGAATTTCGCTGGATGAAGTTTTGCGGCGTATTGAACGCTTGGCCGGAGTGGCGTACTACGCTGTGGCGCATCCTGTGGAACGGGAGCTGAACGCCATTTGCGATGCTGCGTGGCAGGAGATGCGCGATCTTCCGTTCGCTTCGTTTGCGGTGCGGGCAAAACGCAGCGACAAATCTTTTCCACACAGCAGTTCGGAAATCGAGCGCAGAGTTGGACGATTTCTTGTCGATTCGTTGAATGTGGCCGGTCGCAGCGCCCGGGTGCAGCTCAACAATCCTGACGTGACCTGCCGGATTGAAATTACCTCTGGCCCAGCGCTCGTGTATGCGAGAAAAATTCAGGGCGCAGGCGGCATGCCTGCAAACACAGCGGGCAAGCTGATGTGCCTTCTCTCCGGCGGATTCGATTCGGCGGTTGCTGCATACCAGATGATGAAACGAGGCGCGCATCTTGCCTTCGTGCACTTTTATGGCACGGGCGCGCAGCCGGGCGAGTCGTCCATTCAAGTCGCGCGGAAACTCGTTGCGCAACTCGTTCCCTGGCAGTTCACCGCGAGGCTGTATCGCGTTCCGTTCGAGCCGATCCAGCGCGAAATCGTGCGTTACGCGCCGGAGAGTTCGCGCGTGCTGTTGTATCGCCGCATGATGCTGCGCATTGCAGAAATTCTGGCGCGGCGCAATCGTGCGCTCGCGCTCGTCACTGGCGACAGCCTCGCGCAAGTGGCTTCGCAAACGTTGCGCAATCTGGTCGCCGTGGAAGCCGCCGCGCGCATGCCTGTGTTTCGTCCTCTGCTGGGCGCGGACAAACTGGAAATTTTGGAGATCGCCAAGAAGATTGGAACGTACGATATTTCCGCCGAGCCGTTCCACGATTGCTGCCCAATCTTCTTGCCGCGCAATCCGGAACTGTTTTCCACGCCCGCTGCGCTGGAGAATGCGGAATCGAATTTGGATATTGCAAAGCTGGTGCAACAAGGCGTGGAAAGCGCGATGGTCGAAAATTTTCAGTATCGCGCTGGAAAAGTGGAAATCACGGAGAAAACTCCGGCGTCAAAGCGCAAAACAGCTATGGCGTAAGCTGTGCGGTGATGCGTTCAACTGCGGTAACTGGCGTTGATGCGCACGTAATCTTCGGTCAAATCGCAAGTCCACACACGCGCCGTTCCTTTGCCGGAGTGTAGATGCACATGGATAGGAACTTGTTCGCGGAGCAGCCGCTTGTGCGCAAGGTGTTCGTTAAACGGCAGGGCCGATCCTTTGCTGCACATGCGAATCCCGCCCATCGAGATTTCCACTCGCTCCGGATCAAAGCGCACGCCAGCGCGTCCTGCTGCGGCGAGAATTCGCCCCCAGTTCGGGTCCGCCCCTGCAATCGCGGTTTTCACCAGGGGCGAATTGGCAATGGTACGCGCGATGCGGAAGGCTGCTTTATCTGATGGCGCTCCTTGCACTAGTATTTCGACGAGCCGATGCGCGCCTTCGCCATCCTCGACGATTTGTAGCGCCAGTGATCGGCACACCGTTTCCAGAGCCGCCGCGAACTTTCGGTAATCGCTGCTGCCATTGCGGATTTGCGGTGCGCCCGACGCGCCATTCGCGAGAATTGCGAGCGTGTCGTTTGTAGAAGTGTCGCCATCCACAGTGATTGCATTGAACGTCTTCGCCGCTACATCGCGAAGCGCGCGTCGAAGGACGTCTGGTGGGATAGTGGCGTCCGTTGCAATGAACGCCAGCATCGTCGCCATATTCGGGTGAATCATTCCTGCGCCCTTCGCGCAACCCAGAAGTCGGACGCGCCTTGCGCCCAAGATGCAATTTGCTGCCGCCCATTTTGGCCGCGTATCGGTGGTCATAATCGAGCGCGCGAATTGCCCAAATGCGGTTACGCTGGCGCTCCTCTTTTGCGCAAGATAAGGAATTGAATCGGTTATCCTTTTCCACGGAAGCGGCACTCCAATGATGCCGGTGGAGCACACGAGAATTTGTGACGGATGGTAGCGGCCCAACTCCCACGCGGTTTTGAGAGCAGTGGTCGCGGCGATGGCAATCCCCTGCGTTCCCGTGGCGCAGTTCGCGTTTCCGGAGTTAGCAATGATGCCTCGCATCTTGTGCCGCGACCGGCGGAGGTGCATGCGAGAGACGAAGACCGGAGCGGCCTGCACGCGATTCGCCGTAAACACACATGCCGCGCTCGCCGGAACCTCGCTGACCAGCAGGCCCAAATCGAGCTCGGAATTCTTCTTCAATCCGCAAGCTGCGGCAGAGAAAGTGAAGCCGCGGGGTAAGTGGATGGCTGGCAAAGAATGCGTTTTCAAGCTGGTGAACCGGCAACTGCTTGCAAAATGGGGAATGAATCGCGTTCGACTGCGAGCGTGGCAACAACTGCTGTCAACCGACAGCTTCTCCTCTTTGGACACGTGTTGCAGTCGCGTTCAATTTTCTCCGGAAGCGCGCGGCGCGAAGACACGGTGAATCCTTGCCGCACAAAAAAATCAGACGCGTGGGTCACGGCGAAGAGGCGCGCGATGTTTCGTGCACGCGCTTCTTCCAACGCAAATTGAAGAAGCTTTCCGCCGATACCGCTGCCGCGCAGTTCCGGACGAACCGCGAGCGAGCGGATTTCCGAGAGATTCTCACCGTAGTTTTCTAGCGCCACGCATCCAACAATGTTGCGGTTGGAAACGCAAACCAGAAACTGCGCGATGTGCTCGCGAATATTGGATTCGCTGCGCGCGAGCAAGGTTCCTTCGGCAGCGTAGGCTGTAATCAGCGCATAAATTGCCGAAATGTCCGCTGGCCGCGCGCGGCGCATTCTCACGATGTTTTCTCCGCGGACGCAAGGCGCTCCCTCGCGGATTCCAGCCTTTTTCGCACGGCAGCCGGAGCCGTTCCGCCAATTGAACTGCGGCGGGCCAATGATGCCTCCGCGCCGAGAGCAGCCGGAAAATCGGCATCGAACGCGTTCGAGTATGCTTTCAACTTTTCAACAGGCCAATCGCGCAACGGGCGGCCTTCCTTTTCGCTTTCGCGAATTAACGTTCCGACAATTTCGTGCGCTTGCCGGAACGGAACGCCTTTCGCGACGAGATAATCCGCGGCTTCCGTGGCCATTAATCCTTGCTCCTGCACGCTGGCGCGCAATTTCACTTCATTGAATTTGGTGGCGGCGACCGCGCCGGAAGCGATGCGCGTCATCGCCAGCGCCTGATCGTGCGCGTCGAAAAGAGGCTCTTTGTCCTCCTGCAAATCTCGCTGGTAACTGGAAGGCAGGCCCTTCATGGTGAGCAGCAGCGCCACCAGAGCGCCGGTAATTCGCCCAGCCTTGCCGCGAATCAATTCCCACGCGTCGGGATTTTTTTTCTGCGGCATCAGACTGCTGCCAGTCGAATATTTGTCGGGCAAAATCACGTAGCCGAATCCCGGAGACGCAAAAAGAATCATGTCTTCCGCAAGCCGCGACAAGTGGCCGGCCAAAACGCTGAGCGCAAATAAATAATCCAGCACGAAATCGCGGCGGCTCACGGAATCCAAACTGTTGCGCGTGACCCGCGCGAAGCCCAGATTTTTCGCGAGCATCTGGCGATCCACGGGAAAGGCGCATCCGGCCAAAGCTCCGCAGCCGAGCGGACATGCATCCGACGTGTTTGCGGCAATGACAATGCGGTCGAGGTCATGAAAAAACGCCTCGGCGTGCGCAAGCAGGAAATGCGAGAGCAGAATCGGCTGCGCCGGTTGCATGTGCGTCATGCCCGCCATGGGCACGCCGAAATTGCGCTCGGCCTGATCGAGAAATGCTCGAATCAGATCGCGTGTTGCGCTATGGACTTGCGCCGCCGCATCCTTCACGAACATGCGCAGTTCCGTGACAATCATTTCATTGCGGCTGCGGCCTGTGTGTAGCTTTTGCCCGAGAGGCCCGAGCATTTCGATGAGCGCCGATTCCACGAAATGATGAACGTCTTCCGCGGCGGAATGATCGAGCCATGTGGGTTCGGCTGCCGCGCGCTTTTCGATTTTTTCGAGAGCCGCGCAAATTTCTTTGCTTTCTGCAGCCGTAAGCAGCCCAATGCGCTCGATCTCTCGCGCCCAGACGACGTCGAGCTTCAATTCGTACGGCAGCAGGCGGCGGTCAAAACCAAACGAGCGCTCGAATTCGTAGAAGGCTTTATCCGGGCCTTGCTCGAAGCGCCCGCCCCACATTTTTTTTTGCGCTGCTTCGCTCAATGCGCCGCCTCGCCCTTGGCCGGTACTGTGATTGGCAACGCGAAGAGATTGATGAAGCCCTCGGCATCCTTCGGGTTGTAGCCGGTCATGGTGAAGCTGGCCAGATTGGTGCGGTAGAGTGAATACGAAGATTCACGCGACGTGACGTTCACGTTGCCTTTGAAAAGGCTCAGCCCGATCGTGCCGGTGACGCGAGATTGCGAAGATGCAAAAAACGCGTCCAGCGCCTCACGAAGCGGCGTGAACCACATGCCGTAATAGACCATCTCCGCGTAGCGCAACGACAATTGCTGCTGAAAGTGAAGCGTCTCGCGATCGAGGCACAACGCTTCGAGTTCGCGATGCGCCGCAATAAGCAGTGTTCCGCCGGGCGTTTCGTAAGCGCCGCGCGATTTGATTCCGACGAGCCGGTTCTCCACCATGTCCATGCGGCCGACGGCGTTTTTCGCGGCGATGTCATTCAGCGTTTCCAGCAGCGCCAGCGGATTCATTTTTGTGCCGTTCACCGCGACCGGCACGCCGGAGTCAAATCCGATTTTCACTTCGGTCGGCTGATTCGGCGCCGCAGCGGGCGAAACCACCCATTGCCACATGCTCTCTTCGGGCGCGTTCGCCGGATCCTCTAAACGCCCCCCCTCGTGGCTCAAATGCCAGATGTTGCGATCGCGGCTGTAAATGTTTTTTGTGGTCTGCTCCACCGGCACCTTGTGCTCGCGCGCGTAGGCGATTGCTTCTTCGCGTGAACTGATTTTCCATTCCCGCCAAGGCGCAATGATTTTCAGTTCCGGCGCGAGAGCCTTCACGGCGAGTTCGAATCGTACTTGATCATTTCCTTTGCCGGTGCATCCGTGCGCGACCGCGTCGGCCCCGAGTTTGCGCGCAAGTTCAGCCTGCTTGCGCCCGAGGGTGGGCCGGGCGAACGATGTTCCGAGCAGATATTTGTGCTCGTAAACCGCGCCCGCGCGCAGCGTGGGCCAAATGTAATGCGTGATGAATTCCTCGCGCAAATCCTCGACGTAAGCCGCGCTCGCGCCGGTCGCCAGCGCTTTCTTGCGGGCGGCTTCGAGGTCTTCTTTCTGCCCAAGGTCGCCAATCATGGCGATCACTTCGCAGTGATAATTTTCTTTGAGCCACGGAATGATGATGGAGGTGTCCAGCCCTCCCGAATATGCCAGCACGACTTTTTTCGCCAAGGGTTTCTCCTTATCCCAATAAATTGAGCAGAATCGCTTTTTGCACGTGCAGCCGGTTCTCTGCCTGTTCGAAAACGATCGAACGCGGTGAATCAAGAATCTCCGCGCTCACTTCCGAGCCACGATGCGCCGGCAAGCAGTGCATGAAAACGGCCTGAGCATCTGCGTGTTCCAGCAGCGCGGAATTCACCTGGTAACCCGCAAACGCCTTGTCGCGCTTCTCCGATTCTTGTTCCTGCCCCATGCTCGCCCACACATCGGTGTACACCGCTTGCGCGCCGCTGAGGGCCTCTTCCGGCGAATGTACGATCTCGATTTTTCCACGGCTTTCGCGCGCCGACCGCCGCGCTTCGGAAACTACGGTCGGATCGGGCTCGTATCCCGCAGGCGTGGCGATGCGCAGATGAATTCCCAATCGCGAGCCGGCCGTCAGCAACGAATGGCAAACATTGTTACCGTCGCCGATGTACGCGAGCTTAAGCCCGCGCAAATTTCCGAAGCGTTCTTCGAGCGTGAAGTAATCCGCATACGCCTGGCACGGATGCGAGCGCTCAGACAGCGCGTTGATGATGGGAATCGAGGCGTTCTCCGCCAGCTCTTCGAGCACTTTGTGCTCAAACACGCGTGCGACGATTCCTTGCACCCAGCGGTCAAGATTGCGCGCCACATCGCTCACGGATTCGCGTTCGCCGAGACGCGATTGCGTATGGTCGAGAAAAACCGCGCCGCCGCCCATGCTCGAAATGCCCACCTCGAACGTGACGCGCGTGCGCAGCGACGGCTTTTCGAAAATCAGCACGAGGAACCGCCCGGCCAGCGCACTGCGGTAGCGTTCCGGCCGCGCTTTGATGTCCGCGGCCAGATGATAGAGCTCGCGAATCTGCTCGCTGCTCCATTCGCTGCCGGTCAGCAGATCGGAAGTCAGTGCTGGAATCGTCGCTGTAGCTACGCTCATCGTCACCTCGATGCCGCTTGAGCTTGCACTCCGGCTAATTCCGTAATGTTCGATTGACTTTCACTGTGCGCGGAACTTTTCTCTTGCCAGAGTCTCCGCGGAGCTTTCGCCAGCGCGGTTTCGAGCTTCTTCAGGAATTCTCGAACGTGCTTCGCCTCGATGATGAACGGCGGCAGAAAGCGCAGAATATGCTCGTGCGTGCAGTTAATAATGAGGCCTTGCCGCAGAGCCTCTTCGACAATCGGCCCTCCCTCAACCGCCAGGTCCGCGCCCAGCATCAATCCTTCGCCGCGAATTTCGCGAATGAAGTCGAATTGCCGCTGCATTTTCTGCAAACCAAATTTGATTTCCGCACCGCGCGCACGCACGTTTTCCATCAACTTCTCATCTTCGACCGTTCGCAGAAATTCCAGCGCGGCCGCGCATACCAGCGGGCCTCCGCCAAAGGTAGTCCCGTGAATTCCCGGCGTGAACGCTGCCGCAAATTTTTCGTTTGCAATGAGCGCGCCAAGCGGCAGGCCTCCCGCAAGCGGCTTCGCCACGGTCACAATGTCCGGCTTATCCGCAAACTTCTGATATGCGAACTTGCGCCCCGTGCGGCCCAGTCCGCATTGAATCTCATCCGCAATCAGCGCAGCATTGTGCTTCGACGCAAGCTCGCGCGCTTTTGCCCAAAATTCGCCGCTGACGGGCGAAATCCCTCCTTCTCCCTGAATCGTTTCAATCACAATCGTGCAAACGCGCTCGTCGAATTTCCGCTCGAGGTCGGCCACATCGTTGAAGTGCACGAAATCCGCGCCGGGCATCAGCGGCTCGAACGGCTCGCGGTATTTCGCGGGATATGTAATCGCAACCGCGCCGAAAGTCCGGCCATGAAATGAATTCTCGAGCGCCAGAATACGCATCTTCGGTTCCGCGCCGAGCGTAGCATTTTTCTTCGCGTAAGCTCGCGAGAGCTTGAGCGCACCTTCTATCGCCTCCGTTCCGCTGTTCGTGAAAAATACTCGATCCAGCCCCGACCATTCCGCCAGCTTTTTTGCGAGCGGCCCCTGAAACGGATTGTGGAACAAATTCGAGAGGTGAATGGCACGTCCCGCCTCACGCTTGATCACTTTCACCAGTCGAGAATGCGAATAGCCCAGCGCGTTCACAGCGATGCCGCCGAGAAAATCCAGATATTTCTTGCCGTTCGAATCGTACAGATAGCAGCCGCTGCCGCGCGAAAAAACGAGGGCAGGCCGCCGGTACGTACCTATTAAATGTTGCTCCGCTTCACGAATCTCCGCTGGCGCGCCGGCATTTTGCTTTTTGCTTGGAACTTTCGTCGAAGCTTTGTGTTTATTCGTGGAATTCATCGCGCCGCCTGCATCGCGTATTTACGCTCTCTCGGAATCATCGGCATCACGCGCGTGCCGGAGACGCACGCCCTTCTTTTAGCCGGCAAGAGAGCTTGCAGCCCTGTTCCTCCTACAATCCGCACCTGCTGCACGCCTCCTGCAAGCGCGCGTTTCGCGGCTTCCAATTTCAAAATCATGCCCCCAGAGACCTTCTGCTGCCGGATCATCTCCTCGATTTCCGCGCTCCTCACCCGGTTCAATACTTTTTCCCCATCCAGCACGCCGGCCACGTCCGTCAGGAAAATTAATTGCTCCGCATGGCTGTATTCCGCAACGGCTGCGGCCATGTGATCCGCGTTAATGTTATAAATTTCGCCGTTGCCGCCGATCCCGAGGCAGCACGCCACCGGGACAATTCCTGCACCCCACAACGCATCCAGGAATTCGAGATTCACGCCTGTCAGGTAGCCGACATAGCCCAAGCCGCCCGGGTCTCCTTCGTGGCACATTGGTTCCGCGAGAAAGCACGCCGAATCCGCTGCAGAAATTCCCACGGCATTTTGCCCCGCAAGCGAAATTGCGCCGGCAAGCCGCTTGTTGAGCAGCCCGGCGAAAACCATCACTGCCGCATCGCGCGTTTCGCGATCGGTGACCCGCAGCCCGCCCACGAATCGCGAGGCGATGCCCATTCGAGCCAGCGTCGCGCTGAAAATCTTCCCGCCGCCATGAATCACCAGCAATTCATGCCCGGCACGCGCCGCCGAGGCGATCTGCTGCGCGAGCCGCTGTACGGCGGCCTCGTCCTCCAGAAGCGCGCCCGCGATTTTCACCACCATTCTCATAGGAGCCCCGCCGTTTCATCGTGTCCATGCATGAGATTGAAGTTCTGCACCGCCTGCCCGGCCGCGCCCTTTCCCAGATTGTCCAGACAGGAAACGATCACCATGCGTTCGCCCAAATCATCCAGCGCAAATCCCAAGTCGCAAAAGTTCGTTCGCGCGGCATGCTGCAATTCCGGAAGTTGCCCCGCCGGCCAAATGCGCATCATCGGCCGTCCCGCATAAAACTTCCGGAATTCCGC
>DASUAV010000168.1:0-16676 GCA_035763605.1 Candidatus Acidiferrales bacterium
CGCGCCGATGTCGGATAGGCATGATGATTGTTGTGCCATCCCTCGCCCGCAGTAAGCAAAGCCACAAACCCAAGATTCGTCGCCGTATTATCGAAGTTGCGCTTTCCGAGCGCGTGATTCGCGCCATTGACTACCGCATTCAGAAAAATGTACACGCCGGCCTGCACAACAAACGAAATCCCACCCCAGACGGGTCCGAGCAGCACCACTAAAATGGCGATGCCCACCACCAATCCAGCCAGCCCAAATCCAAAAATGTGGCGATCCCACCAGTCATTTCCAATATCCGGCGCGAACTTCGTCAGCGTCTCGGGATCCCGCGCTTCGCGGCTGTAATAGTAGACGTTTCCCAGCAGGATGCGCCAAAGACCTTCGAGTACCGGACTGTGCGGATCGCCCTCCACATCCGTATGCCGATGATGCTTGCGATGCACCGCTACCCACTCCTTGGTATTGATGCCCGTCCACAGCCACAACTGCACCCTCATCGGAAACGCTACCACAGGATTCAAATACACCCCGCGATGCGCCAGTGTGCGATGCAGATAGATGCTTGTAGCAAATGCGGAGAGTTGGACAATTACAACGACAGCCAAAACGGAGTACAAAAGATGGAGCAAAGTCGCCTCGTTCTGTTCGCTTCCTCAGCTATATGCGAACAAGCCAGCATAGAATGGCAGCGTTCCTCAGTCAAACGAATACCGCACAGTCGTTTCCACAAAGTGCTCTGGGAACAGGAGTTCAGCAGCTAACGTGTGGCCCCGGATTTCGGCATCTTTGCGTCTGTTCCCGAGGAACGCGCAATTGCATGGACAATCTTCATAGACAGTCCCGTGCTGATCGGGCAACTTGTATCGTTTATGCGGCATTCCGCTAGCGTCAACTGGCATCCGCACGTGCAGCTCTTCGAATTCAGCTCGCGCAGCGCCGCCTTCCTCTGTTCTGGCGTAAGGCCGGCGAAGCTCACTCCGGGCAATTCCGTAGCATGAGCAGCATTCTTTAGGAAAATCTGGCCCGTATCCTTGAACGTCTCGATATGCGCGCTCACCGGGAGTCCCGCCAAAGCGCGCACCTGCAAATCGTAATAATCGGCTGGATAGACCCCCACGTCCTTAGCGACTACGCGCCCATCAGGATTGACCAGAAACGAAGTCGGAAGCGCCGCGATTCCGCCGTATTCCTTTTCAAGCGCGGCGCTCGCCATCACCACCGGATAATTGATTCCTGCCTTTTTCGCAAATTGCGCTACCAGCGCGGGTGGTTCTTCGTCTTCGGAAAGGCCGATGATTTGAAGCTGACCCTTATATTGCGCTTGCAACGCAATCATTTCTGGAATTTCTTCCCTGCACGGACCGCACCAGGTCGCCCAAAAATTCAGAATCACGACCTTGCCCTTCAGCGCGGCAGTCGAGACTACGTTTCCCCCAAGGTCCCGCAACAAAAATGGAGGAACGGGCTCCGGATCCTCCGCGAAACGAAGCGTTGGTAATTTTTCTGAATCGCTTTGACCCTGCTTCGCAGCGGAGACGCTCGCCGCATTTGCCACACCCTTAACCGCCGCAGAAGCGGAATACCGCGCCCGCGCGCGAACCACTCCATAGACAGAAAGCGAGACGATTCCCAGTCCCACGACCACTGCCGTGATAATCCCCAAACTTGATTGGCGCAGAGACATCGTTCAGCTCGCTCGCTTCAATTCACTCATGTTAATTATGAAGCCGCCCACATTAGAAGTACAACCTGCTGGCCTGATTTGGATTCCTGAATTGAGAAGCTCGCGCGGTGAGTGCAATCCAAAGCGGGACGCGTTTTCCCAAAATGGCCCGCTAACACCTCGCTCTGCTGCTCCATCACTCTCATTATCATGTATTTATGGCGATCGATCTTTTGGAACTGCCGTTGCACAACCTGTATGCGGGTCGCGTTTCAACCGTTACTCACAGCTTTGTGGCAGAGGAGGAAGGGGCTCGGCCACGGAGCGGTGACGACACGTCCCCACCTGCCTCTGAGAGGGAAGCTAGGATGGATGACCCCAATGGCTCGGTCTCGCCTAGGCCGGGTCACGGAACGCGGCTTGCGGGGCTGCCGATCCCAAGCGGTGGCCCCATTTTTTTCGCCGCAGCCGCTGCGGCTGAATCCCTTGCCTACTGCGCGTTCACTCGCCCGACGATCGGAATGCTCGCCATCCGCAGCACGTGCTCCACTTCCGTTTCCTTCAGCCGTGAAGCATCGTACTCGAACTGCAGCCAATTCTTCTTTTCATCGAGCTGAAATTTCTGAAGACCGTAAGTATTCGCAAAAAACGCCAGTCTTCGTAGCTGCTCCTGCTGGAGAGGAGACTGCAATTCGTACGTCATGCTCATGAATGTCATGCGCGCATTATAGCAGAAACGTTTTTAGCGGTTGCCAGCGGCTCTGCCCAAAGTTCTAAATTGCTGTGCGCCGCAGCCGTAGAGCATTCGCGATGACCGAGACCGAACTGAACGTCATCGCCGCGCTCGCAATAATTGGACTCAACAGCACGCCGAAAAAAGGATACAGAATTCCCGCGGCAATCGGTATTCCCGCGGTGTTATACGCAAACGCAAAAAACAAGTTCTGCCGTATATTCCGCATGGTCTTCTCGCTTAACCGTCGCGCGCGAACAATTCCCCGCAAATCGCCTTTAACCAGCGTTATGCCCGCGGACTCGATGGCCACATCCGTTCCCGCTCCCATCGCAATTCCAACATCTGCCGCAGCAAGCGCCGGCGCATCATTGATACCATCTCCTGCCATCGCCACGCGCCGTCCCTCGGATTTGAGCCGCTGAATCGCTTTCGCTTTGTGTTCGGGCAGAACTTCCGCGATGACTTCCGCAATCCCGAGCGTTCGCGCTACCGACTCCGCTGTGGCGCGGCTATCTCCCGTCAGCATCACCAGCCGTACACCCTCCTTACGCAAATCCGAAATCGCTTCCGGAGTAGACTTCTTCACCGGATCGCCAATCGCAATGATTCCCGCCTCTTTCCCGTCCACCGCCAAATGTATGACCGTCTTTCCTTCCCTGCGCAGCGCCTCCGCTTGCGTTCCCGACCCGCTCAAGCGACCTCCTTTGTTCCCAATAAACGAAAGGCTGCCCAGCACAACCTCGCGCCCATCCATGTGGCCAGAAATCCCCTTCCCCGTCATGGATGCAAAACTGCTCACCGCGCCCAGCCGTACATTCTGCCGAACCGCTTCGGCGAGAAGAGCGCCTGCCAGGGGATGTTCGCTCCCTTGCTCCAGGCTCGCCGCAAACCGCAGCACCTCACCGGCGTTCCATCCCTCCGCAGCCTCGATTTTCACAACCTGCGGTTTGCCCTCCGTAAGTGTTCCAGTCTTGTCGAAAACAAGCGTGTCCACGCTTTCCAGAATTTCAAGCGCCTCCGCATTCTTCACCAGCACGCCCGCCGTCGCGCCGCGCCCCGTACCAACCATAATCGCCATTGGAGTGGCAAGTCCCAGCGCGCACGGGCAAGCAATAATAAGTACTGCGACAGCGTTCAGCAGCGCATGAGCCAGCCGTGGCTCAGGCCCCGCCACTGCCCACACAACAAAAGTAACAATCGCGACAAAAATCACCGCCGGAACAAAATATCCCGCCACCTTGTCCGCCAGCCGTTGTATCGGCGCCCGGCTGCGTTGCGCTTCGCTGACCATCTGCACAATCCGCGCTAGCAGCGTCTCGCTACCCACTCGTTCCGCTGCCATGATGAATGAGCCGGTTCCGTTCACCGTCCCACCCGTAACGCGGCTGCCCGCATTTTTCTCAACGGGAATAGGCTCGCCGCTAATCATGGACTCGTCCACCGAACTCATTCCCTCCACCACCTGGCCATCCACCGGAATTTTTTCGCCGGGCCGCACGCGCAGTCTGTCGCCGCGCTGCACCAATTCCAGCGGAACGTCCTTCTCCTGCCCATCCGCAAGCACCCGCCTCGCCGTTTTCGGTGTCAGCCGCAACAGTTCGCGAATCGCGCCGCCCGTCCGCTGCCGCGCGCGCAATTCGAGCACTTGCCCAAGCAGCACCAGCGCCGTAATCACTGCGGCAGCCTCAAAATAGAGCGGCAACCGCCCGTTCGCATCTCGAAACTGAGTCGGGAAAATTCCCGGAAACACTGCGGCAATCAGGCTGTAAACGTACGCTGTTCCCGTTCCCATCGCGATCAGCGTAAACATGTTCAAGCTGCGATTTCGTATGGATGCCCATCCGCGCTCGAAAAACGGCCATCCTCCCCACAGCACCACCGGCGAAGCCAGCGCCAGCTCGATCCACCCGCTCGCAGCAGGCGAAATTTGCCCGCTCCACATGTGCCCGCCCATTGCCAGCGCAAGCAGCGGAACAGTCAGTGCAACGCTCCACCAAAACCGCCGCGTCATCGCCGCGAGTTCAGGATTCGCCTCTTCTGCCTGCGCTTCCACAGTCCGTGGCTCCAGCGCCATTCCGCAAATTGGACAAGCTCCCGGCTCGCTGCGCACAATTTCCGGATGCATCGGGCACGTGTACTCAATCTTTCCCTGTGGCACTGCTGGCGCGAGCGGCTCAAGCGCCATTCCGCATTTTGGACACGCTCCCGGCTTGCTCTCGTGAACCTCAGGATCCATCGGGCAAACATAAGTTTGTCCCGTAGCTCGTGCAGCAGGCGTGGACGATGCATGTGACGATCGAGTTTTACCGGTCTGCGGCTGAATGACCGTGAGCCCCGCGCTTGGTGCAGAAGATGCATTTGCAGGCTTATTCAAATACTGCTCGGGTGCCGCCTCGAATTTCTTCGCGCAGCCCTCGGAACAAAAAAAATACGTCTTGCCACCGTGCTCGCGCGTGGCTTTTGCCCGTTGCGGATTCACGCTCATCCCGCAAACAGGATCAATGGCTAGAGACGGCTCCGCAGGTGCACTTCCGAATTGGGTAGGATCGTTCAATGCTGATTTGGCCGGAACTACTTGTTCGGCTTCAATTGTAGATGCAAATAAAAATTCACACCAAACGGATGCGCGCCATAGAACGGAACAATCGCTCCAGGCAGCGTGTACGTCGTGAAATTCGCGCCGAAATCCGTCTCCACAGGCGAGAACATTGGGAAATAATGCGTGTACCCAACCGTATACGCGCCGATGCGAAACGTATCGGTCCCCTCGCTGCTCAAAAGCTGCTGCTCGACCGCAGGCTCAGCGGCGAAAAGCTCATCCTTATCCACCAGCTCCCACCGGCCCGTAAAAAAATTATCTCGCCGGAACGGAACAACGGATTCGAGCAAAAACGCATTCGTGTCCTTGCCCGTTGCCGTTTTGTGATTCCTGCCAAACACGAAACTCGTTGTCCAATTCGATGTCCAATTCGATGCTCCCATCGGCCTCGAATACTCAACCGACGCCGTCGTGCGCACTACGTCGCCCGCCTCCAACTCCTCCGGATGTGATAGCCGCCCGACCGAGACCTGCGCCACCCAATTCGAGCTCGGCATCAACGAGAGCCGCCCCGACCACGAATCAATCGCTCCGCCTGAAATCTCCCACCGGTTCTCGCCAGGCTCTGCGCCATGAAATCCGCTCGCCTCAGTCCGTATCAAACCGCGTTTCAGCCCGACCGTCACCACGTCGTACGAAATATGCGTCGAATCTTCCCAGTGATGCCCAATCGGCGCTTCGGGAATCTCCGCCGCCGACGCGCGATGCGGATATGCAATAGGCCCAAGCGCGGGATCGCCTACAGGAGCGAAATAAGCCTCGAAAATCGTGTCTCTTCCCACCGGCCGCGCGTAATGCACCCCGAGGCCCATGAAAAAATTGTGCGGATGCTGCCCATCCTCAATCGGCGCTCCAAACGCCGTCTCGCCTGTCTGAAAAAGCAGTGGATACCGCCGCCCGCTCACCGTCGCTGGCTCCAGGCTGAACATCGCCTCCGCAAGAAACGCACCGCGCCCAATCGCGTGTTCCGCGGAAAACATCATCACGTTCGTCGAGTACAACTTGTCCCCGCCGCGCGAGCCTGATTGCTGCGTCTCCGTCAAAAACGCATCGCCCATGAATCCCAAATTCCAACCGGAATGCATGAGCATCACCATCCGCATCGGCATCACTGCCGAAGTAGGATTGAGACTCGTGCCAGTCGTCTCTCGCATCAGCAGTCCCGCCGCTGGCGCTAAAGGCATGATCATTCCGCCCATACTGTGTCCCTGATCCTTTTGTTGTGTGGAAGCGAGCTGCGCATTCGATCCTGGAGGAATCACGTCCGCACGCACAACGGAATTTCCGGCGCACAATCGCGCGCACTTCTCCGCGCTCATTCCATTCAGCGGGCAAATGGATTCGGCGCGCGCGCGTCTTGCCGCCATCGCGGAAAACAGAACCGCAAACATCCCGCACGCAAGCGACGCACATGAATGAGCGTTTCGCATTAGCTCCGGGCGATGAACGAACGAACTCAGCGCTCCGCCAGCACGGAATCAAGATATTCGGTCATTGCCGGGCTCATCCAATCCTGCGCCCCCACGATTTTCCGCGCAATCCGCCCGTGCCGGTCAATGATGTATGTCTCCGGATACATGTACGTGCCATATTCCGAAGAAATCTTTGCGTGCGTGCCATTCGTAGTCGTTTCTGCGGAAGGGTCGCGATAGGTGGGAAAATCAATCCCGTTTTGCTCGATAAACCGCGTATATGCCTGATCGTCAACATCGGCGCTGATTCCCAAAACTGTGCCGCCTTTTGGCGAGAGATAACGCTGCAGCGCAACCAGCGACGGCGTTTCATCCACGCACGGCGGGCACCACGTGGCCCAGAAATTCAGCACCACCACTTTGCCGCGATAGTCCGAAAGCTGTGCGGGTTTGCCGTCGAGCGTAAATGAAAAATCTTTCGCTGTGCTTCCCGCGGGACTCGCCTCGCCCTGGTTGTACCCGGGAATCGCAAAAATAATCAGCAGGCCTGCCACGGCCCCCAGCGTCAATCCCGTTATGATTTTGCGTTTCATTCCTTAGTTCACCCGCGCAGCGGCTGCTGACGCTATGATATATTTTTTTCGAGCATCCGGCGAATTTGTTAGTTCGTGGGTCAGTTTGAATTTTCTTGCAAACGGCGCCGCCCAGGTCCCCGGATAGGGGAGCCTGGGGGATCGTGACGCAATAAGTCAAAATTCAAACTGACCCGCCGCTCCCCCTGATCCCAAATGCCGCAAATTTCAGCCATCATTCCAGCGCGCAACGAAGAAGAGAATATCGAAGCCGCCGTCTCAAGCCTCGCCCCGCAAAACGAAATCGCCGAAATCATTGTCGTAGATGACCAATCTACCGACCGCACACCAGAAATCCTCTCGCGTCTGGCTCACGCGATTCCCAAACTCAAAATTCTGCGCTCTGGCGGCCTTCCCTCCGGCTGGACCGGAAAAAATCATGCTCTCTGGCTCGGAGCGCAAGCAGCGAAAAGCGATTGGCTGCTTTTCACAGACGCCGATACCGTCCATCTGCCCGGCTCAGCGGCCCGTGTATTTAGCGACGCGCGCACCCACAATGCTGCGCTCGTCTCCTATTCTCCCGAGCAGCGCACCGAAACCATCTTCGAACAGGCGCTCATCCCTTTCATCTATTGCCGTCTCGCGCGCCGTTTCAATTTTGCGCGAATCTGCAACCCTTCCCTGCCCGATGCCGCCGCTAACGGCCAATTCATTCTCATCCGCCGCGATGCTTATGAAAAATCCGGCGGCCACCAAGCCATTTCCGGCCTGGTGCTCGAAGATGTCGCTCTCGCGCGCCGCGTCAAGCAGCGCGGATTCTCAATCTACTTTGCCTCAGGCGCCGGCATCGCCCGAACCCGCATGTACCGCAATTTCCCCGCTCTCTTCGAAGGTTGGACAAAAAATCTATATCCGCTGATAGGTGCCACGCCTGCGAACGCTTTCCGCGAAATCGCGTTCACCTTCCCCTGGATATTCCTCGTGCTTCTGCTGTGCGGAATTTTCGCTCACGGACAAACGGCGGCTTGGCTGCTTGCGCTCTCAGTTTTAGCTCTGATTCTGCGCCACTTGTGGTACGCCCGCGAACTCAAAGCGAATCGTTATCCTCTTCGCTTCATCATATACTATAGTCTTGCGGCCCCGCTCTACGCTGCCCTCGTCATCGCATCCGCCTGGAAGCACTTTCGCGGAAAGGTGGCTTGGAAAGGTCGGGAGTATTCCGTAGGCGAAAAATCAACGCGAACATGATCCGCTTAACGCGCAAAATCGAATTCTCCGCCGCGCATTTTTATCACAACGCGGAATTCTCGCCCGCCGAGAATCAGCGCATTTTCGGTAAATGCAATAACCCGCACGGACATGGACACAATTACGTTCTCGAAGTTACGGTCGCCGGCGAGCCGGACCCGCGCACAGGAATGGTCCTGGATTTGGCCGAACTGAAAAACACTCTCGAGCGCGAAGTGATGGCCCGTTTCGATCACCGCCATTTGAATTACGAAGTCCCGGAGCTGAAAGGCAAAATCCCGACTTGCGAAGAAATCGCCTCGGCCATCTGGAAAATACTCGATCCCAAAATCACGCAGGGCCGCCTCGATCACCTGCGCCTTTACGAATCCCCTGATTTGTTCGTAGATTGCTCGCGGAATGGCCGAT
This sequence comes from Candidatus Acidiferrales bacterium, assembly GCA_035763605.1. Lineage (GTDB taxonomy): Bacteria > Acidobacteriota > Terriglobia > Acidiferrales > UBA7541 > DAHUXN01. Next base: position 8,630 of record DASUAV010000168.1, read on the forward strand.
GAAAATCTCCCTTACTCGCCGCTACTCCTTTGCCGCTTCGCACCGCCTCTGCCGTCCCGATTGGAGCGACACCGACAACTACCGCATTTTCGGCAAGTGTGCGAATCCGTACGGACACGGCCACAACTATTTGTTAGAAGTTACTGTTACGGGCGCACTGGATCCCAGCACAGGCATGATCATCAATCTCGCGGATTTGGACGCAGCCGTAAAAGCTAAAGTGCTCGACGAGTTCGATCACGTCTACTTGAACGCGCAAGTGCCCGAATTTCGCGACATCGTACCCACAACCGAAAATCTCTGCCGCGTTATCTTTCAACGCCTCAGCGGCGTGACGAAAGCGCGTCTTGAGCTCATCCGCATCCAAGAAACCGGACGCAACAGCTTTGAATGCGACGCCGCCAGCGGCTCAGTCCACGAAAACGAATTGCACGCCGCTTACCAGGAGCAAGCGAAATGACCGATTCCACCCAAACAAATACAATTCAACTCGCCGCGCCCGGCGAAACCGAAAGCATCGCCGAACTGATTCGCCGTCTTCTCGTTCTCCTCGGCGAAGATCCCACGCGCGAAGGCCTTCGTCGCACGCCCGAGCGTTTCGAGAAAGCCTTGCGCTTCCTCACCAGCGGCTATCGCCAGGACGCTGATGCCATTCTCAACGGCGCAACCTTCACCGTCTGCTACGACGAAATGGTCGTCGTCAAAGACATCGAACTCTACAGCCTTTGCGAACATCATCTGCTCCCGTTTTTCGGACGCTGCCATGTCGCCTACATCCCAAAGAAAAAAGTCCTCGGCCTCAGCAAAATCGCGCGCCTCGTCAATATGTACGCGCGCCGCTTGCAGATTCAGGAGCGCCTCACCAATCAAATTGCTCGCGCCATCGAAGAGAAACTCAGTCCCGAGGGTGTTGGCGTAATTATCGAAGCCCGTCACCTCTGCATGGTCATGCGCGGTGTCGAAAAACAGCAATCCTCCGCCGTCACCAGCGCCATGCTCGGCGCCTTCCGCGAAAACAAGCAGACCCGTGACGAATTCCTCGCCCTCGTCAAAGGCAAGCAGGCCTAACCCCGCTGTTGAATTTTGCGCCTTTTTGGAGTGCGGCGTCGAGACGCCGCTTTGCCTCGCATTCTCTTCCACCGGACAGTTAGCTCGTTTCGTACTTGCTCTTCTCCTTGCGTTCTTTGAAGGTTTCGATCATCCGCTCGGCCATCGCCGCGAGATTCATTTTGGCTGCTAAATTTCCGCCGCTAGCTTCGCCAGTTCCTCGCCCCGCAATTCCACAATCTGCGGCGGACTCACATTGTAATCGCTGTACCGAATCCACTCCGGCGTCACGCGCACGTACGCAATATGCGCCCACTTCATCCGCGAACGCCCGTCCGGAAATTGCCGAACGTAAATCTCTTCCTGCACGCGCGTAAGCTCTTCGCCCGTCGGAATCTCAGCGACGCCTTCATACTGCACGCTGCGTTCGTCATGCTTGCCGATTACGTACGCTCCCGCCGCGCCGAACACCACCGCGATTCGCGCCTCTTGTTTCACATTCAGGAATTTTCTAGAAGTATCCAGCGTGTCGAACACAAGCTCCAGCCGCTCGCTTACCGCCACGCCCACCAATGCCGCCTCCGGCGCTCCGCCCGCCGAAACCGTCGCCACCGTAGCCAGCGGATTCGCCCGCATAAACTCCACCAGCTCGTTGGCCTTAATCATTCCATCTCCTCATCGCTCGTCACGCACTCTTAACAACATCAAAATAGTGATTCCCGCCCTCGTCCTCGTGTTCGCTCACGACTGACAGGCCAACCGAAAAAAGCTGCTTGCGGTACTCCTCAGCTCCCAGCGAACGCGGCTCCAAACCCGTCATCGCATCTTTCCACACCAACGGCTCCGTCCCTGCGCACGACGTAAACAGCAGCCGCCCGTCCCGCACCAATATATCTGCGACTCTCTCGATCATGCGCCGCTGGTCTTCGACGGAAAGCAGGAAAATCAGTCCCCATGCCAAGACAGCATCAAAAGCCCTGCCAAAGAATCGCGAATCTTGCACCCCTTCGCAGGCCACGGGTGTATTCGGGAGATGCGCCGGAACGCCTCCACGAAAGAAGGCGCCGCATCCACTCCAAACACGTTCAACCCTTCAGCGACTAAAACCTCAGTGATGGGAAACCCCGGCCCGCATCCGAGGTCAATCACAGACGCGCCAGCCGGCAATGTTCGGGCCCACTTCCGAACGGCACTCACGCCAACTCCGGCCCCGCGTCCGCGCCCTCGACCAGCCAAAAACTCGGCAGCGACACTCTCGTATCCATTCGATCGATCAACCATGGATGGACTCACGGCGCCTGGCTAGAAGTTGTCTCACAATGATTCTAGGGAGCTTCAGCTACGACACGAAACACCTGAAGCACAAGGGCTTAGCCCCTGAAATTGAGCCGTCGAATGCAGCCCAGCATTTATGAGATGCCGACGCTTCTAGCCCCCGCTCACGCCAGCGCCTTCGGAATGGACGCTTCCCATCTCCCCTGCGCCTTCAAAATCAATTCCACCACTTCGCGCGCCGCTCCTCCCCCGCCATTCGCTCGCGTAATATAATGCGCCGCGCGCTTCACCTCGATTACCGCATCACCCACCGCCACCGCCAGTCCCGCGCGTTTCAGCAGCGGCAAGTCCGGCAAATCGTCGCCGATGTACGCCGTCTCTTCGTCCTTCACTCCCGCTCGCCGCAAAATCTCCTCGTACGCCGCCGTTTTCCGCGCCTGCCCTTGAAAAACAAACTCCACGCCCATTTCGTGCGCCCGCTGCGCCGTCGCTGGCGAATTCCTTCCGGTAATCATTCCGCTTCGCAATCCCACAATCGAAGCCAGCTTCACTCCCGCGCCGTCATGCGCGTTGAACACTTTCAGCTCCGCCACGTTCCCGTCCGGAAACGCCTGCAAGCACACCGTCCCGTTCGTCAGCACGCCGTCCACGTCCATCAGCAGCAGCCGAATCTTCTTCGCCCGCCGCCTCACCCCCGCCGAAATTTCTCTCTCTGCCATACTCAGGAGCTACTGTCATTCCGAGCGTCCCGACCGTTTTCGTCGGGACAGCGAGGAATCCGCATTTAGCCTCTACCCCCCATAACTTTTGTTTCCGTTTACGTCAATCAATAGCCGAATTTCTTTCGCTCACCACGTCGTGCCGCCGAAATTTTCAACGCCGCCATTCGTCTCATTCGCCCGTAGCTCACGTCCCGTCCTGATGCTGTTTATCGGGAGACGTGAGGCTTTGCCTCCGCCTCTAAAACAGTTGCAGCGTCCAGAGATCGTGCAAATGCACCACGCCTTCCACCCGCCGTTCCACATCCACCACCACCACCGACGTAATTTTCCGCTCCTCCATCAAGCGCAAAGCGCTCGCCGCCAGCTCCGTTCGCGCAATCGTCACCGGATTCTTCGTCATGCTCTCCGCCGCCGTAAAATCCAGCGCCTCTTTTTTCCGCCGCTCCATCAATCGCCGCAAATCCCCATCCGTCACAATCCCCAGCAGCTTTCCGCCCCGCTCCGTCACCACCGCCATCCCCAATTTCTTTCGGCTAATTTCGTAAATCACGTCCGCAATGGGTGTGTCCGCCGCAACCCGCGGAATCGCCTCGCCCGCATGCATCACCGATTCCACGCGCTTCAGCTTCGTGCCCAATCTCCCTCTCGGATGCAGCGCCGCGAAATCCTCCTCGCGAAACCCGCGCCTCTCGAGGAGCGCAATCGCCAGCGCATCGCCCAGCGCCAGCGCCGCCGTCGTCGAAGCCGTCGGCGCCAAATTCAGCGAACACGCCTCCTCCTTCACCGAAATATCCAGCGCCACATCGCTCGCCGCCGCTAGTGTTGACCGCGCGTTTCCCGTCATCGTCACCAATTTAATTCCCAACCGCTTCACCGGCTCCAGCAGCGCCACCAACTCTTCCGTCTCGCCGCTTTGCGAAATTGCCAGCAGCACATCTTCGCGCATCAGCATTCCCAAATCGCCGTGCAGCGCGTCCGCCGCGTGCAAAAATACCGAAGGCGTCCCGGTGCTCGCCAGCGTCGCCGAAATTTTTCTCCCAATCAGCCCTGATTTTCCCAGGCCCGTCACCGCCACGCGTCCGCTGCACGCCAGCATCAATTCCACCGCGCGCTCGAATCTCTCATCGAGCCGCTCCATCACTTCCGCAATGGCCTCCGCTTCAATGCGCAGCACGCGCCGCGCCGCCGCCAGACTCCCGCGCGTTTTTTCGGACCTGCCCGCCTTCGCCGCCTTGGCATTCGCCTTCATCGTCTGTTCCTGCCCTCCACGCGGTGGGTCGGTTTGAATTTTCTTGATCGTGACACAAGGAGTCAAAATTCAAACTGACCCACTAAGCCCACTCCCGCACCAGTACCGCAATTTTCAGAAGCTTCTCCGCCAGCGGCTTGAATTTCTCCAGCCCCAGCGCATTCGCCCCGTCCGAAAGCGCCTTCGCCGGATTCTCATGCACCTCCATGAAAACTCCATCAACCCCCGCCGCCACGCCCGCGCGCGCCAATGGCTCGATGAATTCCGGCTGCCCTCCGCTCGCCTTCCCCTCAGCGCCCGGCAATTGCACCGAATGCGTCACGTCGAACACCACCGGATAGCCCAACTTGCGCAGAATCGGAAATGCCCGCATGTCCACCACCAAATTCTGGTACCCAAACATCGCGCCGCGTTCCGTCACAATGATTTTCTCGTTTCCAGTGCTCGCGATTTTCTCCACCACATTGCTCATCTCCCACGGCGAAACGAACTGCCCTTTCTTCACGTTCACAGTAGCGCCCGTTTTCCCCGCGGCAATCAGCAGATCCGTCTGCCGGCACAAAAACGCCGGTATCTGTATCACCTCGCACACTTCCGCCGCAGGAGCCGCCTGGGCGGCCTCATGCACATCTGTCAAAATCGGCAATCCAGTTTTCTTCTTCAACTTCGCCAGAATCCGCAGACCGTCTTTCAACCCCGGCCCGCGAAACGACTTCACCGACGACCGGTTCGCCTTGTCATACGACGCCTTGAATATCAGCGGCACGCCCAGCTCGCTACCCGCCTCTGCCAGCCGCTCCGCCATCATCAGTGCATGACTCTCGCTCTCAATCACGCACGGCCCCGCAATAAAAAACAGCGCCGCCCCCGGCCCCACCTCCACCCCGCCAATCTTCCACTTATGCGTCTTCTCGCTCATCCGATTCACTCGGCTCTTGTCAGGCCTTCGTAGGGGCGGCGCTTGCCCCGCCCCTTGCCGCTCGCATCTTCTCGCGCATTTTCCTGCGCGATTATGCCTCAACTTTCCGTAACTCTAAAGACTGTGCACATCCATTCGCACCGATCCGCGCCCAGTCCCTTAAAACAAAACGGCCAGACTCCGTGCGAGCCTGGCCGCTGAATTTCAGCGATTGCGTCTCCGTTCGCTCGCGCCTTATGGCGCGTTCTCAATCGAAACCGAGCCTTTGCTTGTCCGCAGGATCACCTGCGGCCCTCCTTGGTTCACCTTGCCGGTGATGTGCGTCCTATTTCGCCCCGCTCTCCCGCTGACATTCCGCAGTTCGGTTCCCTCACCATTAATCGTTACCGGAAAATCGCAAGAGAATATCGCTTTCGCACCGCCGTGATAATCCAGATTCAAACCCACTGTCGAAGGTACCCGCAACACGATACTTCCCTTCTCCGTCTCCACATCCACATCTCCTGTGATGCTTTTTGTGGCGATGATCGTATCCGCATTCTGCGAACTCACACGCAAACCATTCGCCGTCACCCCTTCCAACCGCACACTCCCCTTTTCCGTGTCTACGCGAACCCTTCCGCTGGTGCCTTTCACCTCAATCGCCGATTTCGTGCTGGAAAGTTCCAGGTTGACCTCCCTTGGAGCGGCAATTATCAGATCCACTTCATCCTCCGTATTCGCGCAAAACGTGCAATTTATGTCCGGATACTCCACGCGCACAGTCACGCGATTCGCTTCATTCGCAAAATTCACTTTTGTGGTCGCTATCCACTCTTCCCGTTGTTTTTCAGTTCCGCCGCTGATCCGTTTCTCCACGCGAATCGTGACCTTGTTCCCGTCTGAACCAGTCACACGAATCGTCCCTTTGCGGTTCTCCACCGCAATCGTTCCGCCCGCCGCCAAGGCGAAACTGCGCTCAAACTTCGCCGACCCGCTCTGCGCCGTGTTTGTGTCCTGTGCCGGGCCAGCCATAACCGAATTCGCCGCGATTCCAGCGAACAGCATCACAATCGCCAACCCTAAAGATCCCCGATTTTTCGCGAATGAGCGGGCTGCGTTTCGGAAACATTCGAGTTTCATGCACACACCTCACCAATTCTTCTAAATCCGCGCACAAAACGTGTTCCATCTATCATCAGAAGTCAAATATCATCCGACAACAGCTTAAATCATTGTCGCGCCATGTACTATAAATTCTCTTTGTTCGTTTCTGCGATTCCGTCCTCACTCCCTACCGCGATTCTGGCACACCTTCAGAGAAGCCGTCTACAACTCCCCATTTGAACCATTTCAATGCCCTGTTTGCCCCCTCCCCACAAACCCCTTTACAGCCGTGAGATAATGCCACTGTCGTCCTTGGAATTTAAGGATATGGAAATGACTCAGTACCTTGGGCCCCGCTCCTCCATTGTCACGGCCCCAAATTCTAATCGCAACAGTGCGGAATTAAAAATTCGGCTAAGTCATAGAAAACAAAGGACCGGTGAATTTCTAATCGCCACATTTCGAGACCTCCACGCCCATGAATGACACTCCCGAACTCCGAAGAATGTCCCGTCCGCTGGACGAAGTTGACCCCGAAGTCGCCGACGCCCTCCGCGACGAAGTCCGCCGCCAGGCCACCGGCCTCGAACTCATCGCCTCGGAAAACTTCATCTCCGAAGCCGTCATGGAAGCGATGGGCTCCGTCTTCAGCAACAAATACGCTGAAGGCTACCCGGGCAAGCGCTATTACGGCGGGTGCGAAAACGTGGATCGCGTCGAGCGCCTGGCCATCGAACGCGCCAAAAAACTTTTCGGCGCCGAGCACGCCAATGTGCAGGCACATTCCGGCACGCAGGCCAACATTTCCGTTTACATGACCGCGCTCCAGCCCGGCGACACCGTCCTCGGCATGAATCTCGCCCACGGCGGCCACCTCACCCACGGCCACCCGCTCAATTTTTCCGGACGCACTTACAAATTCGTCCCCTACGGCGTCACCAAAGAAACCGAACAGATAGACTACGACGAAGTCGAGCGCCTCGCCCGCGAGCATCAGCCCAAAATGATTGTCGCCGGTGCATCCGCCTACGCGCGCATCATTGACTTTCCGCGCCTCGCGCAAATCGCCCGTGCCGTGAACGCGCTGTTCTTCGTCGACATGGCGCACATCGCCGGACTCGTCGCCGCCGGCATTCATCCCAGCCCCGTGCCGCACGCGGATTTCGTTTCCACCACCACGCACAAAACTTTGCGCGGCCCGCGGGGCGGCATGGTTCTCTGCCGCGAAAAATTCGCCAAAGAACTCGACAAAATCACTTTCCCCGGCACGCAGGGCGGCCCGCTCGAACACATCATCGCCGCCAAAGCTGTTTGCCTCAAGGAAGCGGCCGAGCCCGGCTTCCGCGAATATCAAAAGCAAGTGGTCGCCAACGCACGCGCTCTCGCCGCAGGACTCGCCTCCGCAGGTTTCCGCATCATCACCGGCGGCACTGACACGCATCTATTCCTCGTGGATTTGCAGTCGCGCGGCCTCACCGGACGCGATGCCGAACTCGCCCTCGAACGCTCCGGCATCACCGTCAACAAAAACGCCATTCCCTTCGACACGCAGCCTCCGCTCAAGGCCGGAGGCATCCGCGTCGGCAGCCCCGCCGTCACCACCCGCGGCATGAAAGAAAAAGAAATGGAGCAGATCGCCCGCTGGATCGCCGAAGTGCTGCAACAGACGCACGCCGCCGCGCCCGCTACATCAAAAATTCCTGTAGACACATCAGCCGCCGCGATGGCCATGGTTTCCGAAGGCGGCCC
>DASUAV010000169.1:0-12899 GCA_035763605.1 Candidatus Acidiferrales bacterium
AATCTTGCGGACATCACTGAAGTTTGGCGCCGCGGCAGCGTGATCGCCTCCTGGCTGCTCGATCTGACCGCCATCGCTCTTTTCGAGCAGCCGGATCTCGCCACGTACTCCGGCCGCGTCTCCGATTCGGGCGAGGGCCGCTGGACGATTCAAGCCGCTGTCGAGGAAGGCACGCCGGCAACCCTGCTCAGCGCCGCGCTGTACGATCGTTTCACTTCCCGCGGCCACGCCGATTTTGCATCAAAAGTGCTCTCGGCGATGCGCTTCCAATTCGGCGGGCATATCGAGCGCGCCGCCGGCAAATAATTTTCTGAATTTGGGAAAGAGGCCATGGGAACAATGAAACTGGAAACAGCAACAGCCCCGCGCGGCAGAACTCTGTCCGCCGAAGCAGGTCGTCCGGCAGGCCCTTGCATCATGGTGATTTTCGGCGTCAGCGGAGATCTCACCAAGCGCAAGCTCATTCCTGCGCTTTACAATCTAGCGAAGGAAAATCTTCTCCCGCGCGAATTTGCTATCGTCGGCATGAGTCGTCATGAAACTTCCGATGGCGATTTTCAGAAGAAAATCATGCAGGAGCTGAATGAAAACGACGGTTCAGCCGGCCTCGATCCGGAGCTGGTCTCCTGGCTCGCCGACCGCCTCTATCATCACTTCGGTGATTTCGCGGATGCCGCCGCCTACGACCGCCTCGGCGAACTGCTCCACAAAATCGATTCCGAACGCGGCACCGGCGGAAATTATCTTTATTACCTAGCGACCGCACCCGAATATTTCGGCGAAATCACGCGCCGGCTCGGCGAAGCCCATCTCACGCAGCAGGATCAGCACAGTTGGCGTCGCGTGATTTACGAAAAGCCTTTCGGCAACGGCCTCGCCTCGGCCCGCGCTCTCAACCAGCAAATCGAGCAGGTTCTGCAGGAAAATCAGATCTACCGCATTGATCATTACCTCGGCAAAGAGACCGTCCAGAACATCTTGGCTTTTCGCTTCGGCAACGGTATTTTCGAGCCGGTCTGGAACCGCCGCTACATTGACCACGTGCAAATCACCGTCGCCGAGACCGTCGGCGTCGAAACTCGCGGCGGCTACTACGACCAGGCCGGCGCTCTCCGCGACATGGTTCCGAATCACCTCTTCCAGTTGATCAGCCTCGTCACTATGGAGCCGCCCGTTTCTTTCGACGCCGAAGCCGTCCGCGACGAGCAGACCAAAGTCCTCCGCGCCATGCAGCCGCTTACCGAGCAGGACGTCCTCATGCGCACCGTTCGCGGGCAGTACGGCGAAGGTTTCGACTCCGACGCGCGCGTCCCCGGCTATCGCTCGGAGCCGCGCGTGGATCCCAATTCTTCGACGGAGACTTTCGTCGCTCTGAAACTTCTCATGGACAACTGGCGCTGGGCCGGCGTCCCATTTTATTTGCGTACCGGCAAACGCCTGAAAGTCCGCTCCAGCGAAATCGTCATCCAATTCAAGAGCGTTCCGTTTATGCTTTTCCGCAAAACCGCCGTGGAACGCCTCGCTCCCAATCAGTTCATCGTCCACATTCAGCCGCAGGAGGGAATTTCTCTCCAGTTTGGCGCAAAAATTCCCGGGCCAATCGTCAAACTCGGCAGCGTCAACATGGATTTTCGCTACGCCGATTATTTCGGCTCCAAGCCCAGCACCGGCTACGAGCGCCTCCTTTACGAATGCATGATTGGCGACGCCACCCTGTTCCAGCGCGCCGATATGGTCGAAGCCGCTTGGGGCGTCGTCCAGCCGATTCTCGACGTCTGGCGCGCTCTGCCGCCGCGCAATTTCCCCAATTATCCCGCCGGCTCCTGGGGTCCCTGGGAAGCGAATGACCTGCTTGAGCGCGATAGCCGCCAGTGGCGGGAACCCGGCCAATGATTCTCGCCGGAGACGTTGGCGGCACGAGCACGCGTCTCGCCTTTTTCGACGTCAGCCGCGGCCAGCTTCAGCGCCTCGCCGAAAGAACTTATCACAGCCGAAATTACGCCACCCTCGAAGACATCGTTGCCGATTTTCTCGCGTCGCAGCAAACAAAACCGGAGGCCGCCGCAATCGGCATCGCCGGGCCCGTGCATGAAGGCGTCGTTCGCGCCACCAATCTTCCCTGGCGCGTCGAAGTCCAGCGACTCGCCGCGCGCATCGGCATCTCCAAAGCCGTCATCATCAATGATCTTGAAGCCAACGGATACGGCATCGCAACTCTTGGCCCGGATGATTTTGCGGTTCTCCAGCCGGGCGCGCCCGATGGGAAAGGCAATGCCGTCGTCGTTTCTCCGGGCACAGGCTTGGGCGAATCCGTGCTCTATTGGGATGGCCGCCAGTACTGGCCGTTACCCAGCGAAGGCGGCCATGCCAGCTTCGCTCCGCAAACGGATCTCGAGGATGAGCTCCTTAAGCATCTTCGCGCAGAATTTGGACACGTCAGTTGGGAGCGCGTTGTTTCCGGCCCGGGACTTTTCAACATTTACAAATTTCTGCGCGATACTGGCCGCGAGTCCGAACCTTCGTGGCTCGCCGAGCAATTAAAAATCGAAGATCCCTCCGCGGTTATTTCCAAATCAGCGCTGGAACAAAAATCTCCTCTTTGCGAAAAAGCTCTCGATCTCTTTGCGACTCTCCTCGCATCCGAATGCGGCAACATGGCCCTGAAGGTTCTCGCCACCGGCGGAATTTTTCTCGGTGGCGGCATCCCTCCCAAAATTCTGCCCAAGCTGAAAGAGCCCGCATTCATCGAATCTTTCAAGGACAAAGGGCGCTTCGGCCCGCTGCTCCAGACCTTCCCTGTTCGCGTAATTCTCAACGAATACACCGCGCTTCGCGGGGCCGCCCGCCGCGCCGCCATGCTCCTGGAAAATTCTCGTTAGTCGCGCCGCCAGATAAACTGGTTCCGCTAGGTGGATTTGCTGCAACGTTCTACTGCGACTCGCAGACAGCCTCGGTTAGAGCGCGCTTCAGAATCTCTGCCTCAACGAGAGATTCACGAGATGTTCGTAAGGACACGGCTTCAGCCGTGCCGCCATTAGGGCTGTCCTTCGGCTTTAGCGGCTGAGGTGCGTTTTTGAGGTTCGCAGTGTCCAACTAAGTTCAGCTCTGCGGCTCCAGTGCCGGATCAAGCGTCAATTTACTGTCGCGCAGCACGTCCAATTGCCGCTCCCACGCTTTTTTCCCGGCAGCCTGTATCTTGACTTCGTGAATTCCCGCTGCCAGGTGCAGCACCGAAGGCGTATTCCCCACGAATTTTTCATCCACATAGATGTCCGCTCCCGAGGGATCGGACGAAACGCTCACCGTCGCCGTTCCGCTGGAAGGCGCGCGACCCGCATTTTTCTCTGGAGGATAAAATCGCCGCAGCACATCAATCAAATCCTGCGCGCTCAGCGCATATTTCAATCCGATTATCGGATCATGAGGATCATCGCTCGGCGGGCCGACAGCGGTCAGTCCGATAACCCGTCCTTGTGTATCCAGCAGCGGCCCTCCGCTATTGCCGTGATTTATCGCTGCGTCCGTTTGAATCCAGGTTCCATTTCCGGCCAGCCGGGACTTGCCAATTCCACTCACGATTCCATGTGTTATCGTGTGCGGCATTCCTTCCGCGGGATATCCAATTGCAACCACAGGCTCCCCGCGCTGAACTTCATCGAGGGGTGCGAGCGTCAGATGAGGAAATCCTGAGCCATCCACTTTCAGTAGTGCGAGATCCTTATCCGAATCGACGTACACAACTTTCGCCGCCAGTTTCCGGTATGCTCGCGTGACCACGTAAAGCCGCGATTGCCCTTTCACTACGTGGCGATTCGTGGCCACGAGTCCTGTATCGGTGACAAAGAATCCTGTGCCCCATGCTATTTCGCCTTCCACCCGCACTATCGCGGGATCCGACTGCTTCGCAATCGCTTCCGGCGAAAGTTCAGGCGCTCCGGCGTCTGAATCACTCTTTGCGTTCGAAATCTCCGGCTGCCCGGTGAAAACTTTGTCGACGGAGTCTAGAGTGACCTCGAAGTGGTCCGTCTTGATCAGCCAATACTCGCCGCCGCTGCCCCCGGTGAGCCCACGCCACTCAAATGGTCCTTCTGTGATCGTTAACTCTTGGCTCGCATAACCCTCCATCGAAACTCGCACGACCATCGGATGCTCCAGCCTCGTTCCCCAAATGGTATGAGTCTTATGAAAATAGCCGCCCGGCATTTCCACTTTGAACGGAGTAGTTCCCACTACAAGCCCATCCATTTCCACGGTCGCACCCGCAGGAATGCTCGTGATTTTCAGCGTGTTCGCGGCGGCGGGTGTTGCAAAGCTCATGCACGACAGAAATAACGTAAAGATAAAAATACATGCTGCAGCGGAACGCATCGCGACCTCCGAGAGGGAGACTCGTAGCTACATTTATACGTATCCGCCCAGTATGTCAATGATGCTTGCCTGCTGCGACGGGCCTTCACGCACCACGAACCACCTGTTGTAGGTTTCAAATCTTTGTCAGGGGTGTGGCTTCAGCCATGCCGTAGGTAGTGCAAAAAGGCATGCGGCTTTAGCCGCTGAGGTTGGTCGGTTCACTTTTACGCAGCGTCCTTCCCGCTTCTCGCAATCGCGCCGGCCTGAAGAATTGTGTAAGCTAGCGCCGAATGAAAATCCTTCACCTCGACACACGTCCTGACTGGCGCGGCGGCCAGCACCAAATCCTCCTGACCGTGCGCGGCCTGCGCCACCTGGGCCATGACGCGCAGCTTCTCACACGCGCGAATTCCTTGCTTGCGCAGCGCGCTTCTGCGGAAAATATTCCCGCACACACTTTCCCCGCGAGTTTTCCGCGTGTTCAGGCGCTTCTCTGCCTCAAGGAAATTCTGCATCAACAGCAGTTCGACATCCTTCACGCGCATGACCCCCATGCGCTCACCGCCGCGTGGCTTGCTCGCGCTCATCATCGCACCGCGTTAGCCGCCTCGCGCCGCGTGGCCTATCCACTCACACATTCCTGGCCAGGACTGGCCCGCTATCGCGCTGCGCATCGCATCATCGCAGTCTCGAAATTTGTCGCCGCTAGCGTCATTTCATCCGGCATCGATTCCGAGCGTGTTGCCGTGGTTTACGATGGCGCGGAAATTCCTCCACCGTTCAAAACCGAGGATCGCGCGTCCGCTCGCTGCGCCTGGAAAAGTTCAAGTTCAACGGCGCTCATCGGCTGCGTAGGTTATCTACTTCCCGAAAAAGGGCAGGAGTTTCTGCTTCGCGCGATGAAAGAAGTCGTCTCGGTATTTCCCGATTGCAAACTGATTCTCGCCGGCGACGGCCCAATGCGCTCTCATCTCCAAGCGCTCGCCAAGAATCGCGCGCTGGAACATCATGTGATTTTTGCGGGCTTCATTTCCGATACTGAATCCATTTATCGCGCGCTCGATGTTTTTGTTTTTCCGTCCCTCGCCGAACCCCTCGGCTCCTCGCTTCTCGCAGCCATGGCGCACGGTTTGCCGGTTGTGGCCATCGCCAGCGGAGGCGTACCCGAAATCGTCGAGAACGGACGCAACGGAATGCTTGCTGATGCTCCTGATGCATCGCAACTCGCGCGCGCAATTTGCGAGCTGCTGACGCACCCCGAAATGGCCGCACGTCTTGGCGCCTCCGCTCGCGATACAATCTCCAAACGTTTCACCGCCTCCCTGCTTGCCGAAAATACGCTGCACGAATATGAAAATGCGCTTGCGATTGCCCACCGCGCCTGACAACTCCGCAAGATTCCTTCCTCATCTAAATAAACAGAGAGCAAAACTCGATAGAATTTGCGCTCGTTTTCCGCGGAATCTGTACCCAGGTATTTTTAACGGGGAACAATTCGTCTTCATTCCACAGGAGGCCTTTTATGTTCAAGCGTTTTGCGAATTTCATAATTATCATCGCCATGCTCGCTCTTGCTTCGCCCGTTTTCGCGAAGTCTTTTTCTCAAACCATAGACATCAGCCAACCCGCCACAATCGGTCAACAATCCCTCCAGCCGGGGCAGTACAAATTCACCGCCAATCTCAGCTCCGACATGGTGCGGATCGAGCGCGACGGCAAACTTGTCGCCACGGTGCAGGGAAAAACCGTCGATTTGAAAAACAAGGCGCCCTATGGTGCGCTCGTGTTCAATGGCCGCAGAATTGAACAGATCCAATTTCAGGGAAAGATGCAGGCCATCGAAATTCCGAACTCATAGAACTGATTCCAGCAGGAGCGGCGTGCCGGAAGAATCGGGCCACAGCCCGGCGCGCTGCTCTTTTTTTTCCTTCGCAAGGGGAATCGCGCGGCGTTCTTTTAGTAAGGCAGCGCTTACCAAAACCAGAACTAACTTTGGTCAATCAGCCGATGATGAATCGCGTACAAGGCCAGCTCCAGCCGGTCGGATACGCCCAGCTTGTCAAAAATATTGTGTAAATGATTCTTCACCGTTTGCTCGCTGATGAAAAGCTTTTCGCCGATTTCGCGATTGCGAAATCCTTGCGCTACCAGCTGAACAATTTCCTTTTCGCGGTCGCTCAAAAGCGGCTTATCGCGCCGATGTCCTGCTTCGGCAGACCGCTTGAACGCGTCAATTACTTCCGCAGTCATGCGGTTATCCAGCCAGATTTCGCCGTCGTGGACTTTTTTAATGCTCTTGAGCAGCAAATCGCTGGCAGACTGTTTCAGCACCACTCCACGCGCGCCGAGCCGCATTGCGCGGACCACGTCCCGGTCGTCCTCAGCCGCCGTTAGCACAATCACTCGCGTCGGCATCGAATCGAAATTGATCTCCTCCAGCACGCCGAGGCCGTCTTTTTCGGGCATCCGCAGATCCAGCAGCAAAATGTCCGGTTTGAGCTTCGCCAGCATCTTGATGCACTCATTCCCGTTCGAAGCTTCGCCTATGATGGAAACCTCATCGCTCCCATCGAACAGCTTGCGGAGACCATCGCGAAAAATCGCGTGGTCGTCCGCGATCAGAATGCGCACAGGCGTTTTGCTCTTGCTCATCGCTGGGCCATCAATTCGCTTAGTTCAAAGGAATTTCTACAGTCAGACGCGCGCCATGCCCCGGATTCGATTCCACCGTTAGGACACCCCCCACGGTTCTCGTTCTTTCCTTGATCGAAATAGGCCCGAGACGCAGCCGATCCAGCTCTTCACTGGTAAACTTACCCGAAAAGCTGAATCCCTGACCGTTGTCATCGACAACCAAAAACACTTTCGTGTCGTCTTGCCATAGTTTTACCACGACGTGGCTGGCGCGCGCATGCTTTTTTATGTTGTTGAGTGACTCACGATATATCTGAAAAACTTCACGGCAAATGCGGTCGGGTGCGCGCAAATCGTTCTCTTCCAAGAACAGATCCACTACGGTTCCACTCTCGTTGTGATATCTTTCCGCAAATCCGTACATCATTTCACGCAGATCCGCGCTCTCCACGCGCAGCGGGCGTAAGTCTTTTACCATCTGCCGCAGCTCTTCGCCTTCCTGTTTGACAGTTTTTTGCAAAAGCACCAATTCCTGCGAGGCAACATCAGGCGAGTGCGTAGCTTTGCGGCCCAGCACGCCAAGCTGGATATTCAAACTCATTAAAGTCTGCAGGATTCCGTCGTGCAAGTCGCGGGAGATCCGGCTTCGCTCGGCTTCTACGGCACGAGTGCGCAAATTTCTAAGCTGGAACACGTTATCCAATGGCGCGTTCAGATGGCGCACCAGCCGCTCGAACCAACTCAAGTCCCTTTTCGTGAATCCACGCCGCCCGTTCACAAGTAGCATTCGGCCCACTGGATGCCCCGCGGTTGTCGCGGTCACAGCCATAACGGAACGAGCATTAAGAGTTTCCCGTACGACAGCTGGTGGAGTCCGCATTTCGCGAAGCGCCGCCCCGCTGGTTCTGTGCCATCCCAAACCCCGTGCTTGCCTATCCAGTGAATTCCAACAGAGAGTTTGATCCAAGTCATCCGCCAAATACGCTTCCGTCTTGCTTAGCGGCAAGACCTCGGGCGCGATTACATGACGCCTATCCTGATCGGCTGTCCAGGTAAATACCCTCTCCACTTCGTCGTCGCAGATCACCAGCAACGCGCGCTCGCAATCAAATTCTCTCGCTAACTCGCTCAACACAAGCCGAACTGATTCCGCCACGCCCTTTTCGACTCGGACTAATCCCAACAGCGTCTCCACGAACCTTTCTTTTCCCTCAAGCGTGCGTTCGCGAAGTCCGAGCCATGCTGCGCATAAGCCTCCTAAATACGTGGCTACCGCGAGCAACACCCAAACGGCAACAGTCTCTCCGCTCACAACCTGTGTCCCTGAAGGTTCGAGCCACGCCGAACGCACGACTGTCGCGAAACCTGCTCCCGCACTCACCAGCCCGGCGTCGCTCGCGAACACATTGCCCAAGCGGGACTCATACAGCGAAACTCCCCTTCGTTTGCCGGCCGCTGCAAGCGCGAAAATCGCCAAGGGGTAAAAAATCCAAAACGGCCCGAGCGAGGGTGTCAACGCAATAAAAATCGCAAGCCCGATGGCATCCAGCTCGGGAGGATAGCGAAACTTGTCAAACCAGCGAAACTGGCTCAACGCCAGCACTGCTAGCGAAACAGCAAGATATCCAGCTAAAAAAATTGTCGTGTATGCCGCCGGCTGAGCGCCGACAATGACAAAATGATCCCCCGGGGCAGCAGCCCCCGGAGGAACGGACTCGCGCAGCGTCAGCAACGCCAGCGCCAGGGCTGCGGGTCGCGCCGCATCGATCATTCGCTCAACTTGCCTGTGTTCTGCTGTAGGCATGGTTCGTCTCAGAATCGGAATCTTTCCCCTGCATCCGGTTTGCTTCTTTACAAAAGTTTAGCAAGGCGTACGTGTGGCGCCGTCAACTGCGCAACTCCAGGTGTTCACGGAGTAACACAGTTCTGAGATCAGCGCGCCCGGGGGCTGAATGTTGCAAGCGCGGGTCCAAGAGCGCGGTTGTTGACAGTGGGTGGATAATTGCAACGTGGGCTTAGGCCCAAAACTTCCGCTGGGACAATAGCGAATTGCCCGAACGTTTTACGCAAGGCGAAGCTAGCCGGATCCTAGGCGTTACCCCTTCTCGTTTGCAGTATTGGCACCGCCTTCGTCTCGTTGTGCCGAGCGTGCGCTGGGGCGAGCGCTTTTATAATTTTGGCGATCTGGTCGCGCTTCGTTCAATCAAAACGCTCACTGAGCGCCATATTCCTGCTCGCAAAATTTCCCGTGCCATCTCCGCTTTGGGAGGTGGTGAAAACGTTCGCGCTCCTCTTGGCGAATTCCAATTTTTTCCAAGTGGTCGTCAGATTGCCGCTATAACTCCGCGCTCAACGGGCACGGTGATCGAGCCGCTCACTGGCCAATTTGTACTTCCGTTTCACGGCCTGGCCGGCGGCACGGAAAAAGTTCTCGAGATGCAATCCTCAGCAGCGGAGGAAATCTTCGAGTATGCCGTGCGTTGCGAATCACAGCCGGACGGCACAGAAGAGGCCATGCGGCTGTACCGCCGCATCATTGAACTGCAGCCGCGCTGGAGCGAGCCGCACATCAACCTCGGATGCGTATTTTATAAAACAGGCGAACTCGAAAAGGCGCGCCAGGAATTTTGTGCTGCGCTCGAGCTCGAGGCTGAGAGCGTGGTCGGTCATTTCAACCTCGGGTGCGTATTTGATGAAATGGGCGACTCGGAAAAGGCGATTCAGCACCTGCATCGCGCGATCGAACTTGACCCATCCCATGCTGATGCGCATTTCAATTTGGCCTCGACGTATGAGAAGAGCGGACGCAAGCAACTAGCTCTGCAGCACTGGATTTCGTATTTGCAGTTGCAGTCACGCGGGCCATGGGCCGACTTTGCGAGGGCACAGGTTCAAAAATGCGCTCCGCCCAAGGCTCCCACTCCCCCGATCCCTTTTCGTCCACGTAAGCCGAACTGAAGAGGCCTTGCGGAAACCGACTTGCGAAAAGCAGCTAGCCAGAAATTGAAGTTTGGCGATTTATGGCATTGCGACCGCGTGCTATCATGAGTTCATCTGCGGCGGTGAGCGTAGCTCAGCTGGTAGAGCATCGGTCTGTGGCACCGAGGGTCGTGGGTTCAAATCCCATCGCTCACCCCAACCAACCTACTGAACCCAAGCGACTTGCGATTTTTCTTTGGTCGCGTTGGTCGCATCTGGTAGCAATTCACTCGCAACTTTTTCAACAGCTTCACGGTGTTCATTGCCGAGCACGTGCGTGTAGCCCAGCGTAGTCGTAATATCCGAATGTCGCAACTGACGCTGTGCAACCACGGGCGAGGCCCCGCTCGAAATCAAGAGACTCGCGTGCGTATGCCGGAATGCGTGCATCCCGCAGCGCGGAATTCCGAGCGCATCGAGTATCGGCCATAGCTTCCGCTGTACAGTGTTGTTTTCGCAAAACGGAGTACCGTTGCGCGTGGCGAAAAGCAGGTTCGCCGCGTTCGGTTTCCACGTCCGCAAAAACTCGCGCAGCATTCCTTCGAGAACAGCGGGCATCGGCACTGGCGCAATGCTCGTCCTGCTCTTTGGAGTTTGCAGCTTGGAGTAGTAAGCCCCTTGCCGAATATGAATCAAACGACGCTCGAAATCGAGATCGCTTACGGCGAGGCCCAACACCTCGTTAGGCCGCATCCCTGTCAGCGCCGCGACTGCAAAGACCGTGCGCCACGTATTTTTCGCGGCCCCGATGATTGCAGTAGCTTGCTGCGCGGTAAAAAATCGCGGAGTCTTTCGGATTCCCTCGACCGGCAATGTCAAATCTCCAACGTGTAATTCACCGACAAGATAGCCCCAGCTTCGCGCCGAGCGAATTATGGATTGCAAAGTGGCGAGCACATTCTTGATGTAGTGGCGGCTACGGCCCTTCGCGGCCATCGCTGCAACAAGCACCTGTGCTGGCCCAGCGCCGAACTCATCTAGCCGCATCCCGCCGAATTGCGGAATGAGATAATTGCGAAGATGAGTTTGCGCCGCCTTTTGCGTTGACGGTTTTTTCAACGGCAACGCACGCGATTCCCATAGTTCGGCGAATTCCGTGAATGTGGCAACCCTGACGGGTTTGTAGTTGATCCGATTTACGTGAGCCACAATCTCATCCGCACGGCGGCGGGCAAGTTTGCGAGTCGGAAATTCAGCGTGACTTCCGATGACCTTCCGCACCTCAACTCGTTTCACTGAACCGTCCGGCTGAATCATGTCCTCACGATATTTTACTGTCCAAGTCACACCGCGTAATTCGAGACAACCTTGCTGATAGCGTTTGCGAGCCAAAGGTACGCTCTTTCGCCCGCTGACGCATTGCTCTTGGACGCGGAGCGTATCACTTACCTGTAGAGATAGGGGAGATTTTTCGGAATTCTGTGGGCAAAGGTCGCGCTGGACATCGGGCGCGCCGGAATTTTCGATGGAATCGTGCTGCGAATCGAGTGCAACCGATGTTTCGAGCACACTACCACGTTGCGGCCCCGCCGCATGCGCTGTCCGAATTGTAAAGCTCGCGCTCACGGCCCCGCCCCGTCCACTGCGAGCACGTCGCCGAAATCCGTAGTCCGGCCATCGCCCGTCAGAGGCAGATAGCCTCGCGCTTGTAGGTCACTAAGAAGAGACAAACGCGGAATGCTTCCGCCGTTCGGAAGAATCTTCGCGTCAAACGAGAGCACCCCTACCTTTGGCAAACCCATTCGCTTGCACGTTGGGCATGGGCAATTCGCCGTCTTTTTCTTTGGACACTTTCCGTAAAATTTTCCGAGCGCATGGACGCGCTTCGCGCCGTCGAACGCAAGAATCAGCGCCGCCAATCTTTCCGATGTGACTGCGGGCGGCTTACTGAGATATTTGAGCAAGTGGTACAAAGCGTGACGCACAGTCCGCTCAGGATTACGCCGGAAGCCCTTCACTTCCGAAATATAGAATCCCGTGGACGGCGTACCGAATCGCTTCTCAGTTTCCGCCGCCCACAGGTCGCGCGTGCGCTTCCAATCCACATACGGGCCGAAGTAAAGGCCGTGCGCGTGAAGATTCAAACCATGCGCTTTGCGCTGTGGGTCGGGCAAGTGGCCGCGCGCTTCAAAACCAACTTCATCCGAAAACAGAAACCCGAAGCCGTTTCGAGAACCGACTGACTTGCGAATCGTGAATCGAACTGCGGAATTGAATTGTTTAACGCGCTCAGGTGTAATCTCTGTACCGTCCGAGCGCAGAGTGAAAGTGACGCGGGCCAGCGTCCAGCCCTTCGGGACGCCGCTACCAACTACATTCAGAATCACGCGGAGATATTTTCCGAATAGGGCTTGCCGTTGAGATTGGGCGCACTTTGCACAAAAATCGGTTCCGCAATCGTGCGGCGCGTAAAACTTGTGGTCGAAGGGATATTCCGAACAGACCGCAGAACGGCCAAGCCGCCCGCAGTTTGCAAATCGAATCGCCTTACGTTTCAGGCGCAGCGCCTTCCGCTTCATTTTCAAATCGCCTGACTCTTCACTGCGCCGATGCCATTCCACAGCCGCCGCCATCAAAATCTCTGCAACGCGCCCGCGAAAGCCGAAAGTTTTCCACTCAGGATTAGGCTCAAAGTCATTGGGAACGAGCGAATCATTCGATTCTGAAATTGACGGGAGCACGACAGGGTACAAAACATCACAGAGCCTTTCCGCGTGGTAGCGGGCTTCACCTCGATTCTGCGAAACCTTGCCGCAATGCTCGCAGACAAGCGCGTCCAGCGTTACCGGCCCTGTCCGCTGCAAAGTGATTGTCGCTTCACTCATGGCCGGTTATCCGCTTGTTGACAAGTAAAAAAGAATCGCTCGGCTCGCACAGCCGCTCAAATTCGGCAAAGGCCTCGTCATCAGCCGCGCGAATCGCGCCGTTGCGCGCGT
>DASUAV010000170.1:0-4088 GCA_035763605.1 Candidatus Acidiferrales bacterium
ATTCGTATTTACAGCGACTTGCGGCGGAACTGCGCAGTTCTTAAGGGCCATAATTGGCCCTTTTGAAGCGGGCATAAGTGCCAGAAGTGGCCCTTTTGAATTCGGCGCAAAAAAAGGGACGGGTTGAGAAAGCTGTGGAAAAATAGGACGTTGCTGTGGAAATCGCAATTGCTGCGGGCCGAATTTTTTGGCTTTGACAATTTCGATGACCATGCGCTTGTGGGCCCTGTGGATGACGCGAATGTAGCCTCCGCGCGCGAGGCGAGACATCCAGCGCTTGAGCGTGCGGACAGGCATGCCCGTGTCTTCGCGAATCCTTTCGTACGTAAGCGGAGAACCGCCGAGGACAAGTCCGACGCCGAAGCGCTCGCGCGTTTGCCGGTGAACGAGCCACCCGAAAAGCCAAACGGCGGAGCCCATGCGTTCGAGATGGGCGTCGTCCCAAAGGCCGCCGCGAATACCGCTATTGAGCTGCTTACCTCGCATTCAACTCCTCTGCATGATTTCGCCCGGACTTCACGGCACAATTCATCTCGATCGCCTGGCTGCTCAGCCATCCGCGAAAAGGTCTATTTTGACCATTGACTTCTACGGTAATTACTGTATGCTGCACGTCCCTGGGCACGTTCCCCGCCAACCTCAAACGTGGAGATGCGTCATGAAGACGACGAAAATGATGCTGGAGTACATTGCGAGCTGCTCGAAGACTTCGCTCGAGTCGTTCGAACTGGCGCGTCTGAATGACCGTGCGAATCTGCGCAAACAAATGATTGAAATTCTCGATGAGCTGATCGAAGTGGACGTGCAGGCGCGCATCGCGGAGTGGGTTCTCGTGGAGCGGCGACGCGAACAGGCACAGAGGCACGCAGGGCTGCGCCGGCCTCCGCAGCAGGCTCTTCGTGGCGCGGTGCTGCCGAATTCGAGTGGGCTTCGGGAATTGAAACCAAAGGAAGACGAAGATGCGGATCACGTGGCAAGTATGGTGAATCATCCGGTGATTGCGTCCCTGCGCGAAGCACTCCCTGATGGGCCGCTGCACGCGCGTCAAGAAAAATCGCAACCGGCTCAAGCAAAAGCTCCAGCTCCCGTTCCCGCACCTGCGCCGACAGTGCGCACATCGGAATGCAGCGTGACGATGAAGTCCAAACGGATCGCGTGAATCGCCGCGTATTTCGTTGTGGCGAAATATGCTTCCCTGTATTTTCCCCATTCTTATCGCCCATGCTGTCTCTGTGTGGAAAGCACAAGCCAAACGCGATTGTCCTTTCGTGCGTTACAAGCCCCTGCGCAAAATGGCTGAACGTCTCCCGCTCTTGCGCCGTCGGACTGTTGCGCTGCTCGACTGTGTGGCAGTGCTAATCCCTTGCGAACAGTGAGTTCTGTTGATCGCATGCTCTGAGGCGCTCCGCTGGCCGGACAAACCGCAAATACAGCAACTCGAAAAGTCGGCCCTTTCCTTCCAACGCGCGCCATGCCTATCAATTTTTCGTTCCAGCTTTCCTCGCCAAGCGCCAATAATAATTAGGAGCGAAATGATCTTCAGTGAGAGCTCGATTCGCGATGATCGCGAAGACTTTCAATCCCCGCCCGCTTTTCGGGTATTCAGCCTGCGCTGCTTCCGTATCGCACTGCTGGTTGTTCAAATCCCTGGCAATCTCGGCGCACAGATGACCGCATGTCGGCCAGGGATATCGAGCTGGGACCGCGACGCGATCGCAATCTCGCGATGAAGTCATACCGCAGGGCGAGCTAACACAACTGGAGGGTTCAGTCCTTGCCGGGGCGCTGCAAATTAGTGCAATTCATCCGTTGTCTGGCGTCGGCATGGACATATGACTAGCTCAACATCCCTGGCGGACCACTATGAAAAACGAAAGTAGGCTTGGACCAGCCGCGACAGCGCAGAGATTTCTACAACTTACTGGTGCGAGCCGAGACCGGCTTCATCGCAAAGTCTATCGTTTAAGGCGCGACTCGATTTTCCATATGCGCAGCTCCACAATGTGCTGCTCACGCCTTCAATCTTCATCCAACATATCGCACCTAAAACGAGTTGTGTCACAGACTGTAGGGCCTTCACGGGCCGCAGATGGCTTTCACCCCGCGCCAGCAGATGCCCTTTTACGTGAGGCCTTCGCCCCGCTGCGAATTTGTTGCCTGATCGCCACGGCAGCGTTTCATCGAACGCCGTCACCCGCGAAGGAATCGAATGCGCCAGCGAAACGCTCACGACGCATTCTTACGCCGCCTTCCGCCGCATCCAACCGATTTCCCTCCGCCGTCTAGCAATGATTTGGCGTGCACTGTTGCGTTCGCCTCACTTGCGTTCACCAGGCCACGCGAATGGATGCGGCTATGCTGAGGCGCAACAGCAACGCTGGCTGGCGGGCACGTCAGCAACGCCGCGCAACCCAACAGCGCAGGGCCAACACTATCGTGACCAGCGCCACGTGCACTGCTGAAAATTTCGCTTTCCGGAGCGCTTACTCGATGCAAATTGTTTGCCACGGCGCGGCGAGAACTACGTGCACTAAGCGCCGCACATTTCACACGCTGCCGCCGCATTAGGCGGAGCGCTCTGCCGTGGCATCCTCCACATGATTCTCAGCGCCTGCGCGCGCGCGTTCTGTTTGTGAATTTCCTTCGCCGCAGCGCGACGCTTGTCATACACTGTTTCGTTCGCAAACGCGCGAAATGTGCATCTGCACGCTGTAGCATGCTATGCGAGCAACTTCAGCGGTGACGTCATAGAATTGAAGTAGCTCCATTAACAGCGCCCGCGCGCGACGAACGATTCAACGCCGCACTCAAAAATCGCGCGCGCAGCAAACGATTCAAATGCTGCGCTCACAATTGGGCGGCGGCATCGCAAACGGAGCCGACCCATGAAGCAGCGCACCGAAAAAGATTCCCTCGGCGAACGCCAGGTCCCCGCCGACGCCTACTACGGCATTCAAACGCAGCGCGCCATCGAGAACTATCCCATCAGCGGCTACCGCGCCGATCCTCTGCTCATCAAAGCCATCGGCTGCGTCAAAAAAGCCGCCGCGCTCGCCAATCGCGAACTCGAACTCGTCCCATCAAAAATCGCCGACGCCATCATTCGCGCCGCCGAAGAAGTCATCGCCGGAAAACTCAACGACCAATTCCTCGTGGACGTCTACCAGGCCGGCGCCGGCGTCTCCTTCCACATGAACGCCAACGAAGTCATCGCCAATCGCGCCATCGAAATTCTCGGCGGCGCGCGCGGCGACTACTCCATCATCCATCCCAACGACCACGTCAACTTCGGCCAGTCCACCAACGACGTCTTTCCCACCTCCATGCGCCTCGCTACCCTGCTCCTCACCGACGAACTTTTGGCCTCCGCCGCCCAACTTGAGGCCTCTTTTGCCTCCAAAGGCAAAGCCTTCGACAAGGTGATCACATCTGGCAGAACGCATATGATGGACGCCGTACCCGTCCGACTCGGACAGGAGTTTCGCGCCTACTCGACGGCCATAAATCGCGCCCAAAAAGCCATTCGCAACGCCCAGGACCTCCTCCGCGAAGTCGGCCTCGGCGGTTCCGCGGTCGGCACCGGCGTCAACACCCATCCAAAATTCCAAAAACTCGCCGTCGCCAAGCTCAGCGAAGTCTCCGGCCAAAAACTCATCGCCACCGACGACATGCGCTACGCCATGCAGTCCAACCTCGCCATGTCCACCGCTTCCGCCGCGCTGCGCAATCTCGCCCTCGAACTCATCCGCATCTCCAACGATATGCGCCTGCTCTCCAGCGGCCCCAACACCGGCCTGGCCGAAATTTTCCTCCCGGCGCTGCAGCCCGGCTCGTCCATCATGCCCGGCAAAGTCAATCCCGTGATGGCCGAACTCACCGCCATGGTCGGCTTCCAATCCGTCGGCGCAGACGTGGCCACCGCGCTCGCCGTCCAGGCCGGCCAGCTCGAATTGAACGTCATGATGCCCGCCATGGCCTGGAACACGCTGCACTCCGCGCGCATCCTGAAAAACACCATGCACGTCCTCGCCACCAAGTGCGTGGACGGCATCACCGCCAACGAAGAACGCTGCCGCTACTACGCCAAC
>DASUAV010000171.1:0-4662 GCA_035763605.1 Candidatus Acidiferrales bacterium
CCAGCGAGAGATCGAGCGTGGTATGCCCCGGCAAATAGAGATTCGGCACCGGCGGAGTGCAGGTAGGGCAGAAATCGCCATTGGTGAAGCCCGAGCCATAGTAAACATTTGCCGCCGCGAATAATTTCCACGGAAGAGTGGCGTTCGCGCCGGCGGTGAGCGTGTTGCGCTGATCGTGATCGAGCGGGAAATATCCCGCGGGCAAGGAAAAATCGGTGAGCCCGCCGGTAATCGAGCCTTCCGCGAGGGCCACCTGATTGGAATAAGCGAGATGCGCGTTCACGCGGCGCCAGAGTTGCGGCGAACGCAGCGTCAATTCCCATCCGCGAATGAGCGCCTGCTGAATGCTCAGCGGAAAAAATACGTCGGATTCGCCGACGTTGTTGTGGTCAAAGAAATTCTCCGCGCGTGTCTGGAAATTGTCGGCGTCGAGCGTCCATCCGCGAAACGGAATGGTGACGCCGAACTGGTGCTCTTCGTCGCGCTCGCCTCGCAGCGGAATGAACCCCAAATTGTTTGCGGTGACAAACTGCAAGAGCGGGCCGGAGGCGGTGATCAGCGGCGGAGCTTGATAAAAATGTCCGTAGAAACCGTGCAGCACCCAATTGATTTTTGGCACGCGCAACGCCGCGCCGATTCGCGGACTGGTGGCATCTTCGCTGATGCGCGCGCCAGCGCCAGTCTGAGTCGGCCCGCCGGAAAAATGTGACTGGCGCACGCCGCCCATCAACGTGAGCCACGAAGCTGCGCGGAATTTATCTTCGACGAATTCTTCTTCCAGATTTCCGGTGGCGGGCGCGTTCGACGCAAAATTCGGATTGCTGCCATCGTTGAAAAGCAGACGGAAGAAGTGGCTATCCTGCTGCGCAAATCCGTAGAATCCCGCCTGTATGTCATTTTTCTTGAAGCTGACGGCGAGCGTGGCCTGCGCGCCTTCGTATTTTGACGCGCGATTGTCCGTGGTGCTGATGGGAAAATCGTTCGCCGCGCCAGCGTAATTTGCGCTGTTGTAGTGATAAAAAGGCGAAACGGTGAGCAGCACGTTGTCGCGAATGGTGCGCACCCACGAAAAATCCACGAGCGCGTCGGATTCGTGCTGGCCGTCGCGCAGGCCGCTGGTCGGAAATTCCTGATTCTCTGCATCACTCGCATTTGGATCAAAAGGGATTTGGTAATAATCGCGCCGCGCGGAAGCAACCATGCGAAATTGATTCTTGGGACTCTGATTGAAAAACAGCGAGCCGAATCCACTGTAGCCGTTCTCCGCGTCGTGCTCGACCTGGCTCACCGGTGTTTGCAAACCGTAGTTGCTGCGATTTCCGCTGACGCTCGCGAAATACGCGAGCCGCTCGGTGTGGCTGCCGAAATTCAACTGATCGTTGGTCTGGAAAAAGTTTCCGAAGCTGGCGACAGCTTCGGCTTCATTGTTGCGTCCCCAGCCATTGCGCGGCGCGACGTCGAACACGCCGTAGGTGCGGTCGCCGTACTCGGCGTCGTAGCTCCCGCGCTGCACTTCGAGATAATCAATGTCCTGCGGATCAATTTGCGGGCCGAGATTGCCGGCGATATTCGTGTTGGGAATGGGCACGCCGTCAATCAGCCAGCTCACTTGATGTCCGCCGCGAATGTGCAGTTGATCGTGCGTGATGTACGCGCCGGGAACAAAATCCGTGATCATCTGTAGACTGTTCGCGCGATCCGCGCCGGGCGTCTGCGAAATTTGCGAACGATTCACCAGCGTCGTGGGCGTGACGGTTTCCGTGCTGGGCGCTTCGCTGGTTCCGCTGACCACGACTTTCTGGCTGACCGCGGCAATCGTCAGCGGAAAGTGCAGCACCGGCGCGGTGCCGGAAAGCACCGTGATTTTCTGCTTAAGCGTGTCGAATCCTTTCGCGCTGACTGTGACTTCGTAATCGCCGAGCGGCACGGCCTCGATGCGAAATTCGCCGTTCTCATCCGTGGTGGCCGCGCGCGTCCAATCGGAATTCGCGGCTTTGAGCGTAATCGCTGCTCCGGCAATGGGCCGGTGATCCGGATCGTGCACCACGCCCTGCACCGTTCCGAAAATTGTCGCGAACGCCGCGGTCGCGCAGACGCACACAATCAGAGCGAGGAAACCAGTTCGAGAAAATCGCATGTAAAAGCCTCCAGGAGCTTTTTCGTGAGTTGTTTCTAGGCGCGACGGCAGTTCGTGTCGCTTCGCTTGGACGGCAGAGTTGTTGCGCTGATTTACGCGCGCGGAGGCTCAAACGGCGGGGAGAAATGACCTTCGTCGAAACTCAAAACTGCGCGAAGAGCGTTCGCGCGGCACGTTCGCGGAGGCGGCAATTTCACGGATGAGCAGAGTTGCGTCGGCGCAATCGGAATGGCCAGTCCGTAATCGGGCGTCTGTGAAGAACGCCGGCACATCGCGAATGGCGTCGCGCCCGCGCCATGCGCGCAGTGCATCGTTGAAGCGCGTTCGCCGCGGCAGCACGACATCATGCATTCAGCGGGAACGTTCGCAAGCGCACGCGCTACCAGCGCCATCGGCACAGCGAGCAGCGCCATCACCAGCGCAGCGGATTGGATTTTGCGCATCATGTCTATACCGTATTGCGCCGTTCACAGCATAACGCTGATTCTCGACTTATCGAAATAGCATCTCCTGATTTCGCGGAACTCATTTTGATTTCTCGGGCCGTTTTGCGGCTCATTCCCGCAGTGGAAGTAGTGGAGCTTGCGTCTCCCGGCCAAAGTTTGGAGAAAATCCATAAGCATTATATTATGCAGACGCTCTATGCTTGCTAAATTGAGATTGCCCGTAAGTCCCATAAGTTTGGTCTGCCCGCTGTGCAAAGCGAAACGCGGCAGAGACTGCACCACAAGTAAGGGAAACTTGTCCGTGGTCCATGTTGAGCGAATTGCGATGGCCGTACTGCTCGACAAAATCGGCGCTCTTAAAGATAAGTCCAAGAAGCGTTCGCTAAGGCCTTTCTGAGCCTTTTTCGCCGCCCTATTCTTCCAAACGAGTCACTATTCTGTATGTACGCTTCCGGGCTTTGCTTCGGATTGCTCCGCGCGAGCATTCAAGTTACTCTCACTTTCGATGCCGCCGGTTCCTCTCATCTACAATGAGCGTTACGATCTGCATCTCGGCGCGCACGTTTTCCCGTCGCAGAAATACCGGCTCGTCCATGATGCGCTCATCGAACAGAAATTCGCCGCGCCTTCCGATTTCATCGCGCCGGCTCCCGCATCCGACGAAGACATTCTGCGCGTGCACACGCCTGAATACGTCCACAAACTCAAGACCGGCACACTCAGCCCCCTCGAAAAGCTGCGCATGGAAATTCCGTACTCGAAAGAACTCATTGAAGCCTGCTGGCTCGGCGCGGGCGGCTCGATCGAAGCAGGGAAGCGCGCCCTCGCGCACGGCTGCGCGGCGAACATCGGCGGCGGTTTTCACCACGCGTTTCCCGAGTACGGCGAAGGTTTCTGCGTCATTCACGACGTTGCCGTCGCGATTCGCTGCCTGCAGCACGAGCGCGCCGTCAAAAACACGATGGTGATTGACACGGACGTGCATCAGGGCAACGGCACCGCCGCGATTTTCGCGCGCGACGATTCCGTCTACACGTTTTCCATTCATCAGGAGCACAATTATCCGGAGCCGAAGCCGCCGTCGAATCTCGACGCGAATCTTCCCGACGGCATCGGCGACGAAGACTATCTCGCCATTCTCGAATCGCATCTCGCGCGCTGCTTCGCTGAATTTCGTCCCGATCTTGTGTTTTACGTTGCGGGCGCGGACCCGTACTGCGAAGACCAGCTTGGCGGCCTCGCGCTCACCATCGAAGGCCTGCGCCGCCGCGATGCGCTCGTCTTCGAGCATTGCCGCCACGAAGCGCCCTTCGCCATCACTCTCGCCGGAGGGTATGCGCGCCGTGTCGAAGATACGGTCCGCATCCACGTGAATACAATTCTGGCCGCAGCCGATGTTGTGAGCGCAAAGTAGATCTTCCGTACGCAGGCGTTCCCGTTGTTCCTGCGGTGAATGTGTGCGTGTGAGAAGATGGTTGAATGTCTACCCTGAATTAGGGTAGACTCTCGACCATGCGAAATGATGAACAAGCTGCCCGGCTGGAACTGATGCAAGGCACGCTCGACATGCTCATCCTGCGAACGCTGGTGCTCGGTCCCGCGCACGGCCACGAAATCGCCAAGCACATCCAGCGCACCACCGACGACGTTTTGCAGGTCGAGCACGGCTCGCTTTATCCGGCGCTGCACCGCCTTGAACGCAAAGGCTGGCTCAGCGCCAAGTGGGAAACGCCGCGCGGCGGCAAGCGCGAGTTCAAGTATTACCGGCTCACGACCGCCGGCAAAAACCAGCTCCGCGCGGAACACTCGAAATGGCGAAGGCTTGTCGCGACGATTGGCCGCGTGATGGAACCGGCCCGTTAAGCCGCTGTCGACGGGCATAAGGCTGTAGTCGAACCGGGCGAAGACGCCGTTGACGCGACTGACGAAGTCGCCGGCAAGTCCGCCGGCGAGGCGGCTGCTGAAACCGGCGAGGCGACTGCTGAATCCGTCGGCAATGCGGCTGCTGAAACCGGCGAGGCGACTGCATGAGGTCGCCGGCGAGGCGGCTGATAATGCCGCCGGTGAGGCGGCTGATAA
>DASUAV010000172.1:0-18597 GCA_035763605.1 Candidatus Acidiferrales bacterium
GTGCCGGGACGCGCGCAAATCGCTCCGCTGTTCGCCATGTGAACAATTCCCGGTGAAATGCCGGCGCTGCGCAATTTTTCCAGAGCATCGCTGAACACTTTTTCCTGCTGCTCATTTTGTGTCGTTCGCAGATCTTCCGAAGAAGCGAAATGCGTGAACGTCCCGCCGAGTCGCAGATGAGAACAAGCTGCTAATTCCTTTGCGAACGCCGGAATTTCGCGCGGCGAAATGCCGAGCCGGTTCATTCCGCTGTCTATTTTCAAATGGAAAAGAATTTTCTTGCGCGATTTGCCCTCGCCACTCTTCGCCGCGGCCCGCTCCAGCAGTTCAAGCTGGCCAAGCCGTGCGATGGTCGGCGTTAATTTATATTTCAGGATGCGGCGCTCTTCGCCGGGCCAGAATCCCGTGAGCAGCAAAATCGGCTGGCGAATGCCTGCTTCGCGCAGCTCGATGCCTTCCTGCGAGCAGGTGACGCCAAAGGCCTCCACGCCCATTCGCGCAAGCGCCTTGGTCACCTCGACCGCGCCCAATCCGTACGCGTTGGCTTTCACGATGGCAAGAATTTTGCGCTTGGCTCCAATCGCGCGCCGAATCAGCCGGAGATTGTGGGCAATCGCGCTCAAAGAGATTTCCGCCCATACGGGACGGCCGTCGAAGCGAATCGCGGATTGCGCGGTCCTGGTCATCTGAGGTAAACCACAAGCGTACTTCGCGCCGCAGCGTACTGCACAGCAAATTCCCGCGCCGCCATATTGTTAGTAAACATGCTCGCTTGGATGCAAAACGGAGGGTTTGTGGTGAGCTTCCGCCGCGCAGCGGTTGCTATTCGGAAAATCCGCCGAAAGAATCGGCGGCCTCTTCAAAGCGCGTGAATGGATGCAGAAAAACGAAATCCAGCTTGCCGGTGGGGCCGTTGCGCTGCTTCGCGACAATTAAATTGGTCTTGGCGCGCTCCTCTTCGGGAAGATCCGTCTTGTAGAACCCGGGCCGGCTGATGAACATCACCACGTCGGCATCCTGCTCGATGGCGCCGGATTCGCGTAAATCGGCCAGCAGCGGCTCGCGGTCCTCACGTTCCGGCGCGCGCGTCAACTGACTGAGCACCATGACCGGAACCTTCAGTTCCTTGGCCATCGCCTTCAGCGAGCGCGAGATGAACGAGACCTCTTCATTCCGGTTGCTGAAGCGCCCGTGCGCCGCGATGAGTTGCAGATAATCCACAATGACCAGCGACAATCCTTTCTCTTTCTTGAGCCGACGCGCTTTCGCGCTCATTTCCAGCACAGAACTCGCCGCCGAATCGTCAATCCACAAGGGCGCTTCCGCCAGACGCATCAGCGATTCCGTCATCAGCGTCCAATCTTCTTTCGAAAAATGGCCGGTGCGGAATTTATGGGCGTTGACGCGCGCCTCGGAAGCGAGCAGGCGCATCAGCAGCGACTCCTTGGACATTTCCAGGCTGAAAATCGCAACGGATTCTTGCCGGCGCACGGCCACATTTTCCGCGATATTCAGGGCGAAGGCCGTTTTGCCCATCGAAGGCCGCGCGGCGACGATGATCAGCTCGGAAGGCTGCAAGCCCGAAGTCTGGTTATCGAGACGCGCGTAATTGGTGGCCAATCCCGTGATGCGCTTGCCTTCGCTGAAAATCTTCTCGAGCCGGGGATAGCTGTCGCGCACCAGCTCCTTGACGCCGACAAATCCCGCGCGAATGCGCTCCTCCGCAAGCTTGAAGACGAAAGATTCCGCGCGGTCCAGAATTTCGTCCACGCTGTCGCGCGCTTCGAGCGCCTGCTCCTGAATGGCCTGCGTGGCGTGAATTAGATTGCGCAGCACCGCCTTCTCGCGCACGATGCGCGCGTAGTGCTCCACGTTGATGGCGCGGTGCACGCCGTTCATCAGTTGCGCGATGTATTCCGCGCCGCCTGCCGCGTCCAGCTTTGCATCGCGATGCAGCAACTCGGTGAGTGTAACGGCATCCACAGGCTGGCGGGCTTCGTCCAGGCTCAGCATGGCCTCGAAAACAAGCCGGTGCTGCGGGAGAAAGAAATCTTCGGGCTTGAGGCCTTTCTCGATCGCGGTCATCAGCGCCGGATTATTCACCAGCACTGCGCCGAGGACGCTTCGCTCCGCCTCGAGATAATGCGGCAGCGGCCTTTCGATTTCCGGCATGCTCTGTGGTCTTGCGCTCATTCGCTTTGCTTTCGCCTCATTGTGCGCGCCTGGTCGCCCTGACGCAACTGCCCAATTAAAACCGGCAGTTCTGTTCGCCTCCCTTTCGGGAAGGCATTCTGTGCGCACTGGACCAGAGCGTCAACCGCATCCGAATAGGTTCCGAGGTGAATTCCACAGCATCCTGTGAAAAACCGTGCGGCGGTTTTTGCGCGAAAATGCGCTGCTCAGTATCCGAAATGATGCAGCACGACGAGGCCGCCCGCCGCAAGCAAGCAGTAAATGCCAAAAATGTACCACTTGCCGTTTTCGAGCCAGCTGCTCAGCCATTTCAGCGCCACCAGCCCGGCAATAAACGCGAAAAACAGCCCGAGCACGCTGGGCGTCACCGCGGAGGCAAGAACTGTTCCGCTGTGGATGTGCTGCATTTTGACGAGCCGCCACATTTCACGTGCAATCGCCGGAGGCGTAATCACCACGGCCAGCGCGAAGCTGAAGTCCTCGGCGCGGCGTTTCGTTGCGCCTGTAATCATTCCCGTCGAGATCGTCGCGCCGGAGCGGGAGAATCCGCGGAACGGCAGGCACAATCCTTGAATCGCGCCGATCCATGCGGCTTGCCTTGAGCTGATGGGCGTGGGGTTCGCCTCGTCGAGAAGCGCGCGCCGCTCATGCCAGCTCGCCCAC
Source organism: Candidatus Acidiferrales bacterium (assembly GCA_035763605.1). Lineage (GTDB taxonomy): Bacteria > Acidobacteriota > Terriglobia > Acidiferrales > UBA7541 > DAHUXN01. Next base: position 2,857 of record DASUAV010000172.1, read on the forward strand.
AAAATCAAAATTCCGGCTGCAGCCAGAGCCGGAGCAATAAGGCTGAGGCGGCTGAACCATTGCTCGATCCAAGCATGAGCGGAATGCCGGAACGCGAGCTTCTCAATGGCCTCGACCAATCCGCCGCCAACAATGCCCGTCAGCACCGTTGCGAGAATCAGCGCCGAAACAAACGGCTTGAAATCGGCCATGCTGTCGAAAAACGCGCGCCGCCAGCGCGGCCAGAAATACACAATCACAGCAAACATCGTGCCGGTATGCAGCATAACGAGCAGCAAAGTCATTTCCGGGGCGGATGGATCCAGACCCATCAACTTTTCGGCGACAATTACGTGCGCGGAGCTGGAAACGGGAAGCAGTTCAGCAAGCCCTTGCACGATGGCGAGGATGATGACACGCAGAAGGGTCATGTGGGCGATTGTATCTTGACCCACTGGAAGGAAAATGAATTTTCAACCGGAGTGTTTCTCAAAATCGAGAAATGCGCCGCCATATCGTGCCCGCTCAAGGGCAGAAACGCGCTCTCGGGCTACGTCGCGACAGCAGAGCGGCGATGAACTCCGCAGCATAACTTCCCGCAGGCACTGATGTGCATTTTCTAACCCCAAGAAAAACACATCGATCCAGGATGGAGCTGCACAATTTCAGTGCACAACGGAAAGATGTTTGCTTGGCCTGAAGATGGTAGGCCCGTGCGGGCTCGAACCGCAGACCTCTACCGTGTCAAGGTAGCGCTCTAACCAACTGAGCTACGGGCCTGGTGAACATCCGCAATTTTAGCATAGGAAGCGGACCGGACGAGTTTTCGCGCGACGACGGTCTGAACATCACTCTGAGCGCAGCGCTTCGATTACGTCTACGCGCGATGCACGCATCGCCGGAATCAAGGACGCGGCGACCGCCGCAATCATCAGCACGACGGCTGAGAGTGCAATGGGCAGAATTCCGGGCATGCGCACATCCAGCACGTACTTGCCCACCAGTTGCGCGGCAATGAAACCGAACAATCCGCCTGCAGCGATGCCCGCAGCAGCCATTACCGTTCCTTCGGAAACAACACGCCTGAGTAGATTGCCCGGCTGCGAGCCAAGAGCGAGGCGAATGCCGAACTCCCGCGTTCGCGCGCTCACAGAAAATGCCAGCACTCCCGCCACTCCGACCACCGCGATGGCCAGCGCTACGGCGGCGAACACGCCAAACACCACCGAGTTCAAACGATCGGGAGTAAGCACCTCCGCGCGGATGTCGGCAAGCGTTGCGGCGTGCTCCACTGGCTGCTCGGCGGACATCTGCCGAATGGCCTGAGTCACCGGAGTAACGAGCGCGTAGGGATTCGCATTTGTGTGGATGAACAGGTGCCCGCCAAAGAGGCCTCCTTCGCTAAACGTGCCGTACACGGTCATGGTCGGTTCGGGAACCACGTGTACATCGTCAATATCCGCCACAATGCCGATGATGCGGTGCGGCGACATGAATCGCGCGCGGTCCTTGTCCGATCCGGGCAGGAATTGCAGGACCGGATCGGTCCAATACATGTGGCGATTGAGCGCGTCGCCATTGGGGAACATCCGTTGCGCGAAACTTTCGCTCACGATGACGACAGGTTCGGAATTTGGGCCGTCGAGCGCGTTAAAATCGCGTCCTTCGATAATCGGCACGCCGAGCGCGGCAAAAAATCCGGGAGAAATCGTCCGCGGTTGCGCGCGCGGATCTTCGCGGCCCGGTACGTGAACCTGGCCATCGGCGGAGAATTGCAGGCCGGCGCCGAAAAGGCTCGCATCACGCCAGGGAGCGACGCCGCTATAAGCCGTCTTGAGCACGCCCGGCAGGGCTTCGACGCGGCGCATCGCTTCTTTATAAAAATCAACCACCTGCTGCTGCGTTTTTCCGTAGGACATTGCCGGAACATCAATCGCGAGCACGTGGCGCGTGTCCATTCCCGTCTGCGTGCGTTGCAATGCAATGAGCGTGGTGATGAGCATGCTGGCACCGGCGAGCAGTACAAAGGAGGCTGCGATTTGCGTCACGGCGAAGATCCGCTGATGCCGCTTGGTGCTGCTGCTGATGCGCACGCCACCGCTCGCGAGATTCAATCCGTTAGAACGTTCCGCGGAAGGCAAGCGCGGCACAAACGCCAAAATTACCGCGGCGATAACCGCAAGTCCCGCGCCAACCCACAACATACTGGAATCCACGGTCAAATTCAGCGCGCGGACGCTGAACCGCGATGCGTATCGCGCAAGAATTGCAACCAGCGGCTTGGCGCTGAGTACTCCCAGCGCTGCGCCAGTACCGCAAAGCAGCAGGCTCTCCGCCAACAACATTCGCCGCAGCGCGCCTTTGCCCGCGCCGAGCGCCGCGCGAATAGCGAGCTCGCCTTCCCGGCGAACAGTGCGCGCAAGAATCAAGTTCGCGACATTCGAACATGCAATTATGAACACCAATCCCGAAGCGGCGAGCAGCACCAGCAAAATGGTGCGCGCGCCGGAGGTGATTTGATCGCGCAGCATTCGCGTGCTGATCGTGTACTTATCCTGCGCGGGATACGCTTCGGGGTGCTCCTTTTGCATGGCGGAGTAAACCGTCTGCAATTCAGCGCGCGCTTGATCGAGCGTGGCGCCGTGCGCCAGCCTGCCGAAAAGCTCCGTCATGCGATGGACACGCCCCGTCACCATGGTGGCTGAAAGGTGATGCGGGCTGGTGACGATGTTGGCGATAATTTGCGTGTCCGCTGGATATGGCACGGAAGGCTCGAGCACTCCGATGACTTTCGCCATGCGGTCGCCAAAGCTGCCCAAGCGGACCGTCTTGCCGATTACGCTGGGGTCGCGCGCGAGGACCGTGCTCCAGAAACGATACGTCAGCACCACAACACCATTGGCCTTGGGGCCATCGTCCTGCGGGCCAATCAAACGGCCGAGAATGGGGTGCAGCCCCATCACGTCGAAGTAATTACCGCCCACCACGCCGGCTTGCACTTCGCGCGGTTCGCCGAGACCAATCATTGTGAATCCGATGACGGAAAAATCGCCAAACTCGCGAATTGAGTGCACACCAGCTTTGAGATCGTTGATTTCGGGCACCGAGAACGAGGTATTGTTTTCGTCAAGTCCCGGCGCGCTTTGCCGGATGTAGATGAGCGTGCCTTCGTCACGGTTGACGAGCGGCTTGAGCAACACGCCGCGCACCAGGGTGAAAATAGCGGCATTCGCGCCAATCCCCAGCGCCAGCGTGATAATCACGGTAATCGCCAGTCCCGGCGTGCGCTTCAGGGACTTAAAGGCAGTTCGCAAATCTCGTAGGAATTCCATCGGCGTTCACCTCGATTTCAGTGCCGAAGAGCATATCGTGTTCTGAGGCTAAGCTCAACTGAGGGGCGAGCAACGGCTCGGAGAAATCCTTTCCTTGAAAATTGGCATCGCGCGGCGTAAGTTTTCGATTGCTATTTTGTGGCCCGCAGGCAAATTGATTTCGGGTGAAACTCGCCGAATCCAAATCTAATCTGAGGCGCTGTCGCTTCATTGGGCGAAGCGCGTGAAGGTGGCACTCATGAAGAAACTGATTCTCATCCTGGCAATCGCAGCATTTTCTTTCTCTGCGCGCGGGCAGCGGAATCCCGATCTCGCGCGCTGGCAGCGCGAAGCGCAAAACGTCTCCATCATCCGCGATAACTGGGGGATCGCGCACGTTTACGGGAAGACCGATGCCGACGCTGTTTTTGGGATGGAGTATGCCCAGGCGGAGGACGATTTCAACCGCGTGGAAACCAATTACATCAACGCGATTGGCCTGCTCGCGGAAGCGGAAGGCGAATCGCAAATCTACCGCGACCTGCGCATGAAGCTGTTCATGGATCCCGTCGTTCTCAAGAACCAGTACACCCAATGCCCCGCGTGGCTGCAAAAATTGATGAACGCGTTCGCCGACGGCCTCAACTATTATTTGTACAAACATCCTGACGTAAAGCCGCGCGTCATTAACAAATTCGAGCCGTGGATGGCGCTGGCGTTCAGCGAAGGCAGCATCGGCGGCGACATCGAACGCGCGAGGATTCCCGAAATCGCGGCCTTCTACGGCCACGTGCAGGTTCCGAACGGCGTTTCGCACCGCAACGAGGATGGCGAGCCGATGCCCGAGCCTACCGGCTCGAACGGCATCGCCATCGCGCCGTCCGATTCTGCCGACCATGACGCGCTGCTGCTCATCAATCCGCACACTTCGTTTTATTTTCGTTCCGAACTGCAAATGGCGAGCGATGAAGGCCTCGACGCCTACGGCGCGGTCACCTGGGGCCAGTTTTTCATCTATCAGGGATTTAATCCGCATATCGGGTGGATGCACACTTCGAGCGGCGTCAACGCCATCAGCGAATATCTTGAAACCGTCTCGAAAAAGAACGGCCGCTATTTTTACAAATATGGCGCGAAGGAAATTCCCGTGCGTATGCGCGAAATCATCGTGCGCTACAAAACTCCGAACGGCATGGCCGAAAAAAAATTCACCGGTTACTTCACGCAGCACGGCCCGGTGATTGGCGAAGAGAACGGCAAATGGCTCACCATTCGCTTGATGCAAGAGCCGATCAAAGCCCTCATTCAGGATTTCACGCGCACCAAAGCGACCGACTACGCTTCATTCCGCAAGACCATGCAGCTGCACACCAATTCCTCGAACAACACGATTTTTGCGGACAATCACGGCGACATCGCCTATTTCCACGGGAATTTCATTCCGCGCCGCGACACGCATTTCGATTGGACCAAGCCGGTGGATGGCAGCAATCCCGCGACGGCCTGGGGCCCTCTATTGACGCTCGATGAAACGCCGCACCTGCTCAATCCCAAATCCGGCTGGCTTTACAATTCCAATGACGCGCCGTGGAATTCTGCCGGCCCAGGCAGCCTGAAAAAATCCGATTATCCTGTCTATGTCGAGACGGGAGGCGAATCCGCGCGCGGGCTTCACGCCGTCGGTGTGCTTTCGAAAAACAAGAATCTCACGATAGACACGCTGCTCTCGTCCGTGGCCTTCGACAGCTATCTTCCCTGGTTCGCAAAAACCATTCCGCCGCTCATGAACGCGTACGATCAGCTTGCAACTTCCGATCCGCTGAAATCGAAACTCGCGGATCAAATCGCCGCGTTGCGTTCATGGGATGATCGCTGGGGCGTGGATTCCGTTCCCACGTCGCTTGCGGTTTTCTGGGGCACGGATCTGATGCACCACTACTTGCGCGCCGCGCGGGCCGCCGACATTCCGATTTACGATTACGTGGCGTCGAAAGTCCCGCCCGCGCAGCTGTTGCAATCGCTTGCCGCTGCGTCAGACCGTCTCACGGCGGATTTTGGCTCGTGGAAAACTCCGTGGGGTCAAATCAATCGCTTCCAGCGCCTCGATGATGACATCGAATCGCACTTCGATGATTCGAAGCCCAGCATTCCAGTGGAATTCACTTCAGCGTTGTGGGGTTCGCTGGCATCGTTTGCGGCGCGGCCTTACCCGAACACGAAAAAGTGGTACGGCACGAGCGGCAACAGCTTCGTCGCAGTGATAGACTTCGGCAAAACGATCCACGCCCGCGCGGTGACTTGCGGCGGCGAGAGCGGCGATCCGTCATCGCCACATTTCGAGGACGAAGCGGAACGCTACGCCACTGGCAATCTGCGCGAAGTCTATTTTTACCGCGCGCAGCTCAAGGGCCACACGGAACGCACTTACCACCCCGGCGAGTAGCCGCGACTTGAAATATTCAGCGGCTATTTTCTATTCCGCGAGCGGCCAGACAAAAAATGTTCTAGTTTCCTTTTTTTGTTTCTTTGGGCTGCTCGTCTTTTTCCGAGGTTCCCACCCAGAATAGGGAAAACTTGCTATAGTGATGGTAGTAGTGCAGATAATGCTTTCCGTAATGCAGATAAAGATTCACGTCCGACGGCAGCCATAATGTGACTTTGTGCGTTCGGAAGGCCACTGGCGTGTAATCCACAACGAAGTGCTGTTTTCGCAGAGCAATGGCCGTAACCGGCTTAACCAAGTCTGTTTCCAAATGCATGATTTGCCCGCCGTTCGCCGCGACCCAGGCTCTTCCTTTCAGCGGAAGAATATAGCGCCGCGCCCTTGTTTCGAACGTTGATAAAAGGCTCGCCGGCCCAGCGGACTTCTGACTGAAGCGGACAATCCACGCCGGACGGTCTTTCCATTCTCCCAGTCCGTCGCAGCTCCAATTATAAGAATCGCGATAGATGGGATGAAACGCGAAAACCAGCGCGGGCGCGCCGATATCAACGATCCCTCCCGGAACATCGCTCGGAAGAACCGGCGGCCGGCGCAATTCCTGCACCTGAATGGATTTATGATCCGAGTGATCGAGCACAACCATGTAATCGGCTGTGCGCGCCTGCGGCGTCTCGAGCGATTTGTCTCTTTTCACTTCGACAATCTCGGTGTGCTCCATCGCTGTGAAGTCTTGCAAGTTTTTGACCAGCTTTTCCGTGTACTTCGAGGCGGATTCCAGGACCTTCGGTAAAGCGCAAGCCACTCCCGAAATCACGAATGGCGATTCGGCGTCAATATCTTTGGGCGCCCAGTCTTCGTTCGGCGGAAGCTCCGGCGAGAGCGGCGGAGGCGAAATCAGTGATGCCGATATCTTCGGCGCAGCCGGCAGAACCGCCGATGACGATGCCACCGTTTTGATGGCTACGGGCTGAGAGGAAGCGACTGCTCCGGATGTTCGTTCGGCGACCGGCTGCGGTGTTTTTCCCAGTTCGGCGAGCCAGCTTCTTATCGCGGGCGCATTCGGATAGCGAGGATTCTCGCGCAAAAAAGTTTCCATCGCGCTTCTCGCTCCGTCAAAATCTCCTAGCTCGGCAAGCGCTTCGCCGAGGACAACTCTCGCTTGGCTCGCTTTTTGCCCGCCTGATTCGAGAGCCTGGGATGCCTGTTCGCGCGCACCCTGAAAATCCTCCTCATGCAAATAGCAATCCGCGAGTACCCAGCGCGATTTCCACGATTTTGGATCCAACTCCACAGCTCTCTTCAAAACACGCTCGGCGCCCGTGTAATCCTTTTCCTGGAAGCGCAAATTTCCAAGCGCCACAAGCGCCGGCGCTTCGCCGGAATCAATGGACACCGATTTTTCCAAATACGGGCGCGCCGCCGCGACCTGCCGGTTCAACAGATAGCCAACTCCGGCCACATAATTCACGTAAGGATTATCGGGCGACAGAAGCAGCGCCTTGCTCAAATGCTTCTGCCCGCCCTTGAAGTTGTGCGACTGAAAATCCTTCAAACCCTTCTGTACTTCTTTTCCGGCTTTCGGCGGCAGGGTGAACTGTCCTTCGGGCGGATGAAACACCAGCTTTTCATCAATTGGTTTCAAGTAAACAATGAAACTTTGCGTCGTGCCCGCTAGATCGGGCAGCGAAATAGTTTCATGGTCCGGCTGATAGCCCTTCGCTTCAACGTCCAAGTCGTAGCTGTTCCCGGCGGGAACGTTCTCGAAAATCCATCCGCGGCCGATTTGTCTGGGAAAAACAGGGATGGGACTGCCAAATACTTGCGGCGTGAGTCTTATGTCCACCGGAACCGTGAGCGGATCGCCGTTATCCCCGGCGACGTAGACGGCGATGGTGCCGAGTTGCGCTCCTTCTCCGGGGAGAGGCACTCCCTGGCCTCTTGCAGCGGAGCATAGCGCGAATGCAATGATGTTTGCTGCAGCTATCACTGCCAGCTTGTTTGTCATCGCGTTTCGTGCAAGCCGCGCGCGCTTGCCTCGTTTCTCAGGGTAAGTGGCTGGCGACCGGCCTGTCAATCGGCCCTTTTTCCGGCGCGGAGGTGACTTCGAATTTTCTCTGCGCGGCACAAGAATTGCCCCACTCGAGCAGGCCCACCGCTCGCTTCGTGCGGGAAAGGGTTGGTCTCTAGCTCGCCCGCTCAGCGACTACCGCGGTGCCGTACGCCAGCACTTCCGTGACGCCCTGCATGATTTCGTTCGCGTCGTAGCGCACGCCGATAATCGCGTTCGCGCCGCGCGACGCGGCATGCGCCATCAGCAATTCCAGAGCGTCCTCGCGCGTCTTTTCGCACATATCGGTGAACAGCGTAATGTTCCCGCCGACAATCGTTTGCAGCGAAGCGCCGATATTCCCGAAAATACTGCGCGAGCGCACAATGATTCCCCGTACCAGACCCAGCGAACGCGCCACGCGGTATCCGGGAAGATCATACGCCGTGGTCACCATCGAAACGTCTACTCTTCCGTTCACAGGCGCCTCCTCTGACGAATAGAATAGCTGGATTTCAGAAACTGAACTGCGCTGAAAACTGAAATTCGCGCGCGGTCAGTTGGTTAGTCACGCCGGCAAGCGGCTGGCCGAAGCCCGGTCCAGGAATCGCGCCGTTGCCCCACGTTCCGCTGTAGCCCACAAAATTCGCGTGATTGAAAACATTAAACGCTTCGGCGCGCACCGTCAGACTGTAACGATCCGCAAATCGAAATGGCCGCTCGATAAACGGATCCACGCTGTAGATTGGCCGCCCGCGTCCCGAGTTGCGCGCGATCACCGCCCCATTCACCACGGGGCGATCCGTCGTCGCGCCCGTATCCCCGCTATTGTTCAGGCCAGTGACGATGTTGAACGGCAGTCCCGATCCAAACGTTCCTACTCCGCCGACGCGAATCTTCCACGGCGCGGTGTACACGCCGCTCAGAACAAACCGATGCCGCTGATCGTAAATCGCGCTTCCTTTTTCCTGAATGCCCGTGAAATTCGGATCATTCGGATTCTGCTGCGGGATGTCCGGATCCACATTATCAATGGCATGTGACCACGTGTAGCTTGCCAGCAACGAAATTCCGTTCGCGAACTGCCGGCTCAAATCCACGTCAAGCGCGTCATAAAAACCGAAGCCATCATTCACGTCCGTCTGGATTACCGAATACGCGGGGCGAGGATCGCCTTGCGCCAGAGGATCCGGGCATGCTGTTCCCTGCTGCTGATAAAACTCCACCCACAGCGGCCGCGTGCAATTCGCCGTCTGCGCCGAGCGTGGCGCAACTCCTGGTGTGGTCCGAACAAACGGCGTCGGAGGATTCACGTCCAAAGGACGATTGATTCGCAAGCTATGCGCGCCAACATAGTCCGCGCTCAGCACCCAGTTCGACATCAGTTGTCGCTCCACGCCGATGGTCCACTGCTCGGTGTATGGATTCAGCAGCACATTCGGATATCCGATCAATACCGATGTGTCGAAGAATTGATTCAAAGGAGCGCTGTCACCGGGACGAATATACAGGCTGCGCAACGGAACCTGCGCTCCCGCCGGAAACGCGGGCAGCGGCGCATCGGAAACGCTGGAAGGAAATCCAACATCGCCCGGCGCCGCCGTGAAATTGAATACGCCTGTCGGGCCGGTGAGCGCATAATTCGCCTCGGAGTTGTCCACGATCTGCGAATAATAGATTCCGAATCCGCCGCGAATCACCGTCTTGCCCGCGCCGTGCAGATCGTAGGCAAATCCTACGCGCGGCGAAAAATCTTTGTTTGAATCCGTGAACGTTTGCAGCTCGTATCGCAAGCCTAGATTCACCGTCAGATCGCGCCTCACCTTGTAATCGTCCTGCACGAAAAACGCGGCAAGCGTGTCGTCCACGGTGTACGAGGCGTTGCCGAAGCTTTGCGTATAGCTCGAGACATTGTTGATGTCGTCGAGGAAGGCCGGGCTCTCGCACGCGGAAAGGGACTGCGTGCACGTGTTGTATTTGAATTGCCCGAGGAAAATCGGCCCGCCGAATTCTTTGCTGTCGCCGCCGTTATGCGCATGAATCATCTGGCCGCCGAAGGTCAGCGTGTGCTGGGCGTGCACCGAGGAAATCACGTCGTTTACTTCGTACTGCCGGTTTTGCAGGTGCGCGGATTGCGAGGTTCCGGTGGTAAAAGTTCCTCCCGTGGATATCGGCACTGAGAACTGCGTCCCGAAAACCGTGGGATCGAATTCGGTAATCGGTGAAGCAAGCTGGAACTGCACGCGCGCGTTGTTCAACAAGGACGGGCTGAACACCCAAGTGTCGCCCAGTTCTTCGGAATACGTTCGGCGCTTAAAAATTCGATCTACTGTTGGCAAATTATTGCCGCCGACCGTCCCGTTCGGATTCGTATCGTAAAAATCGTCCGCGTCGCTGCGAAAGAAAGCGTTATCGACGCTGCTGATTTGATGGTCCAGCCGCAAGAAACCAAGCCAGCCGCGATAATGTCCAACGAAATTTCCAGGAGCAACTGGCGACGTCACCGGCGATGCGCGATTCTGCCAGCTATACTCGCCATGCACTGAAAAAAAAGTCCGGTCGCCGGCGCCGACCGGCCCGGACAATCCCAGCGCGACCTGCGCCAGCGTATCATTCGTGACGTCGTTACCGCTTCCCGCGGTGCTGGGCGTGAATCCAGACAGCTTCGCCTCCGGTCCCGAAGGCCTCCCCAAAATCGAGGCATCGCCATGCAGTTGCTTTGTTCCGCTCTGGGTGACGATGTTCACTACGCTTCCCGCGGTCAGCCCGTACTGCGCCGAAAATCCATTCGTCAGCACGGTTACTTCCTGAACCGCATCCACCGGAACGTTGCTGAAAATCGTCTGCCGTCCCCATGCGTCCACGGCGTTGCTTCCGTCCACCTCGAACCACGTTTGCCGCCGGCCCGTTCCATTCGTGGTGAACAGATTTTGGTTCATGAAGACATCGCCCTGATTGATTGCCGGACGATTGGCGGCTTCCAATAGGGGTAAGTACGTGATGCGATGATTGTAAAGAGGCGTGCTTTGCGCCTGCGCTGCGCTAATGTGAATTCCAAGCTGCGGCTCGTCCGTTTTCACTTCGCCCAGTGTGCCGGTCACAATGACTTGCGCTGCCTGCCCCGCAACATTGAGCGTGAAATTCACTGTCGCTGTTCGGCCTCCAACTAACGCAATGGCGCTCGTACGGCCATCAGCGAATCCTCCTTTGTGCACGACAACCGTGTAGTTTCCTGCAACCGCAAGCCCTCCTATTGTGAACCCGCCGGAATCATCCGTGGTTGTGCTCCGCTGCTGGCCGTTCGCGGAATTCGTCGCCGTGATCGTCGCTCCCGGCACGGCTGCCCCGCTCGAGTCGCTCACCCGACCTTGGATTATTGCCGTATCCGGAGTTTGCGCAGAAATTCGCAAGGGGAAGAAGCTCACGAGAATTCCAATCAGGAATGCAAAATACAATCTATCAAACGGACGCACGGATTCTCCTTTGTGCTGACACTATTTCAAAAGCTCTTCAGGCTAAAACATGACCGCAACTACTACCATCCGTCGTATTTCAAGATTTTGGGTGAGGACGTTGGTGAGTCGCTCAGTGCGAGGAACAGTGAACTACCGAATGAGGCGTTCGAGCAAAATATGAACGGAATGCAATGTGAATGGTTGCAGTGCAAGCGCGAGGCAGCCCATTGCAATCGCGGTGGCCGCTGTGGCCAGCATCCTGCCTTTTCCACGATTTGCTTGAACGCGCTTTGTCGCGCCCAACAGGCGTTCCACTCGCGCAGAAAGCTCGTCGTTTGCGGCGCAAAGGGAACTCGCGAGAGGAGGCACGGTTACGATGCCCATTCGTGCGATTCGCACCAGCGCTGATGCCAGCGCCAGCGACCGCCGTGAATCGCCCGCCACCGCTTCATCATCCGCGGCCCACTCGCGGTAGCGTGCCCAGGAGCGTTCCAGCGCCGCAAACCCGCGAGAGAAAGGAAAAATCTCCGGCGCCAGCGCCAGCAACAGCCGCTTGAAATTGTCGTGCGATTTCAAATGCGCGTGTTCGTGCTCCAAAGCGGAGTCGAGCTCATCCGCCGAGAGAGCGCCTAAAACAGCACGAGAGATGACGATTTTGGGACGAATCAGGCCCATAAGCGCAACCAGCGCGAATCCGCTGTCCGTCGGCACGATTCGAGCGCCTTTCGCGCGATTTTGCGCGAATTGGCCGCGCTTGCATCGAAAACTGTACATCGTCGAAATCCATAAAGCTTTCGCCCCGCGCGCCAGCGAATCGGCGCAAATCGCCACTCCTAGAAGGGCCGCCGCGCAGCACCAAAGTCCAACCCGCTCGCCGGCAACATTTCCTTCCAGCCGCAAATAACTCGGAATACACAGCGCCGCCACAGCCGCCGCCGCTAAAACGGATGGAAGCATGCGCAAGCCAAACAAAATCCGCGCTGCCGTTCGCGGCGCAATGGATTCGCCCGCGCGAGTTGCCGAGGGAGCGGAAGCCCAAACGGCCAGCCCCAAAATTCCGTGCAGCAGAAAAAATGACGCGAAGCAGAGGCACACCAGCCGCGCTGCGTAGGGAAGAATCATCGTGTCCGCCTGCGCTCCAGCTCTTTGCGCTTCATTCGGATTTTTCCTTCCAGTTCGTCGAGCAGCGCTTCATCGTACTGGCCGGCGGCTTCGATCAAACAGGACACGAGCAAATCACGCGAAGGCCGCGGCCCGCCCAAAAATTCGGCGAAAAGCTCATCTGCCCGCCGGCGCTCCCAATCGCTGCGCGTGATTCGCGCCACATAACGAAATGCGCGTTCCTCTTTTCGCCGCTCCAGCAAATTTTTCTTGTACAGCCTGTCGAGCGTGGTCATCACCGTCGTATACGCCAGCGGCCGCCCGATCCTTCTCGCAACTTCCCTCACGCTTGATTCCCCGCGCGTCCATAGCACTTCCATTACGCTCTGCTCCAGCGTGCCGAGCGCGGTCTGCGATGCGCGTCCGCTCGAAAATATGGAAGTCTTGAACAGTTTCACAATTCCCCACGCAAAGCAAACAACCCGCTCGTTTGCTCCTGGCCGTGATTTTACGCCCGCCGCACTGTAACCAAAAATGAAAAATCACGGCGGCTTATTCACGCGAATCTATTCTCCGGATCATTGAATACAAACTGGGAATCCAAATAGGCGTCATAGCTTGTACTATAGAGCCATGTTGCCCGGCACGTTTGCGAAGAACTGGTCCGTGGCCGCGTTCGCTGTAGCGCCAATTTGCCTTCGCGCTCGTTTGCTGGAGTAAGAATCGGAGGACTTGCCGTTGAGAGTCGCGTCTGTCGCTCGCCTGCAACTCATCGCAGCAATGTCGCTCCTGGGCCTCGGTCTCTTTTCCGCTCCGCGAGCCCTGCCGCAAGCCGTCGCTCCCGTGCATTCAACGGCGAGGCAATCCGGTGAATTTGCCCCGGTGCACGCCTGGAAACTCGCCGTCCTTTCCGGCAACACTGCCGCCTTGCGCGATTTGTACAGCTCCGATCCGCCATCCGCCATTCTCACTTCGAAGGGCGAAATCCGCGATCCTGATGAAGAACCGCAGTTCTGGCTGGCCGCCAAATCGAATGGGCTTCAACGCCTGAAGTTGCGCATTCGAAAGCGCGATTCGCCGCAGCCCGGAGTGCAGCGCGTTATGTTCGAGCTGCAAGCGGATATGAAGCCCGGGGCCGCGGATCCCAAGTTGTTCGCGGCGGTGGCGCAATACTGGTTAAAAGAGGACGGCACGTGGCGCATCGTTGCTACCCAGCGCACTCAACTCGCTCGCCTGCCGCAACCGGTCGAGCTTTTGCTGCCTCAGCCAACCGAAGAGAATCCCGGTCCCCATCCAATCTACCCGAATGCTGCCGAAGCAAAAGCAGATATTGCCGCCGCCCTTGCCTCCGCTTCGCGGCAGCACAAACGGGTCCTGCTCGACTTCGGCGGCAACTGGTGCTCCGACTGCCACATTCTCGACCAAACGTTTCGCTATCCCGAAGTCGCGCGCGTCCTCGATCCAAATTTCGTCGTCGTGCACATCAATATCGGCCAGTATGACCAAAATCTCGACCTCGCCGCGAAATACCAGATTCCCCTTAAGAGAGGCGTTCCCAGCCTCGCCGTGCTTGATAGCAAAGGCGATTTGCTCGTTTCGCAAAGAAATGGCGATTTCGAAAACACGACAAAAATCGGCCTCAAAGACGTGGAATCCTTCCTCAATCAATGGAAGCCCTGAGCACCTCGCTGCCCATTAGTACCGTTGTACGGTATCAACCGGAAACCTTTCGCTAGAGCTCCTAGCTAAAATTGAATCAGCACAAGGCCCTTCGCATTCGCGAATAAATTTGCGCCGGGGAGGCACATCCGCATGAAAACATACGATCGAGACTTTCGTTTTGAACGCTCGGCTGCGCTGCTCGCCGCTTCAGCGTTGCTCCTGTCTCTTTCTTTTCCCGGCAATGCCTTCGCTGACTCGCAGAAGAAGAAGGCCCACGACAAAGCGGCGCAACCAGACGCAAAAACATTGGTTCGCGAAATGGTCCAGAACGAAGTCAAAGCCGAAAACGACGATTCCACGCACTGGCGCTTCTCCCGCACAAATGTGAAATCCGGCGTCAGCAAAACTTACGATGTGATTGAGACGAAGAAAGGCGAAGTGCAGCGGCTCATCTCGATCAATGGCCATCCGCTCAACGCTGAGCAACAGCGCGAAGAGCAGGAGCGCATGAAAAAGTTTCTTAGCGATTCTGACGAGCAAGCCAAGCGCCGGGAGTCGGCTTCGAAGGATTACCAAAAAGAGCAGGATCTGATGAAGATGCTCCCCGACGCTCTGCTCTACACTTACGCGGGCCGGCAAGGTGACCTGGTCAAGTTCAATTTCAAACCTAATCCGCGCTTCCACGCCACCACGCGCCAGGCCGAAGTTTTTCATCACATGGCCGGCATTCTCGTGATTGACGCAAAGAGGAAGCGCCTTTCGCAATTTCGCGGACGCCTCATCAGCGGAGTGAAGTTTGGTTACGGAATTCTCGGTTATCTGGACGGCGGCGGAACCTTCGACGTAAGACAGAAAGATGTGGCGGACCAGCATTGGGATCTCACTTTGCTGGAAACCAACATCACCGGCAAAGAGCTTTTCTTTAAGAGCATCTCTGTCTGCGAGAAAATTACTGAGGGTAACTACCAGCGCGTCGCCGATGATCTGACGCTGGAACAGGCCGCCAACCTGCTCAAGAGCGGCCAAGGCCGCTCGGTCTCGGAAGCCGAAGCTTCCGCTGCGAACTCAGGTCGAGACCCGCAGTAACAGTAGATGACCGCCCGCAGTTAAGGCGACCGTTCGACCCGCGATTTTCGCCGTTTAACCCTCGAATTTCCCCGTTCGCTGCGGGACTGTGAAATTCAATTCCGACTGAAATAGTCTCATTTTAAGGGCTTGTGAATACAGGGTTTGCGCTGTAATCCGCTCTTGACTTCGTTTGATTTCAAATCTACAATTTATATGCGACTGGGGGAGTCGTATATCCCAGCCTGCAACTCATCGTATGCTGAAGCTTTCGAAAAAGTCGGACTACGCGCTCATCGCTCTCAAACATCTTGCGGTGAACGCGGACAAAGGTTCATTCAGCGCGTCGGACATTGCTGAGGCGTATGGCATCTCCGCTCCGCTGATGGCCAAAGTGCTGCAAAAGCTCGCGCGCGTGGGGATCGTCGCCGCGCGCCACGGCTCGACGGGCGGCTACACGCTGGCCCGCGACGCGCGTCTAATTACGGCGCTCGAAGCGATTGACGCGATTGACGGCCCGCTTTCGCTCACGTCATGCGTTACGCACCACGGCGATTGCGAGCAAACAAAAACTTGCACCATCAAAGAGCCCTTGCGCCGCGTGAACAACAGTATTCTCGCGGTGCTCAACAAAGTCACAATTTCCGAAATGGCGGACGACGCCCCGGCCTCCGAGGT
>DASUAV010000173.1:0-9764 GCA_035763605.1 Candidatus Acidiferrales bacterium
TTGTCGCGGCCCTCGGCGCGAACCGGCCAGCAGCTTGTTTTATGAGGAACGCCGGAGAGCTGGCGGCGAATCGCAAGGGCTTGCGCGAGTTTAGTCTTAGAGAAGAGCAGCGTGGCAGCGAATGAAGCGAGACGGCGGAACGAAGCCTGCTCGGCGATCAGGCGAATCTCACCGCCGTGCTCGCGAAGATGGGCGGCTACGGCAAGAAGGAGCGGGCCGCTTCCGGCGACGACGATTTTTTTGCCGGAGATCGGCAGGCCGGACTTGACCAGAGCTTGCAATCCGCCTGCGCCCATCACGTTCGGAAGAGTCCAGCCGGGAAACGGAAGGAAAAGTTCGCGCGCGCCAGTGCAAAGGATCAGTCTTCGATAAGCAAATTCGCGCGCCGCGCCGCTCGATTGCGCGAGGAGGAGACCGGGATGAATCTGGTCAACGATTTCTGTTGAGTGGAAAAATTCAATGCGCTGCGCGGCAAATTTGTCGAGCCAGGACTGCGCTTCGCGAGTATGCGCGTGCTCGCGCGTTTCGCCGCGCCAGATTTGGCCGCCGGCGCGAGGATTATTGTCCATGACGGCGACGAGGGCTCCCGATTCCGCGGCGGAGCAGGCTGCGGCGATGCCGGCAGGGCCGGCGCCGATGACGAGCACGTCGTAGGTGGCCGGGGCGGTTTTGCGCGCGTCAATCATCGGTGCGAATGTCCATTTCGGGCGCGCAGAGAAGCTGGCATGTGCGCGTGTGCCTCTCGTTATTCACCGTAGCGCGGCATTCGAAGCAGACGCCCATCGCGCACAAAGGCCCGCGCGGCTCGGCGCTTACTGAGCGGCGGACTATCGAAATTCCTGAAGACAAAATCGCGGCGAGCACGGTTGTGCCCGAAGGGACGCTCAGGCGAGCGCCATTCAGGGTTATGGAAATAGCGTCAGGCATGAACGCCCTCGCAAACGCGATTGGGAAGATAGGGAGCGACGGGAATTTTGGATTCGCGCCCGAGCAATTGGTCCACGAGCAATTCTGCCGTGGCCAAGGATGTGGTGATGCCGAGGCCTTCGTGACCTGTGGCGAGGAAAAGATTATCGCGTCCGGGTGCGGGGCCGATGAGCGGGAGTTTATCGGGAGTAGCGGGACGAAAGCCGGTCCATGAGCGAATTGCGGAAAACCGTCCGAGCGCGGGCATGAATTCCCGGGCGCGCGCAATCATGCGCGTAAGAATGGCATGGTCTATTGCAGAATTTTCCGTATCGAACTGGCGCGATGAGCCGATGAGCAACTGGCCGGTTTTGCGCGGCTGCACGTTGAATGCGACGGAATCTTCGGTGGTGGAATGAGCGCTTTTCAAATAGCCGAGCTCGACAAGCTGATGGCGGACAAATCCCGGATAACGATCGGTGATTACCAGATGGCCTTTGCGCTTGCGCACGGCGAGGCCGGGAAGCAGCGTGGATGACCATGCGCCTCCGGCGAGAACCGTGAAACGCGCGGACAAAGTTGAGCCGTTGTTCAGGCGCACGCCATCAGAGGTGATCTCTGTCGCGACCGCAGGAATATGCAATTGGGCGCCGCGCGATTGCGCCTGTTCAGCAAGGAAACGCGCCGCGCAGGGAGCGTAAATGACAGCATCTTCGGGCACGAGGAGACCGCCGGGGAGGCCTTCGCGGAGATGCGGTTCGGCGCTGCGCAACGAGCGGGCGTCGAGGATTTCGGCGCGCGAGCCGCGAGACTCGTAAAAACGCTTCTTGTCAGCGACGGCACGCATTTCGTCGTCGTCCGCAGCGACCCAGATGGTGCCGCACGGATCGTATTCCACATCTACAGGCAATTCTACAGGCAGCTCGGCGCTCAATTCGCGCCAGAGCGTTCGCGAATAATGAGTGAGCGCAAATTGCGCTTCGGAGTCGTCCATGACGACGAGATGGCCCATGCCGGCGGCGGTTGCGCCTCCGCCGATCATTTCCCCCTCGACGATTCCCACGCGCAATTTTTCGCGCGCGCACGCGGCGGCGCATGCGGCTCCGACGATTCCCGCGCCGATAATCAGAACGTCGTAAACCGGAGGGCTCATTTGCGAATTCCGAAGCAGAACGGATCCTGTGGGTCCAGAATCAAGTGACTATCGGCGTTGACGAACGCCGAGCCGGTAATGCTCGGATACAATTTGCCGCCGCGCTCTGCAATGCTGCCTTCGAAGAGGCTTCCGACGATGCTTTCCTGCCGCCAGGTTTCGCCGGCGCGCAGTTTTCCGTCAGCGTACAGACAGGCCATTTTCGCGGATGTGCCGGTGCCGCAAGGCGAGCGGTCGTAGGCACGTCCCGGGCAGAGGACAAAATTCTTGCTGTTCGCGCCGGAAAGTCGCGGTGGGCCAAAAAGTTCGATGTGATCAATTTCCGCGCCATTGTCGCCAGTGATTTTTTGCTTCGGCAATTGCTGGCGAACGGCCCAGGTAAAATCGGTGAGGGCATCAATATTTTCGAAGGTGATGTTCATGCCGTGATCTTGCATGAGAAAAAACCAGTTGCCGCCCCAGGCGACATCGCCGGAGAATTTTCCGCGGCCGGGAACGTCAACGGTGACATTTGTGGCGGCGCGATAGCTGGGAACGTTTTCGACGGTGACTTTGCCGTTTTCGTGCAGGCGCGCGAAAACTATACCGACGGGCGTTTCAATTTTGTGCAGACCGGGCTGGAGATTTTTCAGATAAGCGAGCGTGACCAGCAGGCCGATGGTGCCGTGGCCGCACATTCCGAGGTAGCCGACGTTGTTGAAAAAAATGACGCCTGCGGCGCAAGATGAATCGGATGGTTCGCAGAGAAGCGCGCCGACGACCGCATCGGAACCGCGCGGCTCGTTCACAACGGCGGAACGGAAAGTGTCGAACTTCTCGCGAAAAGTTTTCAGGCGCGCGGCGAGAGGACCGCAGCCGAGGTCAGGGCCGCCTTCGACGACAATGCGAGTGGGCTCGCCTGCTGTATGGGAGTCAATGGCGCGGACGCGAGTGGAGTTAGGCACGAGGAGATTTTCGTGTATACAATATCCGATGTCAAACTTTTGCTGTGACTGTTCAAATGCGAACAGCTTCCCTCTTGATTATACTGCGTCCGACCGGCTGAACGTCAGGAGCTTGCATCAGACGCCAGGCCGTCGCTTCGCCGCGCGTTTTCAAAGGGAACTTCAAATGGAAGATGGACAGCAGCGGATTTGAATGGGCCGCGTTCGCGGGGGCCGAGGCTTTCGCGAAGGCAAATGCGCCGACCGGAAGGTCGCCGCGACAAAGGCTGCCGGCATTGCGACTAGAAAATGAAATTATCGCGGTTGACGCACATGCGTGCGGAGAGCCTGGACGCGTGATTACAGGCGGCGTTTCGGATGTGCCCGGGAAAAGCATGTTCGAGAAAATGCTGCACTTGAAGACGCATGGCGATCATCTGCGCAAACTGATGTTGCGGGAACCGCGCGGGTATCCGGCGGCGAACTGCAATGTGATTCTGCCGCCGACGCGAGAGGACGCCGATGCGGGATTCGTCATCATGGAGCAGGTGGAGTATCCGCCAATGTCGGGCACGAACACGATTTGCGTGGTGACTGTGCTGCTCGAAACCGGAATTATCGCGGCCGCAGATGGCACGAGAAAGTTGAAACTGGATACGCCCGCTGGGCTGGTGGAAGTGGAAGCGCAAGTGGAAAAAGGCAAAGTGAAGCAGGTGACGTTCCAAAATGTGCCGGCGTTTGCGACGCATTTGGATGCGTCTGTGGAAGTGCCGAACCTGGGAACCGTAACGGTGGACGTGGCTTACGGAGGCATGTTCTACGTGATTGCGGACGCGGAGGCTCTGGGATTCCGCCTGACGCCGGACGAGGCGCGCGACTTGGTGCGCACAGGAGAGATGATCAAAGCGGCGGCGCGGGAGCAGCTTCCGGTCGTCCATCCGGAAAATGCGGAAATCGCGGGAATCAGCATCGCGCAAATTTCAGGGCCGAGCGCGACAAAAGGAGTGGATCGAAGGAATACCGTGATTGTGTCAACTGGCGAACTTGATTGGGAGCGGCCTTCGACGTGGATTGGCGCGCTGGACCGCTCACCGTGCGGAACTGGAACATGCGCAAAAATGGCCGCGCTGCACGCGAAAGGACGCCTGCCGCTCGGACGCGACTTCCTGCATGAAGGAATTCTGGGGACGAAATTCACGGGCCGGCTAATTGAGGAAACGCGCGTGGGAAATTATGCGGCGGTCGTGCCGACGATTAGCGGACGCGCGTGGATTACCGGATATTCGCGCTACGTTGTGGACGAAAGCGATCCGTTCCAGGAAGGATTTACTGTGGGAGATATCTGGGGCGGCACGTGAGGCCTCGCGAAAAAGCGCATGATATTGAGAGGCTCGGTATGTGCTATGTTATGGCCCGCTGAATAACTCTAATACATATTCTTGAAACAGCTCAGGCGTATTCCTATGACAGCCAACCGGATGAATGAAATGGAAGCAGGAACGGGAAACGAAATTCCGCGGCAATCGCTGGCATCCGCGGTCGCGGAAAAACTGCGGGTGATGATTATCAGCGGCGACGTCCAGGAAGGCGAACAACTGCGCCAGGATGCGATCGCGCACGATTTTCGCGTGAGCCGGATTCCCGTGCGCGAGGCGCTGCGGCAACTCGAGGCGGAAGGACTGATTAAAATCGTGGCGCACCGCGGCGCAGTGGTGTCGGCGCTATCGCCCGCGGAAATCGAGGAGCTATTCGACATTCGCGCGCTCCTGGAATGCGAAGTTTTGAAGCTCTCGATTCCGCGCTTGACCGATGCAGATTTTCAGAAAGCGGATGGCGTGCTGCAAACTTACGAGAAGGCGCTCTCGAAAGAAGATGTGGCGAAATGGGGGCATCTGAACTGGCAATTCCATTCCATTTTGTATTCGAGGGCGAACCGGCCGCATTTTATGTCCATCATCCAGATGGTGAATAATAATGGCGACCGCTACACGCGCTTGCAATTGTATCTGACGCAGGCGCTTGAGCGTGCCAAGCAGGAGCATCGCGAATTGCTGGAGCTTTGCCGCAAACGCGATATTTTGGGAGCGACGGAACTGCTGCAACGGCATATTCACAACGCCGGGCGGATGCTCAGAGAATTCGTGGAGAAGAAGCGCAAATAAACGCGGTGACAGTCGTCACTCGCCCTCATCTCCACGCGCCGAGGGGCACGCTTCGTGCGAAACACAGCATAAGAAGTGATCGCTCAGACCGATTCCGTCCGCATGCAATGTCCGCAGGCCAACAGTTTCTTTCCTAATCGACTTCTAGTTTTTCAAAAGAAAAGTGCACTTCATTTGAGGCGCTTTGCCCGTTTTCGGAGAATGCCAGAACGGAGGAACTTAAACAGCTGCTGGTAAACATCTCAAGCCCGATGGCGCGTAAAACCGCCGCTGCGGCGCCTTTACGAGAAAATGTCCTTCACTTTGTCGAAGAAGGAGGAGTTGCGTTCTACCGGCTGGTTCTCGACTTTGGAGACGCGGCCGAGCTGCTCGAAGAGCGCCTTCTGCTCTTTGGTGAGTTTGGACGGGACGACGACGCGCACGTTGACGTACAGGTCGCCTTTGCCGCCGTGAGGATCGGGCAGACCCTTCCCTTTGCGGCGGAAAAGCGTGCCGGGCTGCGTGCCTTCAGGAATGGTGAGCTTTTCTTCGCCGGCGACGGTCGGAACGGAAATTTCCGCGCCGAGAGCGGCTTGGGCGATGCTGATGGGTACGTTGCAGTAGAGATCGGCGCCTCGGCGTTCAAAGAACGGATGCTCTTTGACTTCGATGAAGACGTAGAGATCGCCGGAGGTGCCGCCGTTGGCTCCGGCTTCTCCTTCGCCGGGAACGCGGAGGCGCATGCCGCTGTCCACGCCCGCGGGAATGGAGACTTCGATGGTGTGAGAACGTTCGATGCGGCCCTGACCTCGGCAGTCGGCGCAGGATTCTTTGATCACCTGTCCCGCGCCGTGGCAATTGGGGCAAGTGCGCGAGACGGCGAAGAATCCCTGCTGATAGTGAAGCTGGCCGCGGCCCTTGCAGGCTTCGCAAGTGGACATGCTGGTTCCCGGCTTCGCGCCGGTTCCGTTGCAGGTGGCGCAATTTTCCATGCGCGGGAGTTTGACGCGGGTTTTGACGCCGGCGGCGGCGTCCTCGAAAGAAAGTTTCAGGTCGTAGCGCAAGTCGGCGCCGCGCTGGGCGCGCGAACGGCCTCCGCGGCGGCGCGAGCCTCCGCCGAAAATGTCCTGGAAGCCGAAGATGTCTCCGAAGACATCCTGAAATTCTTCGAAGATCGAGCCGAAATTGCTGGCGTCGAAGACCTGGCCGGAAAGTCCGGCGTGGCCGTAACGGTCGTAAGTGGCGCGTTTTTGCGGATCGGAGAGCACGCTATAGGCCTCGCTGGCTTCGCGGAAGCGGTGCTCGGCGTCGGCTTTGTTCTCAGGATTTCGGTCGGGATGGTACTTCAGCGCGGCTTTGCGATAGGCGCTTTTGATTTGATCGGCGGTCGCGTCGCGCGAGACGCCGAGAACTTCGTAGTAGTCATTTTTGGATGCAGAGGGCATGGGTGCTTTTTTGGTTCTCCTGAATTTCAAAATTTCGCCGACGTGAACGTCGGAACGACGTACCTCAGCGGCTGAAGCCGCAGGGTGTTCGCATCAGTTACGGCACGGCTAAAGCCGTGCCCTTACAAAACCGTAACGTGCACGGCTGCCCGTCGCAAAAAACGCTCGAGCGAAAACCCATGCCCTTACAAAAGCGGCGGTACGACACAGACCCATTGGTCATCAACGACGACAACCAGCATGCGCGTTGCAAGCAACGCCCCTACGAAACGCTTTGCTGGAATTCCGGCCCGCGCGAACATCAGTTATCACGGCGATTAGATGCGGCGGCGTGGCCTGCGGGATTCGCCGCGACGCGAACCATGGCGGGGCGCAACACTTTGCCGTGAAAAATGTAGCCGGACTGCAGTTCCTCGAGCACGGCATCGTCGGGCTGCTCGCTGGTTTCCACGCGTTCGATGGCGTGATGGAAATTGGGATCGAACGGCTTTCCGACGGCGTCAATTTTTTGCAGTCCGTGTTTGGAGAGCGCGTCGAGCAACTGTTTGCGAATGAGCTGAAAGCCTTCGCGGTATTCATTGTGCGCAGCGTCGCGATGCGAAGAGATGGCGCGCTCGAAGCCATCGAGGACGGGCAAGATGCTTTCGACGATGACTTCCGCGCCGCGATGGCGTTCGGAATGGCGCTCGCGATCAGTGCGTTTGCGATAGTTGTCAAAATCAGCCTGCAGGCGGATGAGCGTGTTTTTTAGGTCGGATTTTTCGGCGGCGAGCTTTTCGAGTTCGTCGCTAACGATTTTTTCGACGGACGGGCCTTCGATGACGGACGGATTCACAGCGCCGCCGTCAGCGGAAGAATTCTGCTCGCGCTCGTCTTGTTGATTGTTTTCTTCGGCGCGATGCTTTTCCGCGTCGCGTTCGGAATGGCGATGACTGCTCACGACAACTTGTCCCTTCTTGACTGAAAATGATTTACCTATTTTTTCCCTGCCGCTTCCAAAACGGCCCGCGGGTCGAATACGACGCGAAACGAACTGATCTTTCCGTCCGATAAGCGATACCACCCGGCGCAGAACACGGTGACGCCTGACATGGCGATGTCATAGAAGACGCACACATCTTCGCCTTCTGCCACGGCTTTTTTGACGTCATATTTCAATCTCATGTGTTTCATGTCACGAAAATAAGCATCCCCACCTTCGCGGGAGCCCAAAACGCCGACGAATTTGAAATCATCCGCGACGCATTTTCTAGCTGCGTCGAAATCGGCACGATTCAACGCGTCGAGGAAAGACAAAACGACTTCCTTCGAATGGTCGCCCGATCCCTCAGGGTATCTTTGCGCAACCGTATTTGCGTTCATGACAACTTCTCTCCTTTCATTTCGTCGGAAAAGAATTGCGACATCAGCGCGACGACGGTGATGACGCGTTCGTAGTGCATGCGCATGGGGCCGAGAATGCCGAGCGTGCCGGAATCGCCGAGGCGCGCGTTGCCGTGGGAATACGGCGCGCTGACCAGAGCGAGATGCTTTCCCGCGGCGGACATTTTTTCCACGCCGAGTTCTACATGGACAGGCTCAGGCGCTTCGATGCAGCCGGAGAGCAACGCGACGAGGCGGTCGCGCTCTTCAATCGCGGTGAGCAATTCGCGCATTTGCTGCTGGTCTTGAAATTCGGGCGCGGTGGCGAATTGCGCAGCGCCGCCGATGTAGACCACGCGCTCGGCTTCTTCGCCGAGAAGCTTCGGATCGCAAAGCATCAGCGCGCCGGACGCGAGCTTTTCGTAACGCTCGCGGTCGCGGGCGAGCTGCGCCTTCAAATCGTCGCAGATGGACTCGAGCGTCCAGCGAGGATAATGGCGATTCAGGTGGTCGGCGATGCGGTCGAGCTCCGGCTGCGTGAAGGCGCGCTCAGGCCGAATGCATTTGTCGCGCGTGATTCCGCCGCCAACAACGAGGACGACGAGAACGCGATTCTCGGGCAGCAGAAGAAAGCGAATATGTTCGACAACCGTGCGCGCGAGCGGCGGAGAAACGATGATTCCAAGTCCGCGAGAAACGGCGGCGAGGACCTGGCTGGCGCGCTCCATGACGCCTTCGGGAGTGGTCGCGGAATCGAGTTCGCGGCGAATCCATTCGCGATCCTCTGGACGCGGGGTAGCCTGTTCGGCGATTTGTTCGACGTAAAAGCGATAGGCCGAGGCCGTCGGGACGCGTCCGGCGGATGTGTGCGGCTGGTAGAGATAGCCCCCCTCTTCGAGGTCGGCCATGATGTTGCGCATGGTGGCGGAGCTGAGCGCTTCGGAGTGCATTTGCGCAACAGTGCGCGAGGAGACCGGCTCGCCGGTTTCGATGTAGGCGCGCACCACTTCGGCGAGCACCTGGCGGTGGCGTTTTTGTTGTAGAGCAGGGGCGGCGGTCATAAAGGTTTATGCACGAGCTGTTTAGCGATCGTCGTTTCGCGCAAGCAGACGATCACGCTGCACATTCACATTTAATTTTAGCGGGAGGTGGGGGAAGCGTCAACTTGGCGCAGACGAAACGAAAACACCTAGGCGGGCGAAATGCGACGGAAAAATGCCGGTCTGAAGGCCAGCGATACAAAGGCCTTTTATAGAACGGGCGCGTGGAATATGCTGTTCGGCGTTTGTCTTTGGGCCCGGAGTGCTGGTGTTCGGGAGGTGGCGATGGGCTGGCGATGCGCGGTGAAGTTCGCATTCGGGATTTTGTTCGCGCTGAGCTGCGCTGCGATGGCGCGGGCGCAAGGGACGCCGCCGCCAATGTACACGCCGCCGAACGAGGGCCCGGCGCTTTCGACGCGCGTGGTGAATTATCAGATTGACGCGAAGCTGGACGCCGCGAAAAAAACGATTGATGCGACGGAATGGCTGACGTACAAGAATTTGACCGGCAAGCCGCAACAGACTTTTCCCTTCCATTTGTACCTGAATGCGTTTCAGCCGCAATCCACGTTTATGACGGAAGTGCGCTTGTACGGGACGCGCGGGACGGGGCCGAACGCGGGATGGGATCCGAAGCATTACGGCGCCATTACAGTGAGCAAGTTCGAAGCGGAAGACATGGGCGATTTGACCAGCAAGATGCAGTTCATCCAGCCGGATGATGGAAATGCGAACGACCGAACGGTGATGCAAGTGACTTTGCCGAAGGCGATTGCGCCCGGGGCTTCGGTGCA
>DASUAV010000174.1:0-99319 GCA_035763605.1 Candidatus Acidiferrales bacterium
GATTCCGATATAGCTTCCGGCACAAAAGATGGCTACGAATTTCGCTATCGCCTCAGCACGCCCGCTGGTTCCGATACGCCCGCATTCGAAATCGCCGCCGTCCCGCAGCAGTATGGAAAAAGCGGCAACCGTTCATTCCTACTCGATGAACACGGTCACGTCCACGCTGCTGACCATCGCGGGGCTGTCGCCACTCTCGATGATCCGCTGATTCCCGACCAGCCGCCAGCGTCGCCGCAATGAAGAATTGCGGGTATTCCTGCACGGCGCGAAAATGCTTCATGCGATGAGAACGCCATGGAACATCGCCTCCGATTGACTTTGACAGCGTTGCGGGCGTAGCCTTCTCCTCAACCCGCAAGGGCATTCACCTTCCAAGGGAGGAAGCCATGCAATCGCGTATCATCACCTGCACCGTCAATCCATCCAAAATCGCCGAATTCACGTCAGCCGTGAACAACGAATTCTTGCCGCGCATTCAGGCGCAGCCGGGATTCCTCGAGAACATCGAATCGCTCGACCCATCCACCGGAAAATTCTGCTGCGTGACGCTGTGGAAGAGCGAAGCCGATGTCCGCAATTACGACAATGGTTTGTTCCAGGAAGTCGCTGCTAAACTTGTGCCGCTGATGCAGGATTCGCCGGTGGTGCAAACTCTGCCTGTCGAGAATTCTTCCGCGCACAACATCCGTTCCGGCCAAGCCGCCGCAGCCACTGCCTAACTGATCGAAAGGCATTCGATCACGCTTTGCGAGAAGGCGAGCGAACTATCGTCGTCCGCTTGCCTTTTCTCGCTTTATTATTATTGCCCCAGACTCCCGACATCGGGAATCGTGTCGCACATCTGTGTGGTCGTGCTCTCACGCTGTGTTGCGGATGGTGGTGAGCGAGATTAGAGCAGCAGCCATGCCGTGTGGGCGGCACTCGTGGCTGGTTTTCTGTGTTACCATATCGCCGTCAATGACGGCGTCCCAGCCGGCCGCAATTCACCTCGAAATGCCGCAGAAGAGCCCTTCGGCTCTGTGAATGCCGCCGCGCTGCCGCTCAAGACCAGAGCCGCGCCGCAATCGCATCGGGAGAACCGCGCAGCCATGTCCACGCATCCTGCCGCCACGCCGCAAACATCGGAAGTTTCTATCGCCCATTCGCCGGATAGCGACGATGCGTTCATGTTCTATGCTCTGGCGACTGGAAAGCTTCGCGTGCCGGGATTGAAGTTCACGCATGTCCTTTCCGATATCGAATCGCTCAATCATGCCGCGCAAGACGAAAAATACGACGTCACTGCTGTCAGCGTTTACGCCTATCCTTTCATCGCCGACAAATACATTCTGCTCGATTGCGGTGCGAGTTTCGGCGAAGGCTACGGCCCTATCGTCGTTGCCGCACACGCCGTCAAAAAAACCGATCTGAAAGGCCGCAAGGTCGCTATTCCCGGCACGCGCACCACTTCCTATCTCGCTCTGAAGCTTTTTGAACCCGGCGTGGAAACCGTCACCATGCCTTTCGACAAAATTCTCGACGCGGTCGCGGCCAAGGAAGTTGAAGCCGGCCTGCTCATTCATGAAGGCCAGTTGCTCTACGCTGCTGCTGGATTGCACAAGGTTGTCGACCTCGGCCTTTGGTGGCAGCAGGAGACCAGTCTGCCGCTTCCGCTCGGCGCGAACGCCATTCGCCGCTCTCTCGGCGAAGATCTCGCGCGTCAGGTCGCCGGTGCGATTCGCGGCAGCGTTTCTTACGCGCTGGAGCATCGCGAAGAAGCTCTCAACTATGCTTTGCAATTCGCACGCGAAATGGATCCTGCGCTCGCCGATAAATTCGTGGGTATGTACGTCAACCGCTGGACTTTGAATTTCGGCGAGGAGGGCCGTCGCGCAGTAAACGAGCTTATCTCGCGCGCTAAGGCGGCGGGCCTCCTGCCTGCGTCGGCCTGCGCTGACTTCCTCCGCGAACGCCGGCACTCAACCTAAAAATCCATCCATTGTTATAAGTGATCGGGCATTCACTCTTAGCTGATGGTTTCGCCCGGTTTCAGGGCATGGATTTCGAGACCGGAAATGTCGCTGGTGAGACGCTTCAGATCGTCAGGCGTGCCGGTGAGCGCCGGAAATGTGGCGTAGTGCATGGGAATGACATGCTTGACGTTGAGCAGACGAATGGCGAGAGCGGCTTCGCGAGGCCCCATGGTGTAAAAATCGCCGATGGGAAGCATGGCGAGTTCCGGTGAATAGAGTTCACCGATGATTTTCATGTCGCCAAAGACGGCGGTGTCGCCTGCATGATAAATGACGAGGCCTCCTGGTAGGCGCACGATGTAGCCCGCAGGCTCGCCGCCGTAGATCATCTTGTCGCCGTCCTGAATGCTGCTGGAATGGATGGCGTGGACCATGGTGACTTCGATTTCTCCGGCTTTGAATGTGCCGCCCTTGCCCATGCCGGTGACGTTCTTCACGCCCTTCGATTCGAGCCAGCCGGCGATTTCGTAAATGGCGACAATTTGCGGCCTGAATTTTTTGGCGAGGGAGAGCACGTCGCCAATGTGATCGCTGTGACCGTGAGTAATAAGGATGGTATCGACGCGGTCGAGTTTCTTCGCTTCCTTGGGGCAGGCGGGATTGCCGTCCACCCAACCGTCGAGCAGAATAACCTTGCCATTCGCGAGCGTGATTTTGAAAGTGGCGTGACCGAGCCAAGTGATGCGATTGCCGCGAGTCCTTAGCATGATTGCCTCCAAAAATGTGATCTATGATTGCCGCGATGCGATGCTCATTGATAGGAGTGCGCTATCGTCCAGCTAGAAAAGCTGCCATAAGTATCTTACAGAGATTCAATTTCAGCCGCTACGGATTTGACCCTCGTGCCACCGGCTCGTTTGGAAGAAAAATCTGATCTGAGGTCAGGAGAATCCTGATGTTGGCAATCAGGTGCCAGCGGGCTTTGTAAAACAGGCAAAGTGATAAAATAAGGAGGTACTCGGCCCGAGTCAGGACGGGCGCGCCCTCCTCGCCTGCGAATCTCCTGGCCCGATCAATCATTTGCACGGATGCTTCTTTGAAAAGGAGATGTGGCAATGCGCAAAGCGCTGGCCGTCTCGTTCGCAGTTTCCCTCATTTGGTTTCTTAATTCGTGCATCCTAGCGGTGAGTTCGCACGCTGCGCCGCAGGATCCGCAAGACCAGCAGGATCAATATCAGGATGACCAGGGTTATCAAGAATACGTGCCGTATTCCCCTGAACAGCTCGACAATTTGCTAGCGCCCATTGCGCTCTATCCTGACCCGCTACTCGCGCAGGTGCTTCCCGCAGCGACGTTCACTGACCAGATTGATGATGCGGCGCGGTACGTCCGTGAATACGGGCAGGATGGAGTGGACGAGCAGAATTGGGACGTGAGCGTTCGCGCCGTAGCGCACTATCCCGAAGTGCTGGAAATGATGGACGAGAAGATGGATTGGACGACAGCAGTGGGGCAGGCCTACGTAAATCAGTCCACTGATGTGATGGAGTCGGTGCAGCGTCTGCGGCGGCTGGCATATGACCAGGGAAACCTGGTGACCACGCCGCAATGGCAAATCGTTTCCAGCGCCGGATTTATTCAGATCTGGCCCGCTAGCCCGGAATATATTTACGTTCCGACGTATGATCCAGCGATCATTTATTATCGGCGATGCTATTACGATGGCGGATTCCGTTTCGGATTCACTTTTGGCAGGAGTCTCTTCATTGGTGTGTGGCTGAATCGCGACACGGACTGGCGGGACCACAGGATTTACTACACCGGCTGGCGGGGTGATGACGAATGGCAGCGGCGCTCGCGTCCGTTTATCGAGAGGCGCGATGTACGAGTAACGAACGTATACGTCAATAACACCGTGGATGTCACCAACGTGACGGTAAACAAGACGGTGATCAATCGCACGGTGAACGTCACGAACATCAACAACTACAACAGCGTCCACAAGAATGTGACATTCAATAATGTGGCGCGGAATCGCGGAGCGGCTCCGCAGCCCGGGCGGCCGCAAATCAACAATCGCGCGATCAATCAGAACATCAATACGAACGATCCGCGGCTGAACCAGTTTCGCGGACATCAGAACGCGCCGACGCCGGGAAGGCCGCAAGAAAATACGCGCGTGCCGGAGCAGGAGCAGACGCGGCCGGCAGTCCAGCAGAGACCGGAAGGTCAGCGGCCACTGCCCGGACGTCCGCAGGAGCAACAGCTGCCGAGAACCGCGCAGCCTCCGCGACAGATTCCCGAGCAGCAGCCGAACAGACAGCCGCGACCGGAAGCGCAGCCCCGGCCGCCGCAGCAACAACCGAGGCCAGAGACGCAGCCGAGGCCGCAACCGCCTCCGCGAGAGGCGCGGCCTTCACCAGCGATGGCAAATGGGCCGCACGCGTTTGGGCGGAACGAAACGAATTTCAACCCCCGAGCGGCTCAGCAGCGGGGAGCGCAGAGCCGCCAGCAGATGAGCCGGCCCGCGCCGCGCCCTGCGGCGCCACCGCAGCGTCAGGCCAGACCGGCGACTTCACGGCCGCATCGTCCGGGAGGTGCGCGATGAACACCCGAAGATTCGTAGGAGAAATGAATTGTTTCCGTCGCGTGGCGTGGCTTCCGGCATTTGCGGCGGTGGCGCTCGTGCTCAGTGTGTCATCAACAGCGCGCGCGCAATCGGCGGGGCAACAAACATTCTCCTCACCCGAGGATGCGATGCATGCGCTCGTTCAGGCAGTGAATACGAAAGATCGCGCGGAGCTGGCGAAACTTTTTGGGCCGGAATACAAAGATCTGCTTTCGGGCGATTCCGTCGAGGACAACAAAGACCTAACGGACTTCGATGCTGGATTGCAGGAGTCGGCCCAACTGCAAAAGCAGAACGATACGAGTTTTACAGTGTTGGTCGGGAAGAGCGATTGGCCATTCCCAGTACCCATCGAGACGGAGAAAAATCCGAATGAGTGGTTTTTTGATACAAAGGATGGTGTTCAGCAGATTCTCGACCGGCGCATTGGAGAGAACGAATTGTCAGCCATTGCGACGGCGCGAGCATACGTTTTGGCGCAGTGGCAGTATTTCACGGAAGACGATTGGGGGCATGACGGCGTGTGCGCGTACGCGCAGAAATTCGTGAGCACTCCAGGAACGCACGACGGACTTTATTGGGAGAGCGCGGAGGGCGAGGCGCAGAGTCCGCTGGGCTCGTTGGTAGCAGAGGCGCGCAGCGAAGGTTACGGGCCGCGGACTCGCAGCGAGAGCGGCGATGCATCGGCGGTTTCTGCAACTACGAATTCGGATGGATCGTCAGAGAGTTCGAGCGCGTCTGGAGCACGGCGGCCTTTTCATGGCTACTACTTCAAAATTCTCATGCGTCAGGGAGCGAACGCGCCCGGCGGAAAATACAATTACATTATCAATGGAAACATGATTGGCGGATTCGCGCTCGTGGCCTATCCCGCTAAGTGGGGAAATTCCGGAGTAATGACCTTGATCGTGAATCAGCAGGGCCGTGTGTACGAAAAAAATCTTGGCGCGAATACGGACAAAATCGCGGCGGCGATGACGGAATATAATCCCGACACTTCGTGGAAGATGGTGGACTGGCAGCCGGGCGGGCTGGCGGCGCCGGCGAGCGTGCAGAAGTAAGCGCGCCAAAATCGTGTTTATTCCTGAGATACGCGCGTTTACGCAGCCAAATTGAAGTGCGCAAAAGGCGCGATCTGGCGGGCGTTTTTCCACAGTCGTCCACAGGTTTCCACAGATATTCTCGGCGAATTCGCTTGACGCTGCGCGCGAGAACATTTATCTTGCGCGCCAGATTGAACCGGAAGCTAAGAAGACTTGACGGTTCGATTTAGAAACCGAGGCCTCACGGTTTCGGATTTCTGAAGCGACCGGGAAGTTGAAGGACTTCCCGATTCAGCGTAGAACACGCGATAGCCTAACGGCGGTTGCGTAGCTACGCTGGACTGGGGAGCTCTGAGAATCAGGATGCTGCGCAGTTCTGCGATGGCCTGCAAAGGTTCTTGCAGAGTTGCCGCACCGAGAAACTTAGAGGCTTGAGGTTCTGTTCAGCGATTCGCGCGGGCTTCACGGCTTTCGCAGATCATGAGCAGGAGCGAAAAGCTCGCAGGTAGTACGCATCAGTTTGGAAGACACGATTAGCCGAAAGGCTGTTGGGGTCGCCGGATTGACCCGGAAGCCTGTAAGACTTACGGCTCGATTTTGAGGGCGCAATGGCTTAACAGCTATTGCGCCCTCAACTTTTTAGCCGAAGAATTTTTTTTGGCCCGAGACGCAAACTATTCGCGGCGAGCGCGCACGCGAATTTTGCATTGCGCACGCGAATGCAACCAGCAATTGACGGCGGATGAAAAGAAGCCTACATTAACCGCGTTCCTTTCGGAGGTTGCTTGTGCGCGTGATGTGCCGAAGCGCCTTAATTTTCCTGCTCATAGTGTGTTTAGCCGAGCTTCCGGCGGAAGCAGCGGAGAGCCGCGCGCTGGGATTCGTGCAGAACGCGCAGTCTTCGTTTGTAAATAATGTGCCGGCCGCCAATGGCACGAATCTGATTGCCGGCGATGTGCTCTCAACGGCGAGCGATGGTTCGGCGGCGCTGCGATTTGGAGCGAATCGGATTTTTGTCACCGGAAAGAGCGGCGTTGAGCTTGCGATGGGCAAACAGAGCGTCGTCGCGACAGTTACGCACGGCTCGGTGGAATTGAGTTCGCCGGAGGGTTCTGGGATCGCGCTTAGCGCCGATGACGTAGTGGTCAGGCCGAAAACGCCGGAAATGACACGCGCGCAGTTAACGCTGATCAGCAGCAAGGAACTGAGAATCGCCAGCGTTGCCGGCCCTTTGGACTTGGAACTCGATGGCAAGAGCTACACGTTAACGCCGGGCCGGACGTACGGAGTCAGGATTGTCGACGAGCAGGAGAATGGACCTTTTCGTTCGGCGCGAAGCAACAGGAAGTTGATTATTTTAGTGCTTGCGACAACCGCGATTGTTGCTGGAATTATTTACCTGGTCAAAGAACTGCACGAAAGCCCGGAAGTGCCCTAGAACCTGTCTCATAAATACCCCAGCTGAACAACGGACCAACCTCAGGGGTTAAAACCCCTGAATTTTGGAGGCTTTTCGGCACGGCTGAAGCCGTGCCCTGACAAAGACTATTATGAGATGGCTTCTAGTCTCAGCTGTGTCATACGCGAAGGGCGGCGGTGCCGACTCTCCGGATTGATTAGGCCGCGGCAGATCGGCCAGTTCAGTCAAGCCTCGGATTCCAGCTACTTGCGGGTAGTGTCCTCGGGCGCAGTATCTTTCGGGTCAGCCTCGATGGTGACGTCGACTTCGGCGCCTTCCTTGAGCTTGACTTTCTTTCCATGTGCGTCTTCCAAAGTGTTTTCAATGCGAATTTCGCGGTAAAGGTGGTCGGCTCCATCCACGGCGATTTCCGCTTTCTCGGGCATTTGGGGATGGAAAGGCTTGATGACCTTCTGCACTACTCCGGGCTTGGTTACTTTGGGCTTTTTGGGCATGTTGATCCTCGGGATCAGTGAAAAGGGGTGGGGGGAACACAAGTATAGCAGGAGGATGCGAGAAAGCAATTTGGGGGCGTGGGACGTTCAGGAGATTGTTGCTTTGCGGCAACCCCGAGCGGAAAACATTTTGAGTGGCCGTTACCTTCCGGAAACGATGAACCATGCTGGAGAAGCCGCACGATTGCCTATGCCGAAGCGTTAAAGTAGGCTGTAGCCACTGTTCAACGGCAAAATTGTGCCGGCACAGCGAGAACCAGCCCAGCAGGCGAGTCGTGCGCCACTGGAGATTTGCAGAACAGCAAAGACAAGCGCAGAGCTGCGGATTTCATGCAATCCGCAAATGACCATCGGCAAGCGAAGGGAAGCGGTGAAGTGCAGGTTGTAGCCGGAGAGCGAGTTTGAGCACGACAACAACCCGAGCTTCAGCTTCAAAATCACGGCTATATGCGTGGCTGGGCTATGTCGTTTCCGGCGCATGCCTGATATGGGTTTTGTACGATTTTCACGTCGGGCAGGCGCTGCGAGAACTTGAGAATGTGAGCTGGAGCTGGGTGGTGTTGGGGATTGGGCTGGACGTTTTGAGCTACGTGGTGCAGGGCATTCGCTGGAAATTTCTCCTGCGTCCTTTCGGAACTGTAAAAGCGAAAAATGCGATTCGAGCGGTGTTCGTGGGATTGTTCGCGAACGTGCTTTTCCCGCTGCGTCCCGGAGAGCCGCTGCGGGCGTATTTGGTAGCGAATTCGGAAGATATAGGCTTTGTTCATGTCTTTGGCTCGGTGCTCGTGGAGAGACTGATCGATCTGGTGGTGATCACTGCGGGATTCGGCGTGGTGTCGCTGCTCGTGCCCATGCCGGAGCGCTTCCGTCATGCGGCAGACGCGTTGGGAATCGCGACGCTGGCGCTGCTGGGCTTATTCGTGGCGCTCATTTTGTACATTGAGTTGCGCTTCGCGGGCGATCCTCGGCAAATGCACGGAGGGCGACGAGTGCCGGGGAAGTTGATGTCGGCATTGGTCGGGCTGCACGCGATGGGGACTTCGCCGAGTTTTTATCCCGCGGTGTTCACGTCGCTGCTGATGCCGTTCTGTCAGTTGCTGGCGCTGTGGGCGATGATGAGAGCGTACCGGATAATTCCGGGGCTGCCGTTCATCGCGGCGGTGGTGGTGCTGCTGATTATCAATCTAGGCGTGTCGCTGCCGAATGCGCCGGCGAACGTTGGGTCCTATCAGCTTTTTTGCGTGCTGGGATTGAGTATTTTCATCGCCATTGGACGCAACACGGAGAAGAGCTTTTCGTTTTTTGCGTGGTGGATGCTGACGCTGCCGGTGGCGCTGCTGGGATTGTATGCGGCGCTGCGGAGCGGGCTATCCATTCGTTCGCTGCGCCAGCAAGTGGACCGTTTGCCGAGCGAGACGAACGAATCGCGCGCCTAGTTGTTTCGAACCATTCCAAAAGGCCACGCCGTGCGAAAATCATGCGGCCCATCCTTGTTAATCTTAATGATTAATGTTAATGGCGATTGAGCAGGACTGCGGCGGAGGTTGAACGATGAGCGGCGAAATTACGGGAACAGCGGTGGAGAAATACATCTACGACATTCTGCCAGCGCGAGACGCGGTGTTGGCGGAAATGGAACGGCAGGCTGCGACGGAGGATATTCCGATCATCGGTCCGGCGGTGGGAAGGCTGATGTATCTGCTGGCGCAGATTTCTGGAGCGCAGAGAATTTTCGAAATGGGCTCGGCGATTGGCTATTCGACGATCTGGCTCGCGCGCGCGGCGGGAGCGAAAGCGGAGATTTATTACACGGACGGGGATCCAAGAAATGCCCAGCGGGCCAAGACGTTTTTCACGCAGGCGAAAGTAGAGAAGAGAATTCGCATGATGACCGGCGACGCGCTGGAACTGCTGGACCGTGTGCGCGGGAAGTTCGACATGGTTTTTATTGACGTGAACAAAGACCAGTATCCGGCAGCTCTCAAAAAAGCTTTGCCGCGAATCCAGCGTGGCGGGTTGCTGGTGACGGACAACACACTGTGGTCGGGCCGAGTGACACAGGCGGCGGACAGCGAGGCGACACGGGGCATTCAGGAATTTAACAAAGCGGTTTACGCAGCGAAGGAATTGTTTCCGGTGATGATTCCCCTGCGGGACGGGGTGACCGTCTGCCGGAAGTTGTAGACGGAGAGGGCAGGAACGCAGGTTAGGCGCGGGCGGCGCGGTGCAAGAGGGCGGGTTCGCTCTCTTCGATGGGTGCGAAAACGGAAGCAGCGCGACTTTGCGGAGAATGCGCGGCGACAATGGAGAAAAGCGAAGAGGAAATATCGTGGTCGCTGCCGATTTCCATAGCCAGGCGCAATTCGCTTAACTGAGTTTCCAGCGCAGACCAATCGTCCAATGGCGCGCGGGCGATGCGAATCTTCGGATGGGCAGTGGGAGCGACGGATTCATGAGCGTGGAAAAGTTCTTCGCATAGTTTTTCGCCGGGACGCAAACCAGAAAAGCGGATTCGTAGTTCTTCTTCGGATTTTCCGGAGAGCCGGACGAGTGTTTTTGCGAGATCCACGATCCGGAGCGGCTCACCCATGTCGAGGACGAGGATTTCTCCATGCTCCCCGATGCTGGACGCCTGGACGACAAGCGAAACAGCTTCATGAATGGTCATGAAGAAGCGCCGGACGTCAGGATGAGTGATGGTCAGTTCACCGGATGTGCGGATTTGTTCCTGAAGAATAGGGACGATGCTGCCATTCGAGCCGAGGACATTTCCAAAGCGAACAGCCAGGCAGCGCATGGAACTCGGGCGGGTGGAGAGGATCAATTCGCCGACGCGCTTCGTGGCTCCCATAGCTGACATGGGGCTGACCGATTTATCGCTAGAAATGAAGATGAAGGACTCGCAGCTGTTGCGCTCGGCGGCTTCCAACAATGCGAGAAGGCCGAACACATTGTTGCGGACAGCTTGACGAACGTTCGATTGCATCAGCGGGGCGTGTTTGTAAGCGGCGGCGTGAAAGATTATTTGCGGGCGCTCGGTGCGGCAGAAGCGGGAAATTTCATCGGGGATGGAAATATCGGTGACGCAGAAGCGAGCTGCACCGGGAGGGCACAGTTTCTCGAGTTCGCGATGCAGATAAAACATGCCGGTTTCGTTGCGGTCGGCACACAGAAGCTTCTGTGGATGGCAAGCGATCAACTGGCGACAGAGTTCCGAACCGATGGAGCCAGCAGCTCCTGTGACCAGCACGGTTTTGTCACGTATTTTTGGACCGACGGAAGTCAAATCGAGATGGACAGGTTCGCGTTCGAGCAAGTCTTCGAGATTCACATCCCGGATTTGATTCACTGTGACGGAGGAAGAAAGCAATTCGCGCAAAGACGGAACAGTGCGGAAGCCCACGCCGGTTTTGTCGCAGGCCGATACAATCCGTCGCATTTGCGCGGCATTGGCTGATGGAATGGCGATGAGAATTTCGCTGACGGGATGCCGGGCGAGGACCGCGGGCAAGTCGTTGATCGCGCCCATGACCGGCACGCCTTGAATCTTCATCCCGTGTTTTGACGGATCATCATCGAAGCAGGCCACTGCGAGACAATTGGAGCGAGGCTGACGAAGCTCACGCAAGATCATCTGCGCAGCAACGCCGGCGCCGATAATCGCCACGCGTTTGGCCAGGGCATCGCGATGAACGGAATCGAAGAATGCCCGCGACGACAGGCGCACACCCGTCAACAGCGCAAGAGTGAGAATCGGTTCTAAGAAATAAATCGAGCGCGGGAACGCGGAGAGGCTGAGCGCCCAGCGAATGGTGATAAAAAAAGCAGCCGAGCCGAGGGCTGTTCCTTTCAGGACATCGAATGCGTCGTTCACGCCGGAGTACCTCCACCAGCCATGCGAGAGGCCGAAGGCGGCAAGCGCGATGAGGCGCAGGAGAATCAAAATGGGCGCAGCCAAAAGGAGAAGTGCGCGATGAGGCAGGGAAAAGTCGAACCGCAAGAGCCAGGCTCCGACGAGCGCGAGAAAAATCAGCGTGGATTGAAACACGGCGATGAAAAAACGGCTGTGGCGAAGGAGCGTTTGCGCGAGGAATTCAGGCGGATGGAGAAGTGAGTTGTCCTCACGCGCGGGCCGGGTTTTTGCGATCTTGGAAATTTTGCGGAGCTTAGGCGCGTGCAGCGCGAGCGTGCGCATGGACGTAGAAGCTGCGAATGGATTCGACAACCATTTGGACCTGCTGCTCGGTCATCTCCGCGCTCATGGGCAAAGACAAAACTTCGCGGCAGAGGTTTTCAGCATTTGGCAGATGCGGATCGTCAAGGCGTAGAGCGGCATGGCGCCAAACTGGCTTGGGCCAATGGACGAGCGTTTCGATACCGTCGCTCGCCAAGTGTTGTCTTAATGCATCGCGATATTTTGTGCGAATGACGTAATTCTGGAAAACGTCGCGCCGATTCGATTCGTCGAAGTGAGGCAATCGAAGTTCAGAAATGTCGCAGAGTCCTCCACGATAAAGAGCGGCGATTTTGCGGCGATGCGCGATCCATTTCTCGACGTGTTTCAGTTTTGCGTCCAGAACTGCGGCGTTCACGTTATCCAAGAGAGCGGTTGCACCATGAAAATGATACTCGCCAGTTGCACGGTCTTCGCCGTTGTAGCGCATGCGGCGGATGGCTTGAGCAATTTCCGCATTGTTAGTCGTGACGGCGCCGCCATCGCCGATGCCCCCCAGCATTTTGAATGGGTAGAAGCTGAAGCATCCAGTGATTCCGAATGAGCCGGCGCGCTGGCCGCGATATTCCGCGCCGAGCGCCTGGGCTGAATCTTCGATGACGAGTACATTGTGACGCGCGGCGATGTTGAGTATGGCGTCCATTTCGCAGACGCGCCCATTCAGCGAAACGGGAATGATGGCGCGTGTTCGCGGAGTGATGGCAGAGTCGAGGGATTCCGGAGATATGTTGAAATCCGCCGCGACATCCACGAGGACGGGTTTTGCTGCGGCATTGACAAGGGCGGAGATCGTCGCGACAAACGTATGCGCGACAGTGATGACTTCGTCGCCCGGGCGGATGCCCGCAGCGCGCAGGGAGAATTCGAGCGCATGATAGCCGCTATTAACGCCAATCGCGTATTTCGTTCCGACAAAAGCAGCGAAACTGTTTTCGAAGTTGCGCAAATCCTCGCGATCAATGAGGTCGCCGCGTGCGAGGCAATCGAGGATGGCGGCGTCAATCTCCGCTTTGTAAGTCTGGTAATGTTTTCGAGGATCTACGAATGGTACGCGATAAGCCATGAGTTATTCCTACGGCTTAGATCATGCCGTGCATGAATCAACTGTCAGCGGGGCGGCAGCAAGAATTTTGACAGCAGCTTCCGCGATTCCTGCGGCGGAAAGCGAGTATGCATCTTTCAGAAAACGTTGCGTTCCAACGATGGAGGTGAATTGCGAAGGCAAGCCGAGGCGCTTGAAAGCAACAGGACCGTCGGCGCGCTCAGCGAGGACTTCGGCGATTGCGCCGCCCAATCCTCCAACGATACTGTGTTCTTCGATTGTTAAAATCGCGGAAGTCTCGTGCGCGGCGGCGAGGACGGCTTCTTCATCAAGCGGTCTAATTGTGTGCATGCTCAGAACGCGAACGTGAATTCCGTGGCGCTCGAGAATGCCAGCTGCCGCGACGGTGTCGTGCAGCATCCCGCCAGTTGAAATCAAAGTGATGTCACCGCCATCCATTAATTGAATGGCCTTGCCGATCGAGAAATCACATTCACCTGTATGGACGGGAGGCTCCCCGGCTCGGCCCAGGCGAAGATAGGCGGGACCCGGCTGTTCGGCGACAGCCGCGGTGGCCTTCTGGGTTTCGAGTGGATCGCCGGGAGCAACCACGGTCATGTTCGGCAGGGCGCGGATGATAGCAATGTCTTCCGTAGCATGATGACTCGCTCCAAGCGGGCCATAGGCGAAGCCACCGCCGACGCTGACAATTTTCACATCCGCGTTGTGATAACAGACGTCGTTGCGAATCTGCTCGAGGCAGCGCAGCGTCGGAAAATTCCCGATCGAATAGGTGAAGACGGTTTTGCCGGAGAGCGCGAGCCCGGCGGCAACGCCGGTCATGTTTTGCTCGGCAACGCCGACGTTTATGAACCGCTGCGGAAAACGTTCGGCAAAGGATTCCACGACGCCGAAACCCAAATCCCCGGTGAGCAGCATGATTCGTTCATCAGCGGCGGCCAGCGCGGTGAGCGACTTGATGAAGGCAGACCTCATTTGGCGGAAAGCTCGGCAAGCGCGCGAGAGAATTCCTCGTCATCTGGTGCGCGATAATGCCAGAGCAGGCGATTCTCCATGAACGAGACGCCCCGCCCTTTGACCGTATTGGCGATCAGGCAGCTTGGCGCACCGGAGTTGAATGGAACGCGGCGCAGAGCTTCTTCAATCTCGTTGAGATTGTGACCGTCCACTTCGCGGACAGACCAGCGGCAAGCGCGCCATTTTTCCGGAAATGGAGCGAGATCCAGAACTTCACGGTTGCCGCCGAGGCTCTGAATTTTGTTGTAGTCAATAATTGCAACCAAATTGTCGAGGCGGTGATGCGCGGCGAGGAGAATCGCTTCCCAGACGGAGCCTTCGTCGCATTCGCCATCGCTGAGAAGGACGAAAACACGAAAAGGCTGCGCATTGATTTTGGCCGCGAGAGCCATTCCGCATGCGATCGAAAGGCCATGACCGAGCGAGCCGGTCGAGATTTCAACGCCGGGAACGGAATGCGTGGCGTGCCCGGGAAGTTTTGAGCCGTTTTGATAGAAATTATCGAGCCAGGAGCGCGGGAAAAATTCTTTTGTTGCGAGAGCGGAGTAAAGCGCGGCGCAAGCATGCCCTTTACTCAGGATGAAGCGATCGCGATCCGGCCAGTCGGGACACTGCGGATCAATTCTGAGAATGCGACCGTAGAGGACGGCGAGCAGCTCGGCGATGGAAAAGCACGACCCGAGATGCGAACTGCGCGCGCGATGAATCATTTCGAGCGAATCGCGGCGAATAAGGCGCGCGAAATCGGCGAGTTGCGCGTTGAACTCCGAGTGTTCAGGTGAAACCGTATGCAAGATCAGTTTTGCGCCGTGCGTTCCGGCGAAGACTTGAGAAGAATAATTTTCACTGTGTGCGCCAGGATTCTGAAATCCATCAGCAAAGAGCGCTCGCGAACGTAGCGAAGTCCGAGCCTGATTTTTTCCGGGCGAATTTTCTGCCGATAGGCGACGTGCGGATCGGCGCTGCCCTTAAGGATTTCGCCTTCGTTCGAGAAGCGCAGAGAAGCCCAGTCAGTCATCCCGGGGAGAACGGAAAGTAGCTGCTGCTCTTCCTCGGAGTATGTGTCGACTTCGGAGAAGACTTCCGGGCGCGGGCCGACCAGGCTCATTTCGCCGCGCAGAACATTGATGAGTTGCGGCAGCTCATCGAGCTTGTGCTTTCGCAGAAGCTTGCCGATGCGTGTGATGCGCGGGTCATCGCAGGGCGTGGACGGGCCGCCCATTTTTTCGGCGTTCGCGAGCATGGTGCGGAATTTGAGCATGATGAAAGGCCTGCGCTGGAGGCCCGCTCGTTTTGCGCGGTAAAAAACTGGGCCGGACGAATCAGACTTAATCAAGAAAGCGATGGCAGCGAGCAGCGGAAACAGCAGGACGATTGCGAAAGCGGCGACCGAGAGATCGAATAGGCGCTTCATGATTCGGCCCGAAGCCGTGGCGCACGAGAGCGGGCCTTGCGGAGCGGCGAAAAAT
Source organism: Candidatus Acidiferrales bacterium (assembly GCA_035763605.1). Classification (GTDB taxonomy): domain Bacteria; phylum Acidobacteriota; class Terriglobia; order Acidiferrales; family UBA7541; genus DAHUXN01. The sequence continues at coordinate 15,326 of DASUAV010000174.1, forward strand.
GCGAAAGAGCTCGCGTTAGCGAGCCGCTGAAAAGCAATCGCGCTGCGCCGCAGACGGAGCCGAGTCCATAGGCAAAGTGGCGGATAGCGAAAACGAGCGGCGTCGTGAAAAAGCACCGAGCATTGCGGTGCTGGCGCGCGAGTCGCAGCGAGAACGTAAGACTCATGGCGAGATAGACAAGCGTCAACGCAAGAAGCGCGAAACGAGCCCCGGGAAACCAAATTCCCGAAACCGCGAGAAATGCAAACGTGAGGAGCGCGAGGAACGCCGCGAGGTGGCGAATGCGAACCGGCATAACATTGCTATGCGCGAACGGAAGAATGGCCCAGACGCCATCATGGAAGTTGTGCGAGGCGAATGTTTTTAGATTTGGCGCCGCGAAGTAGTCGCATTTGATCGCGGGATCCAGAACGATTTTGGCCCCGGAACGGCGAATGCGCTGATTGAATTCGAAATCCTGCGACCGCGGGAGGTTCTCATTGAACATGCCGATGCTGGCAAACAGCGTTTTTCGGTAGCAGCCGCCGAAAACAGTATCCGTGAGGATGGGTTTTACATTCGAACCCGCGCGGAACTCGGAATTGCCGACTCCGAAGCGATGGCTCATGCAGAGCGCGATGCATTTTGCGGCGAGACTGGAATCCGCGGGTAGAGTCCGCATCGCTCCGCCCACATTTTGCGCGCCGCTGGAAATGAGCAGCTCGACGCAGCGTCGGAGGTAATCCGGCGCTATGCGCGCATGCGCGTCCACGCGGCAAATGACTTCGCCGGAAGCGACTCGGATAGCGAGGTTCAGGGCTACGGGCGTGATTCGCCGATCGTTAAGCAAGGGGATAATCAGCGGAAACTGGCCAACGTAAATCTTGATGATTTCCCAGGTCGCATCGGAACTCATTCCATCAACCGCGATGATTTCGAGGCGGTCAACGGGGTAGTCGTTTTGCAGAATGGAATCGAGACATGCGGCGATGAAGCGCTCTTCATTTCTGCATGGAACAATCACGGTGAGTTTTGGCAAACGCGGCGGCGATGAGGAATTTGGGTTCATGAAGCGACTGTTTGCAAATCGGGCTGGGCCGCCTTCGGGCGTTCCGGCGCGCGATGAAGGTGCGAGAGCCAGACGCTGGTTGCGGCCAACTTGAAGAGATCGTTTTCCGTGAGAACGCCGCTTTGGGCGCGACGCGGGTTAGCGAGATAGGAGCAAATCTTCGAAACATCGAAGAACTCGGCGAGGGGAGAAGCGAGACTCGCGAGCAAGTCGATAATTGGGCGAGCAAGGTCATTTGCGAACCATTGGCGCGCGGGAGTTTCGAAGCCACGTTTCTTGGTTTGCCAGCGAACCTCCGGCGGCAGCTGGCGCATGGAATTTCGGAGAGCGTATTTCGTGTAACCCCTTCGGAGTTTTGTGCTGGCTGATGTAGCGAGGACAGCTTCGACGATGCGGTGATCCAAAAGTGGCAAGCGAGCTTCTATGCCGGCGGACATGGAATTGCGGTCCTCCCAGTGCAGCAGAGCGGGCAAGCTGAACTGGCTCAAATCTTTCCAGAGGCGCTGATTGAGACTACCGCAGTGTCCCTTATCAACATGGAGCGAGGCGCTGCGGCGAAATTCGGGAAGCGCGAATTTCCAAATGCCGCTCAAGTTCTCGCGCAAGAACTGGGGCGCGTAACGGCGCGCATTCCTCCAGCTCCAATTCACTGAGCCATTGCGGATGGAGTAGGCGGCGAGCGACGTAGTAAGGTGCAGCCATTTTCTGCTACGAAAAAGGGTCTGCCACCAAAAGAAAAAGAATTTGCAGTAGCCGGCGAAGATCTCGTCGCCGCCCTGGCCGTTCAGCAGAACGATGGTTCCGTCGGCGCGTGCCGCTTCGAAAACCTTGCGTGAGGCAAACGTAGAAGGACCGCCGGTAGGCCCGTCCTGAAAATAGGTGAACTCCGCAAGCTGTTCCCAAAGTTCCCCAGGCTGGAGCGAAGCCTCACGATGTCGCACGCCCGCGCATTTAGCAAAACTGCGGGCGGCGAGGAGTTCGTCATCAGCGAAGCCTGGAAATCCCATCGTGTAAGCTGAAAACGAAAGCGAAGTTTTCTGCAAAGCTGCGAGAGAACAGATCGAAGTGGAATCGAGTCCGCTGGAGAGGCAAACGCCAACGGGAACATCGCTTCTGAGGCGCAAACGGACGGAGTCGGCCAGCAGGGAAGCGAGCTCTTGTTCGAGTTGCCGGTCGCGCGAATCGTCGAAGTCGTCAGCGATTTCGGCCGTCCAGTAACGATGCGGGCCGTCCAAAGCTTCCGCCGCCAAATCGAATTCCATCCAATGCGCGGGAGGAAGCTGTCTGACGGATTCGAAAAATGTGCGGTCATCATGATCCTGCAAATAATGCAGAAAGAAATCGGCGAGGACGGGATAATCAATGCGAGCCTCGAAATCGAGCGCGAGAAATTGCTTTAATTCCGAGGCAAGCACGAAACGGCCCGCTTGATGCATGTAATAAAGAGGCTTTTCGCCGAAACGGTCGCGAGCCATGAAGAGTTTCTTGCGGGGAGCATCCCAAATCGCGAAGGCAAACATTCCGTTTAGGCGATTCAAGCAATTGACACCCCATTTTTGATAGGCGGCGAGGAGAACTTCCGTATCGGTGCGCGTCGAGAAGCGGTGTTCAGGCTGAAGCTGGTCGCGAAGCTCGACGTGGTTGTAGATGGCGCCATTGAAAACAATCCAACGTCCTGAATTGCGGAGGTTCATCGGCTGACGGCCCGCCTCGGAAGTATCAAAAATTCGCAAACGGCGGCTGCCGAGGCCGAGCTGGTAATCCTGTGCAGCGCCTCTTTCTTCCCAAAATCGCCACCGATACGCAGGGCTGGACATTTCCTTTTTCGGGGCGAGACTGGCAAATCCCCAATCGTCAGGGCCGCGATGCGATGCGCTCTGCGTGCCGAACCATAGTTCATCGGGGCTTACGCCCTCGCGGGAATAAATGGCAAAGATTCCGCACATCAGCGGTTGGATACCTCGAATGATTCAATGTCGGTGCGGACACTGAATTCTCTCTGCTCGTTCGGACTGCCAATGAGGCGCACGGCAGCCTCGAAGACGGTTTCAGGCGAGATTGAGCCAATGCATTGGCAACCGTTCCATCTGCCGCGAAAGCATGGGTGGCAAGCTGCTTGTGGACAAATGGCAATTCCACGATTGTGACGCGGGGCGCGTCGCGAGGCGGAGGTCGGGCCGAAAATGCTAATCGTGGGCACGCCCAGCGCCGCCGCGATGTGCATCAGGCCGGTATCGCCTGACACAAACAGATCACAGCGGCTGAGCATCGCCATTGTCTCGCGAAGATTCCATTTACCGGCGCCTTCGAGCCAGGGCACGTCGCCCGCATGTATTCGCGCGTGCTGCGCATCCGCCAGTTCGTTGTCCGCGCCAAAGCTGATGACATGCAGTCCCGGCAAGTAGCCGCCTATTCGCCGCAGGAGTTCGCCGAAATTCTCCGTCGGCCATCTTTTGTCCGGCACCACCGACGAGCAATGCACGCCAACGATGAGATCGGAGGCGCTGAATCCCGTTTTCATCAGAGCAGCACCCGCCCATTCGATTTCGCGCGCGATCAAGTGAATATGCGGAGGCGGAAGAGGAACGCGTATGCCCAGAGCGACCGCGATTTCATCAAGCGCGCCGGACCACGGCGTCGTCCAGCTTTGTTGCACCGAATGCGTTAGAAATCGAGCCAGTGAAGGAGACGCTTCGCCGAAAACATATCGCGCGCCAACGGCGTATTTCAGCAGCAGCAACTTTGCGGCGGAAATTTCAGGCGCGGAAACGATAACGTCGACTTTGCCCGCGAGTTGTCTCCAGAGTTTCAGCGGAGGACATTGGTGTTCCAAGCCATCGTGTACAAAGAGCGGAACGAGCGACAGATTTTCCTCGCGGAGCAGCTCGAATTGCTGCAATGAAGCAAGCAGCAAGTACACGGGCCAGCGGTTTTCGGCCAACTCGCAAATCGAGCGCAGCAATGGAAGCGTCTGAACGAGATCGCCGAGGCCTTGCGTCGCAACAAAAAGCAAACTGCGGGCAGGTCGGACGGACATGCCTGCAAGAAATTGGTCAGCGGGAGTCAATCAGCTTCCGATTTCACAGCATTGGTTTTCGCAAGCTCAACGCCGCCACGCTGAACATTGACTGCCGCGAAGACAGGATGCAAAGGCAAACGTAGCGTAAGCAGGTCTGCCGTAAAGAGAAGCAACTGCGCCGCAGCCACTACGCCGAACACCAGAAAAAGCGTGTACAGAATTCCAAGCGTGCCTTCTTCGGCGGAGAAGCCTCCAAAAAGAACAAACATAATGTAGCCGCAATGCACAGCAATGGACTGCGCCGAGGCCGCGAAGCGTCGAAATATGCCGAGGAAAGCGCCCGCGAGAGCAAGATAAGCAATCAGACTCACAACACCTCGGTCAGCCATCGCGGAACCCATCAACATGGGCGCGGGAGTTTCTTCCTCGAAGGTGTGGAAATCCGAGTAGATCATGTAGCCCAGACCGCGAAAGGGATGGTCCGGTTTTTGCGGATAAAGGAATCGTGGAATCCAACTGACCAGCGAATACACGCCGACTTTGTAGTTGCGGAAGAGCGCGCGGTTGCCGGACAGCGAATTCACAAATTGGCAGTATCCGCGATACAGGCCGTCATCGCTCCAGCGCATCGCGGTGGCTGCGCCGGCTTCAGTAATCATTTGCGCGAAGCTGCGACGACTCGATGCGCCATCGCCTTGGTTCGGCAAAATCCAGAATTTCGCGCCGACGCCGAAAAAAGCAAGAAGAAGGAGCACTGCTGCGATTCGCAGGCGGCACAATTTCCTGAAGAGCGTTCGGTTATACACATAGAGCACGAGCGCGCCCCAAATCACCGGCTCTTCCAGCCCGCCCTTGTTTGTGCGAAGGAAAAAAGACACAAACATCATAAGCGACAGGACGAACACAAAGCGCTTCATCTGGTTTTGCATCGCAGGGAGCGTAAGCGCCAGGCCAAATACCGCTATATCCGCGCCTCGGTACCAGAATCCGCCGAACGGGAGCGCCTGATCGCGGAAAAGATTCAACGCCGAATAAAAGCTCGCGCCGGAAAATGCGCCAACGAGCCAAAGCGCGATGAGCGTGAGAATTCCGCCGAGCGCGGCGATGGCCAGCCCCAGATTTTTCAGCTTCGAGAGTTGGCGAGCATCGAGTTCGCGTGAGAGTGTCCTGGGCCTGCCGTCAACAATTTCTAGCGCGACGAAGAGGACAAGCAGGCCAAGAATTTCCAGGGCGGTAGGGTAAAGGCGAAAAGCAAATTCCCGGTAACCAAGCGGAAGCGCGTCCGGCGAAAAAATAAAATGAAAAAGCAACGCGCTGCTATCGCTGGCCGCCGCAACGCCCAGATACGCAAGGCACAGGCCTTCCGCCGAGGCAATGTCGCGCCGGCGAATCATTACGCAAATGAGAACCACATTTACCGCGGAAAGCAGAATGAATTCGACGATGCTCATGCGTTAACGGGGATACGTTCGAGCGCGACATGCCCCGGAGCTTGTGAACGAAGCTCGTAAACAATGGCATCGGCGACTTTGTCCACATTATCTTTTTTCATGATCTCCGGCTGCCGAATGGGGTCGCCCCACTGCAGGCTGTGAGCGGTGGCGAGAAAAGCGACGACAAATTTCAATAGTCGCTCATGATCGGGCGCAAAGCCGTGCAGCGCCCGCGAAAGCGTCGCGGGCGGATCCGTAAGCGCTTCGCAAGAATAAGTCAGGCCGCTAAATCCGTAATACAAAGGCCCAAACGCGATAACCGGCTTCTCATAGAGAATCGCTTCCCACGCGCTGCTGCCGGTAATCGTAAGCACGGCAGCGGACTGGCGGATCAATTCGTGGCTGTCCATGGAAGGCGAGAGCAGCCGCACATTGAAGATTTTCTTGACCGCGCGGCAATCGGCGAGCGCTCGCTCGCCCTTCATTCCGGGATGCTCCTTCACGATAAGCTCGTAACCGGCAGGCAGGCTTTTGCTGATATTCTCGACGAGAGCAATCTGGTTTGTAAAGAGAGGCGCGCGCACGTCGGTGGTGAATTCCGGTTGGACATGCAGCGGAAAGTAAACAAAGGGGCTCTCCGTGCGCTTCACGTGCGCGAGGAAGGCTGTTTCAGCTACGGCGTGGCGCGCAATGCGAATGATGTCTTCGAACAAAGGCTTCCACGGCACTGTACCGTGATAAGAGCCCACTTCGAATTCACCGTCTTGAAGGTACGTTTTCAAGCGAAAGGGAATCCTGGCGATGCGACGCACGAAGCGTGCGAATTCCGGCTTCAGAGGAGAGCCCTGCGCCCAATTCAAAAATGGCGGTTTTGTTCGGGAAGCGCGGAAATTGGCGATGAATTGTTCCGCGATGATCGCTTCCTGAGAAGTAAGCCTGCGGTTCTCCAGCGCGCGAAACGCGTGTTCCATGCGCTCCCAACCGCCGTCCGGCGCGTGGAGGAAATAAAAGCGATTGGCGACAGGCGTAGCTGAGGGGATGAGATAACGAATGCCGTGCTCGCGCGCTTTCAGCCACCCAATCCACTCCGCGGCGCAGGCGACTTCGCCCAGAATAACGTCGGGCTGATAAGTAGAGAGAACCTCGACCCAAAATTCTGATATTGCGGCGACGATCGCGAGAATTTTAGAGTGCGGGTAACGAGAGATAATCCGGTCTGCGTGAATGATCGTATTGATTCGCGGTGCACCGTTCAGGCCTTCCAGTTCTTCTACTATATCGAAGGATTCTTTCGGTGTAATGGCGGGAACGCGGCGCTTGAGCCAACCGGCAAGATTGAAAATCGAAGAGAACCCTCCCGTTTTGTCGAGCAGAGCCGTGGCAGCAGTCGTGAATGAGATTGCGCTCACGTCCGCGCCAAGCCGTTCTCGCAATGAGCGAGCAATGGCCGGGAAAAAATAGCGGTACTCGCCCTTGCAAATCAGCAGGATCTTCATTTTTGAAAATCAGGCATGGCGTTCGAATAACGCCGCGGCAAATCCCTTCAGCTCAGGCAAGGTGAAATATCCAGTGCAATACAAACAGCCGGCGAAAATGACTGCGCTTACGCCCAACAGCGAGATGTCGCGGAAAACCATCTCTGATTGGTTTCCAGCAAGCAATCCCACAACACGGACAGCTAAAAAACAGAAGGACAGTTGAGCAAGCCGTTTCGTTTCGAATGTTTCGCGAAAGAGCTTCCAATGGATGCCGATGAGCGCGAACGAACCGGCAGCCGTTGCGATCAACTGGCTAAACGCGGCGCCGAGAATGCCGATTCGCGGAACGAAAAACACGTCAAGCAAGATGATCGCCGCGCCGCTGAGCAGCCAGAAACAGGTGCTGGACCAGACGCGCATGCGCGTGTTCAGAATCACGACATATAGCAGAACCATAGCCATGAAGATGCCCTGAATGCCGAGCACGGCTAGCGTTGCGCTTCCGGCAGCAAACTCTGCAGGCGCTACCAGCCGCAAAACCTGCCGAGGCAGAGCCATGAGAATAGCTGCCATTCCGAATGCAAACGCGAGAACGAATTTTTGCGCGGAGCGGAACCGTTCGCGGAATGCAGGCCAATTTCGGCCATCGTAGAGCGCGGAAAGTTCCGGGAACAGGACGTCATTGATCGGTCCGGTGAGGAAGAAGACCGCCGCGGAGATAGCGAAGCAAACCGTATAGATGCCGACCTGTTTGAGCCCGAGAAAATGACTGATGACGTATTTGTCCGCGCCGAGAGAAAGTGTGGAAGCAAATACCCCGGGCAGGAGCGGCAGGCCGTATTTCGCATACTTCACAAATGTGCGGCGACTTGGTCGCTCAAGACTTATTGCGTGTTTCATCTTGAGGTAAATCATTCCTGTGCATACGCTGCAAACGCTCACGAAGACGTAAGCCGAAACGGTGCTTTCGGTATTTTTGAACCAGAGGGCGGCGGCAATGACCGCCAAAGTCTCCGGCGCGATCCTCGCGAGCGACAGCCAGGCCCACGAGCGATTGCAGCGACGCGCGCGCAGCAGATTTTTCATTTCTTCGAATAGGGAGTTGAAGAGCAGCGCGACAGCCAGAAGAGCGACGAGCCTTGTGGATTGCTTCGAGCGGAAAATCCAATAGGTCGCCTGATTTGAAAACAGAAGAAAAGCTACCCCCAAAAAAGCTCCGGCGACGCCGACCATCAGCAGCACTGTCGTGAACGCCTCGTTCACCTCCTTTTCCTGGCGCGGACCGCTAAGGAATCTCATCAGCGATGAGCCGCAATTCAGAGTGGAAATCGTTGTCGCGCTGCTGAGAGTTACCATAAAGAGCGACCACGCGCCAAACCCTGCGGGACCCAGCGCGCGCGTCAGCAACACCAACCATAGATAAGTCTGGAGCTTCTGAAACGGAACGGGCAGATTCGAGAATGCAATGTCGCGAACGAATTTGCGTTTCGCAGCGCTGCTTGCAGGGCTGGAAGCCGCTACCTCCAGTGAATCGCCTGGCAATGGCAGTATTGCGGTCGCGGCTTGCTGGTGGTTCATTAATGAATTGTTTTCTCTCAAGCTGCTGGCCGAAATCGCCGCCTCAGCTACGACTGTCCGACTCAACTGTCTGGACCAAAGCTCCAGCGCAGCCAGCCGCGAAATCAATTTGTGATCAATATCCGACTCGCCTCGCAAAAACGAGTTTCTTTGCTTTTGGAAATACTGTTCGTCCACGAATTCGAACAGCCGCGGCGCGCGCGCAAATACTGTGGGCGTTTTGAGCAGTTCGCGGAAGTAATGCCCCAGTGTTCCGCCGAGCAAAAGCGCTTCGAATGAACCATTTCGATTCGGCTTCTGCTCTCGTGTTCGGGCAGTCCCGTTCTTCGCCGATTGCGGGCGGCTGGATAAGAATCCGTGCTGCGCAAATTGATTTCGGATGATGTACTTGGGCCGGCGGTAGAAGGCACGCATCCGATAGGGAAGATTGACGAACAGATTCACGATGCGCGAATCCAAGTATGGCATCTCGGCGTGCCCGCCGCCGAGTCGAATCGCGTGAAACACCAATCGCGTGTCGAGATGCAGCATGCACATGTCCAGGCTGAGTTCCAGCATTTCGCGGTAAAACGCCGCGGGCGTGAGCCGTGAAACGGCTGGCATCACGAAATTCGTGGCGTACCACTCCCACACGGATTCGAATCCAAGCGCGGTAAGGAGCGGAAAGCTGAGTGGCGCAGCGCCCGGCATTTCGCCGAATCCAAACACCCGGCCCGCATAGAACCGCTCCATACTGGAAAAGCCGCCCAGCAAGCTGGCAAACATGCTTGCCCCTCGCGCGCCCGCGCACGCCTGGACGGTACGCGCCAGGAGCCTTCCTGCCAAGCCGTCCTCGCGGGGAGCAATCGCGCGTAAGATCGGCATCATCCGGAGAAACAAGGGCGAGAAAAACAACCGTCTCAAGGTGTAACCGGCTGATGGCAGAGTGTAGTTATTGTCCGCGAGCGTATCGGCCATCTGCCCCGAGAATGCGCTGTAAGCGCCACCGAAATGCGATTTCAGTTCCGCCGCCATCCGCGCGAAAAGCGGAAGCGTGGTGCGAACTCCCACCGTCCACGATCCACAGCAGGCGCTCCATTCCTCCGGCAGCGCTTCATCATTAGGATCCACACAAATGGCGCGATGAGCGATTCCTAGCGTGGTGGAAAGCTCGCAAGCGGCCATCGTTTCATTTTCGCTTTCCGCGTGGCCGCGAACGGATGCTGTCACTGCAAGCGGGCATTGCGATCCATGCTTCGCAAGCAAGTTCGCCAGCAAAGCAGAATCAATCCCGCCCGAGAGCAAAATCCCATTCGCATGGCCGATTCTTGGCTGAATGGCAGAGTCAAGCAAGGAACTGAACTCGCGGACTGCTTTGTAGCTCGCAATCCCGCGTGATTGCGGAGAAAGACGCCAATACCGATGAGACTCGACGCTCAGTCCGCGTCCTCGCTCGTTGATCCTCAGGAAGCGTGCGCGACCGACGGTTTCCACGGATTCGAAGAGAGTGAAAGGCGCGGGAACAAAACCTTCATGCGCAAGATAGAATGCAGTGGCAATGGAATTGAATTCGGCATGAGCGCCAGCGAGGAGCGCGGACTGCGAGGCAAATGCCAATCCGGAACCGAGCTGCCGGATTGAAATGTCCTCGCATCCGAATTTATCGACTGCTAAAAATATGCTTTTCGATTCACGGTCAACGAGCACAACACAGAAATTGCCTTCCAAGAGCGCAAAAGCGGAGCTTCCGTGCCGCTGATAAAGTCGCGCAATGCAGGAGGGCAAATCGGAGGGACCAATGTGACGCACTTCCGTATGCCTTCCGAAAGAGGTATCAGATGCAAGCAGAGGCTTGCCCCAAACGAATACGATTGGACGCTGCGGACACGTGCGAGCCGCATCCCAGCGACAGAAATCGCCGTGTGCTGCCGCATTTACCCAGATTCGCAGGCATGGCGCACTTGAATCGAGCGCCAGCTTCCATTCAAATCCATGCGGTGGAAACAAAGCTTTCGGACTTTTGTGTTCTGGCCCGATAAGTCCCATAAATGCGGGATAGCTCATGCAATCGTCAGAGAGGAACCGCGTACATACGCGATGTAGATCATGCAACTGACATTTGAGACCGATCGAGGAACTCCTGCGAGTTGCGCCCATGGTCGGACGATTCCAACATCTTCCAGGTGATGTACTCACCTTTGGAAACCGGCCTTAGCAGCCTACGACCTATCACTTCGTCCAACTGGCAAGGGAAAATAGCGTCTGAAGGAGCAGGCCGCAGAACGTCAATATCGCTGCGTTGAAGCCGAATGCCGACTGGAAGATCAACGGAAGCACGCAAACATCGGCGCTGCAAAATCACTGTTTCAATTTCATTCGTCGCGACGAATTTGTCTTCCGAGCCAAGCGCGCGCTCTAATTCGCGAGTACGCTCGACCATTTCAAACCACGTTTCAAGGTTCATCGAAAAAGGATGATCGGGGCCTTCGCGCGTGATGTCGTCGGTGAAATGCTTCTCGATGATTTTCGCCCCGAGAGCAACGGCACCAAGCACAGTTGCATGTCCAGCAGTGTGATCAGAAAGTCCAAGAACTGCATCCGGAAATTCGGCGCGATAAGTCCGAAGCACATTCAAGTGAATGTGATTTATGGATTCCGGTTCGCCCGTATAGTTCGTGTTGCATTGCAGCAGCGCAATTTGAGTATTGTTTCCGCGGACAGTCTCAATCGCGCGCCGCACATCCACCATATTCGAAGCGCCAGTCGAGAGAATCACCGGTTTGCGTTTTGCCGCAACATGCGCAAGCATCTCGGTCCAGGTGATGTCGCCTGAGCCGATTTTGTAGGCTCCCACATAGGGATCAAGCATGTTCGCCGCTTCAATATCGTAAGGCGTGGAGAGAAATTCGATGCCCGCTTCGTCGCAGCACGCCTTCAATTCTGGAGTCCATTCCCACGGAAGCGAGGCAGCGCGATAGACTTCACAAACGGGCTTGCGCCATTTCGCCTGGTGCGAAAGCTGAGTGCCCAGCGAGCGAAATCCAAAATCACTGACGATTTTCTCCGCGCGAAAATGCTGGAACTTGGCGGCATCAGCGCCTGCCTGCGCGGCGAGGCGAATGAGGTGTTTGGCGCGCTCCAGCGAGCCGTCGTGATTCGCGGAAATATCCGCGATGAAATAGACCGGCGAATCGCCGCCGATCGGGCGGTCACCGATTTTGAAGCTGGGCATGGGAACGTCTCCTTGCGACTGTTGAGCCGAGCAGGCATTCGTAAGCTTCCGATAATTTCGCGAAATTGCGCCGCCAATCCGCTCTTTCGCGACCGATTGTCACATTCGCGCGGCCGGCGACAACGCGCGCGGCATCATCACGCATCGCCAGAATTAGTTTCTCCGCGAGCTTCTCCGAGTTGCGGACAGGGAATAGCCAGCCATTCTCGCCATCAGTCACCCATTCACGATTGCCCTCGTTACGTGGGACGACAACCGGCAAGCCGCACGCCATCGCTTGCAACAAACTGATGGAACTGCCGTCGCACGGCGCGGCGCTTGCGTACAAATCAGCCTCCGCAAAGTAGTCCGGCAGCATCTCTTCGGGAACGCGCCCGGCAAGATGGATTTTGGATTCAAAGTGATTTGCCCTGATGAATGTTTCGACGGATTTCCTCAAGCTGCCGTCGCCGAGCATGAGAACGCAAGCATCCTCCTGTTGCTGCAATAAGACTTTGATCGCGCCGAGAAGCACCGATGTTCCGTAAGCCGGCTCAAGCGCGCGCACGGTAATCACCACCTTGCAATCCGTCCAACCTAATCTGTTGCGCAAATCGAGCGATGAAGGTCTTGGCCTGAACTTGTCCAGCCCGACTCCCCACGGAAAAGTGAAAATCCGTTCCATTGGAAGAGAACCGTACTCAACAATTCGTCGGCAAACAGCCCGGCAATCCGCGATGGCTGCGTCGGCGCGGCGCAACGTGAATTGAGTTATGTGACGGAGCGCATTATTTTTCTCGGCCGTTACAAGCACATCCGAGCCCCAGGACATTACGAGCAGCGGATGAAATCCGCTGAGCGCAGCGAAAAATCCGCCAGTCTGCACCGGCCCAGCGTGGATCAAATCAGGAGCAACGTTGTGCACCAGGCGATCAAACCGTTTTGCGGCAATGAGCCAGTTGCGCCTCCCAGGCGATAGTTCGCCGCGAGTCAATGGCGGCAGCCAGCGAATCGGAGCGCCCACGCGCGGCAAATCCTTCTGAATAGACGCCTCTGCACAAGGCAGAAAAACAATCTCATGCTCCATTTCCGCCATGCGCTCAAGGAAGCGCCGGTCATGCGTGCAATATCCCTGCGAAACGTAAAGAATGCGGGCCATGCTTACGTCGCTGCGCCGGAGCGGACGAGTCTCTCGATACCTGCATCTCCGGCCAAATACCCGCCGAGAGGCATCGTCTCGCGCATCATCTGCGTTTGCTCTCTTACCGAAGGCATCGTGCGACCGAGAAATCGCGAAAGTTTTTCCGTCGAAAGAGATGTGTTCTTTGGACGGCAAGCGCGAAACGGGAACTCATCAACGGAAACAGGATGAATAATGGACGCGTCAAGCTGAAACGCCCGAGCAAGCTCTATCGCGAATTCGTATTTCGAGCAGGAATCTCGCGCTCCCAAGTGAAAAAGTCCGCGCGCATCGCGGCGAATCAGCTCCAGAATGATATGAGCCAGTTCGTCTGTGAACAGCGGACTGAATCGAACATCCGTAAAGCCGCCGAAGCCCTCGCCTTTTATAAGTCGTGCAAGCATCCATTCGGCAAGACCGGCACGGTGACCATGAGACCATCCAAAGAAGTTCGTGCGAATGATGAGCGCATTGGGACAGCTTGACCGGACGAACTCTTCCGCTGCGAGCTTTGTGCGCGCATAAACGTTCACAGGAGCCGGATCATCGCTTTCGCGATAATTGCCGCGTGTTCCATCAAAAACGGAGTCGGTGGAGATCAGGATGAATTTCGCGGCGTCCTCGGACGCCCAACTGGTGAGCACCTTCGTGGCTTCCACGTTGACAGCCCACGCGCGGCTCTCATCCCTCTCGCACTGCTCCACATCCGTCAGTGCCGCGCAATGAATAATGAGCTGCGGGTGGACCTTGCTCAGAAACCGCAGCGTTGATGAGGCATCGGTTAGATCGAGGTGCCTGTGCCGCCACTGCGCCGCCGGAGGAATGATCGTTCGAGAAATTCCAAAGAGTTCGTGTTCATTCAGAGATTCTCTGGCGATGCAGCTCCCCAGCAGACCAGTCGCGCCCGTGATGAGCAGTTTTGCCACGAATACTATTTCAGCGGTCGTTCACCATGCCGTGTATCCGCCATCAACAATCAGGTTTTGGCCCGTAACGTAAGCCGACGCATCGGAGGCAAGGAATACCGCCGCGCCTTTAAGGTCGTTCGGCCCGGCCATGCGCCCCATCGGAGTTCGCTCGGCGTATTTTTCCACGAAAGGGACGGGCATGGATGGAGAGAACAATCCTCCGGGACTGATGCAGTTCACGCGAACGCCGCGCGCAGCAAAATAAACAGCGAGATAGCGCGTCAGTTGAATCATACCGGCCTTTACAAAGCCGTAGCTCGGCGGATTGGTCATTTCTGAATGGCCTTCGTAAATTCGGAAATCAGGGCTCACGATGCCATAAATTGAGGCGATGTTCACGATGCTGCCGGCGCCCCGGTTCGCCATCAGAGCGCCGAAAATGCGGCAAGCACGGTAAAGCGGAACCGAATTCTCTCCCACGGCTTGCGCCCAATCCGCATCGGCGTGCTCGTCCATCGGCTCCGCTTTAACCATCACCGCATTATTGAAAAGAACGTCGAGTTTTCCATAGTTCGATTGGATCTTCCCCGCCACGTCCAAGACCGATTCTTCGTTCAGCAAATCGAGCGGCAGCGCATCTGCCTCATGCCCTTGCGACGAAAGCTCATCCGCGAAATCCGCGCATCTGTCGTAATTTCGCGAGGCGACGATTACAGTCGCTCCGGATTCGCCCAACGCCCGGCAAATCTGCCGTCCATAACGTCCAGCGCCGCCAGTCACCAGCGCGACGCGATCTTTCAGCGAAAAAAGATCTCGAACATGAACGTTTGGCGAGACAGTTGCTGTCGTTCCAATACTCATGTCGGAAAAGGCTGATGCAAGTGCGCGTTGTATTGTGCGAGGCGCGGGTTCGCGTCGAGAAATCGAATCACATCTTTCAATCGCATGTGGTCACCGCCCGGAACGCTCTCATAAATTCTGCGAATCAGGCGCAAGTCTTCTTCGTGATCCACAGTCAAAAAATAATTCGGACGCTGGATGTCAGCCGCAGAATGTAATTCGACGCAATGGAATTCGCTGTGCTTTTTTGCGTAAGCCGCGAAGTATTCGCGCCCATGCGGATCCGTCAAATGGCGGTCGCAATATTCCAATACCGAACGGCTCGCTGCTTCCGCACCGGCTCCATATGGATGCCCATCGCGATGCATGTTATGAACAAGAACCGGTCGGATGCCGTTGCCGCGCTGCTGTTCCATCAACTCCGTTATCAGCGCGTCCAGACCTTCCGGATCCGTGAGCGGATTATCACCAGTGACGCGGACAAACTCGCTCAATCCGAATGCATCCGCCGCACCCAACAATCTCGCAGTGAGGTCGCGTTCCGGGCCGCGAAACACCTTCACTCCCCATAGAACGCAGCATTCTTCTATAACGTCATCCTGCGACTGGCCAGACGTGGCGACGATCACTTCTCGAGCCCGCCGGCAAAGCGCCATCCGATTGCACAGCCGTTGCAGCAACGGTTTCCCGCAGATTGGCACAAGCGCTTTGCCGGGTAATCGCGTGGAACCCATTCGCGCCTGCACCAAAATCCCGACTCGCCCGCCGTTATGCATGCGCCGCGCGGCAAAGCAGGTGCCGGTGCTCCATCACCTTCTGCATGGCATTCACGATATCGTCCATATCTGCGCCGGTCGCGGGGGATCGCACGATACCCGTGAGCATCACTTCGCGCTCATAAAGCCGCTCCGCCGTCGGACAGATTCCGCGCTCATAGCTCGCGCTTCCGCGATAATGCTCAAAGGCGAAGTGCTGTCGGTTCTGATAGAGCGGCGCGAAATACAGTGGACGCACATAACCTGCCGAAAAAGGAATGCCTTCCGCATTCATCGCTTGTACAAAGACCTCTCGCGGAATACCCGCCTGCGCTTCGTCGTACTTGAGCGCATAGACGTAATACACATGTCGCGCATTCGGCAGCGCCAAGGGAGGCTTAATGCCTGGAAGCCCCGCAATTCTCTCCGAAAGATGACTCGCCAGTTCGATGCGTATCTCATTCAGGATATCCAGTTTTTTCAATTGCGCGATGCCCAGCGCCGCTTCCATTTCCGTCATGCGGTAATTCCAGCCGAGCATCGAAGAGGAATAGGTCCGTTCCTTCTGCCCTTCGGCGATCATTTCTCCATGATTGCGCACCATGCGCGCCTGCTCAGCGATTCCGGCATCATTGGTGATGAGCATGCCGCCTTCGCCTGTGGTGATCGTCTTGCTTTCGGTAAACGAAAAAATGCCGCAATCGCCAAACGTTCCTACAAAGCGGCCATTCCATTTCGCGCCGGGCGCCTGCGCGCAGTCCTCAATCAGCCGCAGATTGTGTTTTTTCGCAACGGCAATGAGCGCATCGAGATTCGCCGGATGTCCGAAGAGATGAACAACGATGATCGCCCGCGTAAGCGGCGTTATGGCGCGTTCGACCGCGTCCGGATCAAGGCCGAACACGACGTCATCAATATCCGCAAAAACAGGAATCGCATTGTGCATCAGCCCGCACGTAGCCGTGGAAGTGAACGTATACGGCGGCACAATCACTTCTCCTCCGGGTTGCACTCCCGTTGCGACAATAGCCGCGTGCAAAGCCGCTGTGGCTGAATTGAACGCTACCGCGTATTTCGTCCCGTGATATTCCGCGAATTGCCTCTCAAACTCTTTTATTTTTTGCCCGCCATTGAAGTATTCTCCGGGCGCGGCAATGAATGTGGAAAGCCTGCCAATCTCCAGCACTTCCATCACCGCTCGCTTTTCCTCTTCGCCGATCACCGGATGCGCTGGAAACGGTTTTGTCCGCAGCGGTTTTCCGCCCAGCATTGCCAGATTCATGAACTCGCCCTCTTCGCTGCGGAATTTGGCAGCAATGAATCCGGTGACGACGAAGTTGAACGAAGATCTGCCGCGCTTGCTGCGCACAATCTGACGCGCTTGCCGCATTCGAGCGCCGAATGACTCAGCGCGCAAACGATTTCAAGCGCCGCGCGCCCATCTTCTCCACTGCTCACCGGAACAGCGCAATTCTGGATGTAATCCATCAGGTGGCGCACGCCCAGCGGCAGCAGGTCCTGCGTGAACTCGCCTTCCATCGGCAGCGGAGCGGGAAACAATTCGCGATATCCCGAATAACGTTCGCTCTCGCGAGCCTCCTCGAAATCCGCGCAATAGCCGTGCGAACCAATCCTCAGCCGGCCTTTCGTTCCAAGAAGACTCATTTCAAAGATGGTGTAAGCCGATACATCGCACGCTTGAATCGCCGCAAGAGCTCCGCAGGAAAGGCCGAGCCATCCGTCTATATTTGGATCTGCGGCGCTGGACGACGCGCACGCACTTACGCGCCCTTCTGCCCACGCGACTTCACCGGCATACAGCCGCAGCAGGTCGAACAAATGCGTGCCGGTATTGACGATTCCCGCGGTGTAATAACACGTCGCCTGCTGCAACTTGCCCAATCCGCCGTCGCGCACAAATTGCGCTAATTGCTGATGCATCGGATCGAATCGCCGCTGATGATCAATCATCAGAACGACATTTTTTGCGGCACACAGTCGAATCATTTCAGTTGCTGCTTCGACGCTGTCCGCGATCGGCTTTTCGCAGAAAATGCCGCGCACGCCGTACTCCACGGCACAGCGGGCGATTTCCAGGTGAGAGCTGCTCGGGGTGCAAATGGACACAATATCCAAGCGCTCGCGAGCAAACATCTGAACGTGGTCCGAATAAAGTGCGGACACGCCAAATTTTGCGCCGTATCGCTGCCGCTTAACTAAATCCGTGTCGCAAAGCGCCGCCAGCTCAACGCCAGCCGTGGAGAGGTACGCGCGTGCGTGCGTGCTCACGTATTTGCGCCGCGTATCATCATCAAAGCCGCATCCAATTCGCCCGCATCCGACAATGCCCGCGCGGAGTTTCATTTCGTCACCGTCATCGCGCGCGGCTGCAGGTAAGTCTCCCGAAGCGCCTCATATTCCGAACGCAGCAGGCTCATCCGAATCGCGTCGTAGTATCGAAAATTGCGGTACTGCTCCTGCCGCAACACGCCTTCGTGAACAAATCCCGCCTTCTCATACGCGCGCACGCCGCCAGGATTTTCCGCATTCACACCCAGCCATACCTTGTTCAAATTGAGTTTTTCGAACCCATAAACCACCATCAACTTCGCGCATTCCGTGCCGATTCCGCGATTCCACACGCGCTTATCGCCGATGAACACGCGAAACTCCGCCGTGCGCATCACCCAGTGAATGCGGTAGAGGCCTGTAGTACCCACAAATGCTCCCGTCTTCCCATCGCAAACGGCAAAAGCAATTTCGTCTGGATTGTTGCGGTCGCGTTCCCATTGCGCGGCGAGCATTTCTACGTTTGTGGGCAGCAGGCCCATGAAAAGCAGGCGCGTCACCTCCGAGTCGTTCAGCCACTCCGCAAGCAAAGCCAAATCGGCGCGCCCCAGGCTTCTGAGGCAGACAACATTCCCTTGAATGAACGTGGCGATCATCTCGTGCATGCCGCTCGAGCCGAGATGTGCACCGCGACGGGCAAACCGGTGCACAGCGATTCCTTCGCTTTCTCCGCGAGCCGCAGGGATTTCAACGCCTCGCGGCCGTCTACCAGAGGCGTTGCTTCGCCCGTCAAGCATTCAAGCAAATGGCGCATTTCCGATTCGTACATCTCCTCGATGCTTCCGCAATTCTCCGCTTCGTGCCACCTTCCGACCTGAGCATTGAAATAGCGCGCTTGCCTCGTAAAAACATCCGCCTGAATTCGGCCTTCGGTTCCCACGATTTCGCACCATCGCTCCGCCGGACGGCTGACAAAATCCAAATGAATCGAAACAATCTTGTCCGGATAGCTCATCAAGATTTCCGCCGTATCTTCCACATCAATTTCCATCTCGCTGAACTTGCCTCCCGCGCAATAGATCTTCTCCGGCTCCCCAAACAGCCGGCAGGCCATGTCCAGTTCATGGATAGCGTCCAAAATCACGCCTCCCCCAAGTTCGCGCCGCGCTCCGTAGCCGGCGCGATAGTCTTCCCAGGGATGCCGCGAAGGAAGATGCGAACCGAAATGAAAATGCGCGCTGGTGACGTTTCCGATTCGACGTTCGCAGATCCACGCACGCACATAATTCAGCACGCGATCAAAACGGAAGTTGTATCCGGCAAGCAACAAACGGCCCCGTGCTTCTGCGGCGTCAATCAACGAATGGACGCCTTCTGCCGAATCTGCAAGCGGCTTTTCGATGAACAAATGGCAATCGCTTTGCAGCGCCCGATCTGCCAGCGTCAGGTGCATGCTGGTCGGCGCGCAGATGAGCGCAATTTCAGGCTCTTCGGCGAGCGCTCGTTCTGCGCTGTCGAAAAAGTTCCCGCCGCGCTCGTCAGAAAGGGAAGCGGCGCGTTCGATCTGCGGGTCAACGAGAAGCAAATTCGCTACACCCAGTTTGCGCAGGTTCCGCGCATGTCGCTGCCCAATCGAGCCGCAGCCAATCACAGCAATTCTCATTTCATTAAAATCGGGCAGCATTTCGACTAACGTGCAGCAGCCACGGCTCTCAGAAAAGCCGGTTCGTGCGGCTGCTGATTTTCGGAACGAGATTTGAAGCCCAACTGGGCGAGGAGCAAGGCAATCTCGTCGCGTCCGAGCCAATGCGAATTTGTGTTGCTGGCGTACTCGAACGAGTCCACGCACGGCTCGCCCGAACTCCAGTTCGCCGCGTCCCACCAGCGAAAATCCGGCTGAATCACGAAGAAATCCTCCAGTTCAACCGTGTGTCGCGCGTCATCCCGTGGAATCATCACTTCGTGCAGCTTTTCGCCCGGCCGTATTCCCACAAATTCGATCGAGCATTCCGGAGCGATTACCTCTGCCAAATCCCGTATCTGCACGCTTGGAATTTTCGGCACGAAGATTTCGCCGCCGTGCATCTGTTCGAGGCAGCTCATCACAAAACGCGCGCCCTGTTCGAGCGTAATCAGGAAGCGCGTCATTCGTTTGTCCGTGATCGTTAGCCTTCCCGTTTTTTTCTGTTCCCAAAAATACGGAATCACGCTCCCGCGGCTCCCTGCGACGTTTCCATAGCGCACCACGCTCATGCGCGTCTTCCGCGCGCCGGCGTAAACGTTGCCGGCAACAAACAGCTTGTCCGAACACAGTTTCGATGCTCCGTACAAATTCACGGGCAGGGCCGCCTTGTCGGTACTCAACGCAATCACGTGCTGCACCCCGCAATCAATGGCTGCATCAATCACGTTGGCCGCGCCCATAACGTTGGTTTTGATGGCCTCAAACGGGTTGTATTCTGCGCACGGAACTTGTTTCATCGCCGCGGCATGGATCACGATGTCCACATCATAAAAGGCGCGATAGAGCCGTTCTTTGTCGCGCACGTCCCCTATGAAGTAGCGAATGTTCGCAGCATCGAACCCTTCCGCTCTCATCGCGAACTGCTTCATCTCATCGCGGCTGAAAATGATGATCTTCTTCGGCCGGTAATCGGCCATAAGCAGTGAAGTGAGCTGCCTTCCAAAGCTGCCCGTCCCGCCGGTAATCAGAACTGTTTTTTCGCTCCAGCTCATACGTTCGCCTGAATCTGAGCTGCGTCGCATCCGCGGAGAACTTTCCATTGCTCGCCGCCGTCAATCGGACAGATGTCCTCAGCATCAACGTCCACAACCACCGAGCGCATAATCAAATCAATCGACAGCACGAGCCGCAAGCCGCCCTTCCTCCTGAGCAAAGTTCCCTCCATTCCCGCGAGAGGCCCGCGCAGAATTCGCAGCTTCTGCCCTTCGCAGACGTACGGATGCGGCTCCATTTCGATTTGTCCTTGCAGGCCTTTGCGAAGCGCTTCAATATCCGCATCCGCCAGAGGCTCCGGCGTATCGCCGAAACCCACCAGACGCGCGACTCCCGGCGCCTGCAAAACTCTCAGCCGTTCTAGGAGCGGCAGGCGAACAAAGACGTATCCCGGAAACAAAGGCAGTTTCAGCCGCACTCTGCGGTCCTTCCACTGATGAATCGCCTCATACAGTGGCAAAAAGTATTCGACGCCCCGCCCGGCAAGATGTTCAGCCACGCGCTTTTCATGATTCGCGCATATATACGCCGCATACCAAAAAGGTCTCAGGCATGCCGCGCTGCGTGATTCAATCGAAATGGATTCAGAGCTGCTCATTTCAACCTCGATATCACAGCCTTTCGCTTGCACGTTAACTGTCAACCTGCTCGCTTCTACCTTGGGACAAAGCTCCGCCCCGCGACTTACAGCCGCTTTTTCCGCTGAGTGCCTGAACTGAAAAATCGGCAGCCCAGTGAACGTATCTCTGAGTGCGGCTAAAACTTTCGTCGGCGCTCAATCCACGGAGTGCTCTTCACGCGCTCGCATTTTGCGGCTCGTTCACTTGCTTCCGCGAACGTTCGTAATATCCAGTGCGGTAGTAACCCGCTTCCGCGAGATCAATATCGTTCAGCACCGCGCCGATGATGTGCGCCCCAACAGCGCCAGCGCAGTCCTGTGCTCTTTGCGCCTGTTCGCGCGAGGTTGCGCCTCCCTTGATCACCAGCACCGTTCCTTCCACCACAGCAGCGAGAATCCGCCCATCGGTGATATTCAAAAGCGGAGGCGCATCCACCAGAACAAAATCGTAGTCCTTCATGGCATCCTTAATCAGCGCTTCCATGCCTTCAGAGGAGAGAAGTTCGCCCGGATTAGGCGGCTCTGGGCCGCACATCAGGCAATCGAGGCCTTTTGCAGCCGTCACTTGCACAAGGCGGCGCCACTCTCCCTGTCCCGAAATACCCGCGAGGTAATTCACCAGCCCGGACGAGCCTGCCAAATGGAAGAAATCCTGCACGCCCGGTCTGCGAATGTCGCCGTCAATCACCAGCACTCGCTTGCCAAGCTGCGCGAGCGAAATCGCCAGGTTGCAGCACACCGTCGTCTTGCCTTCGTGAGCTTCGGCGCTGACAAACGCCAGCGAACGCGGCGGCCTTCCCGCAGTCGAAAGCAGTATTGAAGTGCGCAGCACGCGAAAAGACTCGCGCAGCTCAGACGTATCCATGGCGCCGCTATCAATGCGAAGCCAGCCATTTTGCTCTGCTGCTTTGCTCATTTCCGCAGCGCCCGCCTGCGAACGCCTGTTCAATGCCAGCCGCGGCCTCCGCAACCGGTGCTTGCCCGTAGCTCGCTCTCTGGGAATCAGCCCCAGAATCGGCAACTCCAGCAAATTCGCGACATCCTCCGGGCCTTTCACCGTGTTGTCAATCCGCTCCTGCGCGAATGCAAACAGCACGCCCATGAATACGCCCGCCAGCAGCCCGATGCTCAAATTCAGCGGCACCCGCGGACTTACCGGCTTCGCCGGCGCAACCGCCGCATCCACCACGCGCACATTGCTGGCTTTCAATCCCGCCGATACACCCGCTTCTTTGAGTCGTTGCAGCAGGCCTTCGTATAACTGTTTGTTCGTGTCCACTTCGCGTTTCAAAATGTTGTACTGAACAGCCGCCTGCGCCGACGCGTTCGCTTGCTTCTCCTGCTCGGCGAATGCCTTCTTCACCAAATCCTCACGGTGAACAGCCGCAAAATACTGATCGGCAATGTGCCGCTCCGCTTCCGTCCGCTGCTCATTGAGCAATTGCCGCGTACGTTCAATCTGGCTCTGAATCTCCTTCATCTTCGGATAGCCAGGCTTGAAATCCGGCGTCAACTGCGCTTTTTCCTGCTCCAATTCCGCCACTCGTTCCGAAAGATCCTGCGTCAGCTTGTTATCAAAAACTCCGGGCAAAGCCGCGTAGTCTCCGGCTTCACTGATCCGGTATATGGACTCCGCCTGGTATCTCTGCGCCTGCGCCTGCGTAAGTTCATCCTGTAATTGCTGCAAGCGCTCGTTGACAATGTTCTCCGGCTGCCCCTTGTCGTTTTCGAAATACAGCAGCCCATTATTCTCAGCGTATTGCTGCAACTGATCTTCGGATTTTTCCAGCTTGATTTTCAGCCCGTCGAGCTGCTGCGAGAGCCATTGCGTCGCGCGTTGCGTCGCGTTCCAGTGAGCCTGTAGATTTTGCTCGATGTAACTGTCCGCAACGCTGTTCACCACCTGCGCCGCCAGTTGCCGATCTTCCGAATCGAACATCACGCGCACCAGCCGGCTGCGCGGTATTGGAACTACGCTCAACCGCTCTTCGAATTTTTGCAGCACGCGCTGCTCGTCTTCGGGCGTGATCTTCCCGTCCACATTGAACTCGCCACCTTTATCCAAATGAAGCCGCTGAATCACCGCGCGCGCCACCGCATCGCTTTGCAACAGTTTTTCCTGCGTCTCGATGTAATCATCGGTGAGATTCTCTGCTTGGAACATTTGCTGCAGCGTCGCCACGTCTGTGCTTGGCTGCTCGATTTCCAGTAGCGCCCTGGCCTCATACTTCGGTCTTTGTTTCACCGTCCACATCAGCACAAAAACGAATACAACCATCGCCGCGGAAATCCCGCTCCATCGCCTCTTTTGCATGACTCGCCACGCCGCCCGCAGCCACGCCGCTGCATCCGCCGCCTGGCCATGCATCACAAGCGGACGCTGGCGCAAAGCTTCCGCCTGTCTCACCAGTTGAAGTTGGTTCTCTTTCTCCATGCTAGCGCCTGTAAACGATCAGTCCTCCCGTGATGGAAAGCGCCGCCTCTGCCCCGCGATAAAATGCCGATTTTCCCGCGCTGTTCGGAATGAATAAAATGTCTTTCGATTGCAGCACAGGATCCGCCGCTTTGCCCTCCAGAATCCGCTTCAAATCGATGCGAATTTCCTGTTTCTCTCCGCCGGCCTCAGTGCGAATGATTCGCGCGCCTTTCTGGCTGGACGTGCTGGTCGTCCCCTCCGCCAGCGCCAGCGCCTGCAGCACCGAGATGTTCTCGTTTGTCCTTAGCAGAAATCCTCCCGGCTTGTGTACCTGTCCAACCACATAGACGATTCCCGCCGGCGGCACTTTCACCACATCACCCGGATACACCTCCACATTCGAGGCAGAGCCCGCCGACGTAAGCAGCTCTTTCAAATCAACTTGAAGGGATTTTGGCGCATGTTGCGCGGGACCGAATGGCTCATGGTTGGCCGTCAATTCCAGCGAATCATCCTCTGCGGTTCCGTTGCGGCGCATGATTATCACCTTGTCGCCCGCATCATCGGCCAAGCCTTGAGCCAGCGATAGCACCTGAATCAGGCTTTCCGGTTCCTGCAACTGGTACACGCCCGGCCTTCCCACCGCGCCAAACACGGAAACAGGATGGCTTTGGATCTCTTTCACGAATACATTTACCTCTGGATCCGTCATGAAAGTTTGGCGGAGAAGTCCTTCGATACGGCTTTCAAGTTCTTCAACGGTTGATCCGAAGGCCTCCACGTCACCTATCAGCGGCAGCGAAATGGTTCCCTTTGCCGAAACACGCACCGTTCGGTCCAAGTCCGGCGCGTTGTAAACGGAAATTTCGAGCAGGTCATTGGGCCCGATAAGGTAATCGCTGGCTGTTTTGGCCAGTGTGCCTTTTTGCGAGGCAAGCTGCTGCAAACGCAAATTGTAATTTTGCGTCGTTACTTCCTCCGCTGGCCTCGTGGATTGCTGCTGGCCGGGTAATTCACTCCCAAAAGCGAAACTGCCGGTCGCTGAGCAGGCGAGAATCGCCGCAAACGTCAAAAGCATGAGAGATAGCCAAAGAATCCGGAACCTGCAGGTGCGGCAGAGCCGAAGCGGCCCTGCGAAAGCACACATACAGCTTCGAGACAGACTTCCAACACGCGTTTGCTTTTTTCCCACCGTTTCTCCCACAGCCCCGTACAAGTGCAGAAACTCCCCCCGCACTGTACCGTTGCGGGGCACTAATACTTTCTGTGGCGTTTTTTATGCAAGCGGCAAATGGCGGCGCAAAGCGACATGTCGCGACAGAAGTGTCATGCGTCTGTGGAAAACTCGGCTAAACCCTTTGTTTTGGTATTGAGACCGCTCATACGGCCTCTCGTTGGCTGCAGCATTCCACTTCAACTCAATTACTTTATGTTAACTTACATCTATTGTTCCTTACGCTCAAACGGCATAGAATCGCGACCGTAGCTCTGATTGCTTGGGAGATTTCTCAATGGATTCGCACGCCGAAGCTCATGTTCCTCTTTCTTCTGCTGACCGTCTCGACGGCTGGAAAGTCATCGCCGCCTATCTGGGCAAAGATATCCGCACCGTCCAGCGTTACCAAGTTGAGGGCTTTCCTATACACAGGCGGCAGAACGCGAGGCATGGGTCGGTCCACGCCTACAAATCCGAGATCGATAAGTGGTGGATCACTAGAGATCCAGCTCTGCGCCAGGAGCGCCCGGAGTTGGGGCGCGTTGCTGCCGTTTCCCGCCTAAAACGCTACATACGTCCCGCGATCTACCTTGCGGCCGGAATCGTACTCACTTTGTCGGCTCTGACGGCTCGCCAGTTGCTTTTCGGCGACCAACACGAGCTCGCCAGTCCACCGAACATGCATTCTGTGGTCGCCGTTCTCGAGTTTAGAGGACTGTCGCTGAATTCAGAGGATGGCAGTCTCGCGCAAGACTTCACGCAAAGAGTGATAAGGAATCTTCAACTCCAGAATCTGCTTCGGGTTATTGATGCCTCCAGTAAGGAAACGCTTTCCGCCACCCCGCCGGATCTGCCACGCCTCGCAACTACGCTCCACGCGGATCAGGTTTTGTCAGGGACAGTCGCGCGCGAGCACGATGAGCTTCGAATAGCCGCCCAAGTCGTTGATGCGCGAAGCGGAAAAGTCCTGTGGAGGGCACAGTTCGAGAATCAGGCTTCCGACACAGATTCTCTTGAATCCGGGCTTGCGCATGCTGTTGCAGTCGGAGTGGAGAATGCTCTGTCTGTGGCGGCTCACTAGCTCGGTCCGTGGCCACGCAGCCGAAAATTGAGCGTGCATCAAAACGCTTACAGCGTCTGCGTCACGATCTGCAGCGAGCGCGGGCGATCGGGATCGAGTCCCTTCACTTCGGCGAGATGCGCGGCGAAAAGCTGGCCGGGGACGATGTAAGGAATGGCGCTGTAGATTTCGTTTCCTTTTCCCGGCACACGGATGGCGCGCGTGACTCCCGGCAGGCGCGCGTCGCTGGAAGTAATGGCAATGGTTTCCGCATGCAAACCGTCGAGCCGCTTGATTAAAGCTAATTGTCCGGAAAATGTTTTCCCGGGGGGCGCGAGCAGAATCACCGGAAAATCGCGTTCGATCATGGCAATGGGGCCGTGCAAAAAATCAGCGGAGGAAAAGCGCTCCGCGACGATGTAGCAGGTCTCCATCAATTTCAGCGAGAGCTCGAACGCGTTGGCATAATTCAGTCCTCGCGCCACGACCGCGCACTGGCGCATATAGCGATACCGCTGCACCATTTCTCGGATCTGTTTTTCGAGCTTCAGAGTTTCCTGCACGCGTAGGGCAATTTCCTCGAGCGCGCGCAATTCGATCTGCCTGCCGAGGGCGAAGGCCAGCAGGTACAAAATCATGAGCTGTCCGGTATAGGTTTTTGTAGCGGCGACGGATCTCTGCTTGTCCGCACGAACGAGAAACGTTTCATCCGCCAGGCGCGCCATAGCCGACCGTGCCTCGTTCGTCACCGCAATCGTATACGCGCCCTGCTTCCGAGCATTTTTCAAAACAAGATTAATGTCTGTGCCCGCGCCCGATTGCGAAATGCCAATGACCAGCGCTCGCCGCAGATCCAGCCGTGCATTGTAAAGCGTGTGAACGGAAGGAGCGCAGAGCGAGACTGGGATGCCCGTGGAAATTTCCAGCAGATAGCGGCCAAACAGCGCAGCGTTATCGGACGTGCCGCGCGCGACGAGAACAATCAGCCGGAAATCACGCGATGCCGCGAACCTTCTGAACTTTTCGGCGTGAGTTCGTTCCGCCGCGAATGTGCGCCGCAGGGCTTGCGGCTGCTCATGAATCTCCTCGATCATCCGCGACATGAGCGCCTCGCTTGTTGAACTTGCCGCGGATATCTCAATTTTCGCCGCGCCATCCCTGCCCGCGAAGCGGCCGGCCCGCCGTCGCACCGGTCAGCTTTCCATCCGCGAACTCGAGCTGCCCGTTCACGAAAACGTAATCCAAGCCCTCGGACATTTGGTTGGGGTTCTTGTAGGTCGCTTTGTCAATGATTGTCGCGGGATCGAAAATCGTGATGTCCGCGAAAAATCCCTGCTTGAGCAGCCCGCGCCCGACCAGATGTTCGCGTTCCGTCGGCAGCGAAGTAACTTTGCGAATCGCCTGCTCCAGTGGAACCAAATGCAAATCCCGCGAATAGTGTCCGATGAATCGCGGCATCGAACCCCATGCGCGCGGATGATTGTGCGGTTCGAAAAGCGGCCCGTCGAGCGCAGTTTCCGGTGCGTCGAGGCCGATGCTGGTCCACGGCTGCTTCAGCCCGTAATGCAAATCCTGCTCGTTGGCGATGAAGTACAGCGCGCCGGTTTGCGCATCGTCGGCAATCACAAAATCAAAAAGGGCGTCGAGCGGGTCTTTTTTTTCAGCGGCGGCAATCTGCGCCACGGTCATGCCGTCATATTTTTTCAGATCCGGATTCACCACGCCGGACACCATCACGCCGGGCGCGCCACCGCTGTCGAAGTACAAATTCTCCCATCCTGGATGATCGGCGGCCATTTCCGCCTTGATGCGTTTTCGCGTTGCGGCGTCGTGCAGACGCGCAAGCAGCTTTGTCGCGCCGCCATCGGCTACCCACGGCGGCAAACAGGAGGCTAGCGCCGTCGCTCCGGCGACATATGGATACATATCGGCGGCCATGTTCAGGCCGGAATTGCGCGCGTTCTGAATTTTCTGGACTAATCTCGGCATGGAACCCCATCGCGATTTGCCGCTGACTTTCAAATGAAAAATCTCGACCGGCAAATCCGCTTTACGCCCGATTTCGATTGCTTCATCCACAGCCTGCATTTCCGTCTGGCCTTCGCTGCGCATGTGCGAAGCGTAAATTCCGCCATATTTGGAAGCCACTTTGGCCAGCGCGATCAATTCATCCGTTTTCGCGTAGTGTCCGGGGGGATAAATCAATGCGGTCGAAAGGCCCATCGCGCCTTGCTGCATCTGCTGCGCGACCAGATCCTCCATTTTTTGCAATTCTTCGGGAGTTGGCGCGCGATCATCATCTCCAATCACAGCTTCGCGAACTTGAGCCGCGCCAACATATGTGCCGATGTTCAGCGCCGTGCCGGATTTTTCCAGGCGGTCGTAGTAGCCGTTCAGATCGGTCCAATCAATCCTCAAGTGATATTGCTCGAGGAACGGCTTCATCGGCGTAATCGTCTTTTCATCCTGCGGCGCAATCGAGCCGCCCTCGCCGGTGATTTCGCTGGTGATTCCTTGCGACAACTTGCTCAGCGCCCTTTTATCAATCAGCAGCGACGTTTCTGATTGGCCGAGCATGTCAATGAAACCGGGCGCGACAATTTTCCCGGTGGCGTCGATCGTTTCTTTCGCGGTCGCACCATCGAGTTTGCCGATGGCAACAATTTTGTCGCCGCGAATTCCGATATCCGCCGCATACCATGGATTTCCTGTGCCATCGAGAATATGCCCGCCATGAATGATGACGTCATAGCTCTCGCCGGAATTCGCCGCAGCCTCTTGGCGCGCCGCTGAACGGACTCCGACGGACACGAGCCCTGCTAACAGCAGCGCTGCCAGCCCGATAATTGTTTGTCGCATCGTCAAACACTCCTTCGCAAGTTGCCGGAAGCCGATCGCTACCGCGCCGGCATATTTCTCACGCGCGTAAATTTCAATCCTTCCGTACGCATCTCGGACACATCACCATTTCCATCCAGCACGAAAGTCACGCGCGAATGCCCAGCCTCGCCCAGGTTGGCGACAAACGTGTCGAACTGAAAATGCTGCAAAGTTCCGTTGAGCGAAAGAAATTTAATTTGCAGCGCATTTCCGTTCAGCGTAACCACCGCATCGCCGTACGCCTGATTGCGATAAGTCCCGGCATACGCGGCGAGTTCGCGCGAAGGATGAGTATCGGGATGTTTCGGCGCTCTCGACGCATCGGCCGCTTTTCTCTGCATGGCGCTGAATTTCTCTCCGATGTCGGAGAAATACTTCGTCCAATCGCGGTCCGGCACATTCAGGAATTGGTCAATCAAGTGGTAGCCGAGGCCCTCGCGCAGCGGCGTGTGATCCAAGTTGGTTAAAATCACAAAACCGGTGTGCACTTCGGGAATCAGCACGACAAGCGAAGCAAATCCGTCAATGTCACCGGGATGCAGCAAAATCTGGTGCCCGCCGTAATCCTGAATGAACCAGCCCATCCCGTAACTCAGTTGCAGAGCATGCGGGAAAAAGAAATCGAATTCGCCGCCCTGCGGCACGATCATTTGCGGCGTATGCATTTCGTTCATGCTTTTCGCGGAGACGATCTGCTTGCCCTGATACATGCCGTTATCGAGCTGCATAGAGATCCAATGGGTCATGTCGCCGACACCAGAATTAATCGAACCTGCCGGCGCTACGTTGTCGATATTTCTCCACGGAATAGTCACCACTTTTCCGTCACGCTCATCGTGTGGCGTGGCGTGATCCGCGGCCTTTTGCGCGTCATTGGAACTGAAATCCGCGCCGTTCATTCCCAGTGGGGCGAAAATGTGTCCACGAACAAAATCCTCCCAAGTTCCGCCGCTCACTTCGCCCACCGCGTAACCAACTGTCGCGTACATCACGTTTTGATACTGGAATTCCGAGCGAAAGCCGGCGTCGAGCGGAATGTAACGCACGCGGCGAATAATCTGGTCGAGCGGCAGGGCCGTTCCGTACCACAGCAAATCGGTGCCGCCGAGGCCGGTGCGATGAGTGAGCAAATCGCGCATGGTGACTTGCTCGTCCGCCAGCGGATCGTTCAGATGAAAGAACGGGATGTAATCGTCCACGCGCCCGTCCCACTGCATTTTTCCTTCGTCCACCAGGATTCCTACCGACGCGGCGGTGAACGCTTTCGTGCACGAGCCAATGTCGAAAAGAGTATTCGCGGTAACGGGCTGGCCGGTGGAAATGTCGCGCACGCCGAATCCTTTGGCGTACATTTCGTTTCCGCGAACAATTCCAACCGCCAATCCCGGGACTTTCCATTCGCGCATCTGCGCCTGAATGTAGCTTTCGAGCTGCGCCCATTGCGCATTCGACTGCGCCGCGCGCGGTTTCGGCCGCGCCTGTGCGACAAACGAAAAAGCCACCAGCCATACAACCATCATCGCGGCTCGCGCCGTGACTCTACTCATTCTGCCCTCCTCGGAATTCGACAGCGCGCATCCTACCACACCCGTCGCGCGACGCATCCGCCGAGAATCATTTGTTTCATTTCACGATTCGCGCACAAAACAAAACGGGCGGCCCGCCATCGAGCCGCCCGCTAATCCTGCAATGTTTTCGAAATTATAGACCCGGGCTTGCGGCCTTCTTCTTCGCCATGCCGATCATCTTCACGGAGGTCACGTGGATGGTATCGCCGTCCAGCGTGCCGGACACGCGCACGTGGTGCGAAGCGTGCTCCGATACCGCCGACTGCGGATCCAGCTGGTACACCTTGTGATTCGCCGTATCATAAAGCACCAGCTTGTCCCCCGCGTCAACGCACTTCTTAACGCAGGCTTCGTTGGTTCTCGCCTTCGCATTCATCGCGCATTTGGAGTCTGTGATATATCCCGGAAATGACTTTGCAGCGCTTGCCGCTTGGGGAGCCGCATAGCCGGCGCCCGCCGCGAACAATACTGCCGCTCCGAACAACATCGCTCGCTTCAACATTTGATTTATATCCTCCTCAGAGTACGCCTTTTATTGCCCATGCAGGGCCGAGCAGCTATTTACTGTGTCACAATTCCCCTCCGTTGTCTATATTCACGCCGCTCGCGAACCTTGCCGGGACGGTTTGACAATCGTCTTCCCGCGCCTTAGCCTCGCCTTTGAAAATGCCCATTTCAAACCCGTTCCAACATCGTCCTCATCCGCACCTTTACGAAATCAATACCTGGGCGTGGCTTGAAGAGCTTTCCCGCAAATTTGGCCGCCAAATTTCTCTCGGAAGTGTGCCGTCATCTGAATGGGACGAGATCGCTGGGTTAGGATTCGATTTTGTGTGGTTGATGGGAGTGTGGCAGCGCAGCGATGTGAGCCGCCGATATTTTCAGACCGACTCCGCGAGTTTTTCCGCATACGACCGCGCGCTTCCCGGCTGGAAGCTGAGCCAAATCGCCGGCTCGCCGTACTCTGTGCGGCAGTACGAGCCGGATGCGCGCATGGGTTCCTGGAGTGATCTCGACCGCGCGCGCGAAGAATTGCGCTCCCGCAACATCGGATTGATTCTCGATTTTGTCGCGAACCACACCGCGCCTGATCATCCGTGGATGTCCGCACATCCGGAATACTACCTGCGCGGCTCGCAGCAGGATTTTCGGAAGTATCCCAACGCATTTTATCTCGTCGAATCTTCTGTCGCGCAGAACGCCGAGCCGGATATTTTCGCGCATGGCCGCGACCCTCATTTCCCGCCCTGGCGCGACGTCTTGCAACTGGATTATTTTGAGCCCGCCGCCCGGGCTGCACTCATGGGGGAGTTGCGCGAAATTGCACGCCATTGCGATGGCGTCCGCTGCGACATGGCCATGCTCGTTTTGAATGATATTTTCGCGCGTACGTGGTCTCCGCTACTGGCTGGACGCACGCCTCCCGCTCAAGAATTCTGGAGCGAAACCGTCGCCGCACTACCGAGAGAATTTATCTGGCTTGCTGAAGTTTACTGGAATCGCGAAGGGGAAATGCAAAAGCTCGGTTTTCAATTCACTTATGACAAAGGACTCTACGATTCACTTCGCAGCGGCAACATGGCCGATATTCGCGCGCGTCTCGCCGCACCGGTCGCCGCGCAAAGCCATTGCGCGCGCTTTCTGGAAAATCACGATGAGGAGCGCGCGGCGGCAGTTTTTGGCAGCACCAAAATCGAATCCATCGCCACTCTCATCGCCACACTGCCGGGAATGCGTTTCTACCATCATGGCCAGCTCGACGGTTGCAAAATTCACCTGCCCATTCCGCTCGCGTTCGCCGCACCCGAGGCCATTGATGCGCAGACACGCAGCTTCTACGGACGCATCCTAAAAATCTCGAATGAGCCCGTCTTTCACATAGGCGAATGGAAATTGCTCGATGTCACTAGGGCAGGAGATTCCACATTCGAGAATCTTGTGGCGTATCAGTGGCGCTCGAGTGACGCACTAAAAATCGTGGTCGCGAATCTCTCCGGCGCCGTTTCTCAAGCCCGCGTGCATCCATTGAGCGGATTCTCATCCGCGCTGCAGTACAAATTGTTCGATCAGCTCCACGATGTCGCTTACGACCGCGCCGGTGCCGAAATCGTTTCCGCCGGCCTCTATGTGCGCCTCGATCCGTTCGGCGCGCAGGTCTTCTCGGTCACGCCTTTGTGACTGCATTGAACGCGCGAGAACCAGCTTGTTCCGGCTACTTTGAATGGGGTCAAATGCACGCCCCCGCTTTATTCGACCATTCCAGTTGCACAAGATAGTCGCCGAGTTTCTTCGTTTTCCACGCGCAAATATCGCCGATTTCGCCATTCGCGTCGTCGTACCAACTCTGTCCGGGAACCGGGTCCGTAATGGCCTCGCACAATTCATGCGAACTCGTCGAAGTCAGCGCGTCAGCCGCGGCCAGTCCGCCCAAACAGCCCGAGCAGCCCGGATACGGCATCACCGCGTAATAGATTCCGTCTCCGAAGGTATCGTGATAACCGCAAAACACCTGGCAGGACGCGC
This sequence comes from Candidatus Acidiferrales bacterium, assembly GCA_035763605.1. GTDB lineage: Bacteria > Acidobacteriota > Terriglobia > Acidiferrales > UBA7541 > DAHUXN01. The sequence goes on from DASUAV010000174.1 coordinate 48,063, forward strand.
TGCCGCCCTGCACCACCTGCACTCCATTCGGCAAAAAGACGAAGTAGAGTGTGTTCGGCGTCGTCGCCGGCAGCGTTTCATCGCCGATTCCTTGCCCAATCATATTTTGAATGTCGCTGTCCTGCACTGAAGTGCCGGGCGCGGGCGACGTGATCACTGTTGTTCCTGTGCGTGACCCGTGCCCGATGCTCTGTCCATCCACGCTGTATTCGTTGAGCTGATCCATCAATTGGCTCGTCAAAATGTAATCGAAAAATTGATTCATCTTCGTCATGACAGGGCTGTTGGCTGCATCCTGCCACGCGGCACCCCAAAAGATCGTGAACACTTCCACGGCGGTCAAGAGCAGCCCGCCGCGATAAGTAAGTTGGGCCGCAGCTGCTTCAGCGACGCGCATCGCTCCCGGATGCATCGGCACAACGCGTATCGGATGCTTTGTCTTTGCGGCTGAGCCTTCGCGGTCCGAGGCTTCACGCTCGTGCGAAGGTTTTCTCTGCTGAGGTTTTCCGGCCATGGTCCCTCCGTGTTCGATTTTTGCGCGAGGGCCAGGCAAGAAAAATACGGGCGCAAACAGCATAGCGCCGCCATTCAATTTGTAAATGGTACCGGCTGCGAGCAGCCTTTTCTGCTCAACCGCAAGAGAGTGGCCGGAGCGATTTATTCCCGAAAACGAATTAAGCTCCGCTTACAGGTTTAATAGGTTTTGGACGCAGACGAGTAGCGATTGAAGCGAGGCGGGCGTGAGCGCACGGGCACGTTGAACAACTCAGAATGTTTTCCTCGGAGGTTTCGTCCGCCAGTTCTGAGGCGGTTTGCCGAAGGCCTGCTTGCCCCCTGCGGCGCGAGAGCAGCCGAACCGTCGCTCGCCTCGTGTTGAGCTACTGGGCCAAGGCTTTGCGGGCCTGTTCCGCGTCCTGATTATCAAGCTTCATCTGCAGAGCGGCCTGGAGCTGCTCTTTGCCTTGTGATTTCTGCCCGCTCGAGACCAAAACCATTCCCAGGTGATAATGGTACTGAGCTGAGCTCGGATCCCTCTTAACGCAATCTTGGAGCAACTGCAAAGCGCCTAGATTGTCGCCCCGTTTAAACATCACCCACGCAAGCGTATCGGAAAAACTGGGAATGTCAGGGTCCTGCGACTTGGCTTTTTGCGCGAGTCCCAGAGCGGCATCCAAATTCTGGCCCTGCTCGGCATAAATCCAGGCCAGATTATTTGCGGCGACGACGAAGTTTGGGTCGAGGTCCAGGGCCTTCTGGAACTCATCTGTGGCGTTCTTTAGATCGCCTTGGCTCATGTAGATATTTCCGATCTTTGTGATTACAGGAGCCGAAGGAGGCACAATCTGCATGCTCTTCTCGTAAGCCTGGATTGCCGCAGTGTAGTTCCCCTCCTGCTCATAGATCTGGCCCATTTGGAGATAAGCGCTCGCCATCTTAGGATCCAGCTGAATGCTTTTTTGTGCTTCGCCCATTGCATCTGAATATTCCTTATTCACATAGTGCATCTGTGCCATGAGCAGATGGGCATCAGCGTTATTGGGATTTTGCGAGAGGAATTTCGAGACCACCGCACTGGCTCTGGGCTGCTGCTTTTCGGAAATGAGGAAATTTGCGTACCTGGTCAAAACCGGAACACTATTCGGTGCTTCGCTCAGAGCTGTTTGGTATTCTTTTTCCGCCTGAACCGACTGCTTTTTGGCCAAATAGAGGGCGCCCAGATTAATGTGAACATCGGGATTTATAGGCGCCAGTTTGGCCGCGGTCTCGAACTGCTCACCTGCCTGATTAACTTGGTCCAGACGCAAGAGCACTTCCCCCAGCAGCAGGTGTGCCTCCACGTTTCCCGGATTTTTCTGTTCGAGTTCTTGCGCGTATAGCTGTGCCACAGAGTATTTGCCCTGTGAGTAATTCAAATTCACCAGCGCTGTGAGTGCAATGGGCAGAGAAGGCGCGAGGCGCAATGTCTGCTGGAGCTCATTGTTGGCCTGCGAAGCACTGTTTTGCTGCAGATAAGCCATCGCAAGGTAATAATGCGCTTGAGGAGAGTCTGCGGAGTCGGCGGCGACTTTCTGCAAGTATTGCACTGATTCTGGAACTTTTCCCTGAGCCATAAGCAGCCGACCGTGATTGATACGCGCGGTGACGTCATGCGGAGACTTTTTCAGCAAAGCGCCATCTATCGCAGCCGCCTGATCCAGCTTGCCGCCGGCGAGATAGAAATCCTCCACGCGCTCCTGCAATTCGAGATTCTGGGGATCAATGGATAGACCACGCTGATATTCGGCCAGGGCGCGATCATTAAGCTTGGCCTGAAGATAAAAATCGCCAATGGCACGCGCCACGTCGGGAGACTTGGGCAATTGATTGGAAAGCTTCGAGAGAATGTTCTGTGCGTCGGCGGTTTTGCCTTGGCTCTGGTAAGCTGCGGCCAGATTCAAATACAGAGCAGTGGCATCGGGATTGGCCTGAATTCCCGCCTGTAAGGCCTCTTCGGCTTGCGCCGTATTCTTCTGCAAGCGATAGAAATTCGCCAAGTCAATGTAGGCCGGTACCGATTTGGGATCGACGCCAATGGCTTTCTTAATGTTCGACTCGGCATCAGAGTTACGGTGTAACTGCATATCGAGAAGAGCTACATCGAGGTAGGAAGTCGCCTCCTTCGGCGCAAGCGTTAGAACATGAGAGAACTCTTGCAATGCCTGATCGAACTGCTTCTGCGCGACGTAAACGGAGCCGAGCAAGCGGTGAGCTTGAACATTGTCGGGTTGTTGTTTCAAAACAAAATTTATATCATTAAGAGCGGGAGAGGATTGCTTCGCTGAGAGCAAAAGGCGAGCTCTCTCCAAGCGAGCGTCGATACGGCTGGGGTCAATCGTGATGGCCTGATTGAGGGTGTTATAGGCCGAATTTGCGTCCCGCAGAGCAAGATCTGCTTTGGCAAGCTGATAGTAGGCCTCCACGTACTTTGGATCGACCTTGAGTGCGTTACGAAATTCAATTGCAGCGCTCGAGTACTGCGCCTTTTTCATGTAGGCCTCGCCTTTATTCAAAAAATTGAGCTTGGCCTTCTCCGGATTGGCGGCGCAAGAAATTAAGAGCAGAGAAAGGGCTGCCGCTGTTGCGATGAAGAATATACGAGCTGGTTCGCGACGCATTTTTGGATCCTCCATAGGTCTACTGCTAATTCGGTATGAATTCGCTCAGAGATGGAAAAATCATCTGCGTAAATTTCACAAGCGTAGCTTTGGCTTCAGCGGTATTGTTGTCGCTAATCGGGGCGATAAGCCGCACAAGAGCCCCATCTGTGCGATTGCGCGTAATCGCGTCGTGAATCATCCAGAACTTGCCCCAATATTCGCTTGCAATCACCCGGCCACGGCCTTGATACCAGTAGAAGACCAATTGCTTGTTGAGTCCTTGAGCGATTACATATTCATTTACGGTGATTCGGTTTCCGTTCTCCACTGGAATGGTTGCGTACCCGGACTCGATGGGATCCCATCCTGCGCCCGGCAGACAATTTTTGGGGGAATGAATCGTGTCTCCGGTGCGCTGGCTTGCGTAATAACCGACGTAAAGCTCTACAGGCGCGGCTGTGGAACTCGTGTAGACGCGATTGGTATAGTCCGTGACACTAACGGCTTGCACGATTCGCTGCTCCAATGGGTACTCTTTGCCGCGCCAATTGCCAATCTCATAAGTCAAATCCTTGAGAGGCTGGCGCGCCATTGTCGGCTCGCCATGGCTCATGGCGTGAAGCAGGACGGTGCCGCCCAGAAGTACAGCTATCACAATCGCAAATCGAACGACCATGCCGCGGCTACGCATGGCTCTGCTCCTTACCTGCTCGAGTTATTTTGCGCAGCAACCAGTGGCAGCCAAACATCAGCAGCAGCGCGGCTACAAAGATCACCCAGCCGGAAAATTCGTGAAAAAATCCTTCGGCCATATCCTTGCCGAAATGATAGGTCAGTAAGCCGGCACCGAAAATTCGAATGGAATTGCTGACGATAGCAATCGGAACCATGATGATGACCATGAACCACCGGATCCATCGCTTGCTTTCGACCAGATAACCGTAGGCGATCGCCAAAGTAATGAGAGTCATCAGCGACCGAATGCCGCTGCACGCGTCAACGACTTCAAGAGTGTAGTTCGGCAAAATGATCAGGTTACCTTCCCGGAGTACGGGCACGTTGATGAGCTGAAGCCAGAAAGTCGCGAAGCGGGAAGCCATCAGCTGTAGCGGGAAAGTGATCTGATTGTAGATAAGCACGGGAATTGGAATCATCAATACTAGGAAGGAAAGCGGGAAAAATATGGCCCGCAGCATGCCCCATCCCGCGAGGAAAAGAACGATTCCCCCGAGCAGAACCAGTAGCGAACAGCGGGTTGAGAATAATTCAGCTCCCAGTGAGCCCACCAGCAGGATTCCGATGGCGGCAAGCATTACAAAGATGCCGAAGTTGGCAGGCTTCATCTTCGTTTGCGCCAGCCTTTGCCGCTCTTTCCAAAGCACGAATGCAGAGAAAACCGGCACGAGAAAGCCATGGCCGTAGTTGGGATCGGTCCACCAATCCAGAACCAAAGCCTTAAGAATCGCGCCGTAAAGGAGGAGAACCAAGGCTGCAAATATGCCTATCCATAGAGGCCAGAGGATTCGGGTCTCGGATCTCTGCTGTGCCAGAACGGCCTGTGCCGGGGAATTTGCCACGTTAGTCCACCTAGTTTGATGCCAAAAACGGGCTGAGTAGAACCCGATTTTGCCAGATCAAGCGTAAACCTCTGCGCATACGTGCAAGACGCTTGCCTAAACCCATGAAAACGAATTGAATAGTGGTGGATAACACCTTTAGCGACTGTAATTTAGGCGCGTCATAATCTGCCGATAAGAAAGCCTGCGGCAGGCAAGCTGCATGTGCAAATTATTGCATATTTGCCAGTGTTTTTGTTCCTCTCTTTACCGAGCTATCTGATTTCATTCTGCCTGGATCGAGAACTGGTGAGCTATTTTTCGCAAGAGCGGATGAGTGTTCAGAAGGAGTAGTTATTTTGGGGACCTGACCAATGCGTTTGCCCAAGGACGGCAATCCTCGAATTCTGGGCTCGTGATCAGTTCGGAAAGAAATGGGTGCAATTTGGCCAGCCCTGCAGACGAGAAAGCAATAAGCCCTCGAAAAATGGGATCGGGCTGGTTGAATGTTGGAGGTTCTCCATTGAGCTGCAGGACGATGCCGCCCGCAAAGCAGACAAGCGCCACGCCCGCAGCCACGTCCCATTCATGTTTTGGGACCAGAGTCCAAGTGGCGTGGGCTCTGCCGATCGCGACCAAGCCAAGTTTATAGGCCACCGATCCCATAGCCAGCATGCGAAATTTCGATTTGCTGAAGCGTTCCCATTCTCCTCGCTTGACTTCGCTGCGGCTGCCGAGCACCAGTGGTTCAAAATCCAGTGCCTTGCAATTGCCGTTTACGGCGCAGTTTGCGGCAGATATGCCAGCTTCCAAGGAGCCATAAACGAGTTCCCCAGTGCAGGGATTGAGTATGCCGGCGGCAACGAGATGCCCTTCCTCGAGCAAAGCGACTGAAATGCACCATTCGGGGATGCCAGAAACGTATTCTTTGGTGCCATCCAGCGGATCAACCAGCCAGATTCTCGAGCAATGCAAACGTTCAGAATTATCGGCGCTCTCTTCGGAGAGCCATCCCTCCCCGGGCTGCACAAGCATGTTGAACAACAACTGATTGACTTCCTGCTCGGCATCCGTTACGGGATCGCCTCCGTCTTTTCGATTAACGCGGACTGATTCCATCGAGCGGGAACGGTACAGCTTTGCGCCCGCTTCCAGCGCGCCAACGATTTTCTCTGTGTCTTCTTTATGAGTTGTCACTCTCTTCCTTTGCTTTCTATTTATTCGATCTCACGAGTGTAGGGAAGCAGGAAGCGCTTGCAGACATTCAAAACTAAAGCATCGATATGCCGGCGGCTACCAGAGCTGAAAACAGCACCATTCGGAGCCATGCTGCACGAAAGGATGTCGCATACTGAGCAGCGATCCACGCAGCCGGAATTGACCCTAACAGTAGAGCCGCTAGTAAGGAAAAATCGACATTACCCAGAATGAAATGGCCCGTGCCAGCGACCAAGGCGAGGACCACGGAATGCGCGATGTCCGTCCCGACGAGCATCTGCAATCGGCGACTGTAAAACAGGACCAGCAGAACCATTATGATGCTGCCGGAGCCCATTGAAGTCATGCCGACAAGGAATCCTCCGATTACCCCAACGGCAATTGCGCCGTTTTGCGGCGTAATCCAGACTGGCAGTCGCTCGCGAAGGCTTTTCTTGCCTGTCTTCTGGAGGTATCTCTGGAAGAGAGCGAATCCGGGAGTAACAATCAGAAGCACGCCAATCATGATCTTGAGCAGCTCATTGACACTATTTCCGAGATGAACTCGCAAAATGGCAAGCGTGGTCACGCCGAGAATCGCCCCGGGAATGCTTCCAAGAGACATTCGTAAGACGAGGCGAGTATCAACACAGCCCCGCCGGTAGTAAGACCAAGCTGCGCCAACCTTTGTAGCAGCAACAAAGAGAGCCCCGGTTCCGACCGCGAGAATTGGAGAAACGTCGAGAAGAAGCACCAACAATGGAACGAGGAGCGCACCACCGCCTACACCGGTCAGCCCTACCATGGCCCCGACGGCGACGCCTATGAAAAGCGCAAGAAGAATGTGGTGCATCTCGCTCGTTCTCTCTAAGAGTTAGATTCCGCCGCCTCGCCGACGTAACCTTCTTTTTCCAGATACAACATGATCTCCTGGGCCGCCTCTTCTGGGCTCATCTCGGCAGTGTTGAGAACGATTTCTGGGTCGCTGGGCTCCTCGTAGGGATCGGAAATCCCGGTAAACGTCGGAATGAGTCCAGCTCGGGCTTTTGCGTACAACCCCTTTCTGTCGCGCTGCTCGCAAATTTCCAAGGAGGTGGATGTGTGCACCAGAATGAAACCGCCCGAACTTGAAACCAGCTGGCGCACTTCTTTCCGAATGCTGTCATACGGCGCAATTGGCGCGCAGACTGCAATCCCACCATTCTTGGTAATTTCGTGCGCCACAAATCCGATTCGTCGAATATTGAGGTCGCGATGCTCTTTTGAAAACGTCAGTTCAGAAGAGAGGTTCTTGCGCACGATATCGCCGTCGAGCAGCGTCACCGGTCTTCCGCCCATCTCCAGAAATTTGACCAGCAGAACGTTGGCAATAGTGGACTTTCCAGAGCCGGAGAGACCGGTAAAGAAGACCGTGAAACCTTGTTTACTTCGCGGAGGGTAAGTTCGGCGCAGTTCCGTAACCACCTGCGGATATGTAAACCAGGTGGGAATCTCGCGGCCTTGAGCGAGCCGAGCGCGCAGTTCGGTTCCCGAAATATTCAAGACGCGGCTGCCCTGTGGAACTTCATCCTCCGGCATGTAGGTGTCTTTGTCTTCGAGGTAGACCATCATTTTGAACGGCACCATGGTCACGCCGATTTCTTGTTGAAATTGCTGCAAGAGCTTCTGCGCTCCATAGGGATCATAGAATGGCTTCCCCTTGGAATCCTTTCCTGGACCAGCATGATCGCGGCCCACAATAAAATGTGTGCAGCCAAAATTCTTACGGATGATGGCGTGCCAAACGGCCTCACGCGGCCCGCCCATACGCATCGCGAGAGGTAGCAGCCCGAGCTTAACTGTGTTTGCAGGATAATGAGGGAGAATTGCCTGGTAACAACGAACTCGCGTGTAGTGGTCCACATCGCCAGGCTTGGTCATTCCCACAGACGGCTGAATGAATAGGTTCGCGGACGCTTCCTTCGCGGCGCGAAAGGTAAGCTCAACGTGGGCGCGATGCATGGGATTGCGAGTCTGAAAAGCAACCACTCGACGCCATCCGAGCCGCGCAAATTCTGCGCGCGTCTCCGCGGGAGTCAATCGAAGAGAACGATAATCGTAATGCGCCGGAAGCTGCAAGCCGTCGATTTTCCCGGACACATACACCGGATTGGCCCTTTGCATCGCATAGACTGCGCCGGGGTGCAAAGAATCCGTCGTACCGAAGACACTCTCCGCTTCCTTTTGACGGTCCGGCTCCCATAATTCTTCAACGTGCAGCGCTGCCAGCATTACGCCTTCAGGATCTCGCAATGCGAGTGTGGCACCGGGCTTGAGTTTCTTCGCAAACTCCGCGCCAATGTCTAAAACAATAGGCATGGGCCAGACTAAGCCTCCGGCGAGATGCATGGTCGAGCAAACCGACTCATAATCAGCACGGCTCATGAAACCCTGAAGAGGCGAAAATCCGCCATTCATCAGCAACTCGAGATCGCAAAGCTGTCGAGGTGTGAGGTCAAGCGAAGGCCATTCCTTTGAGGCAGAACGCAATTCTTCTCGACGCTTCGCGTCCACGATGAGATTAACGAGGGTACCGCCGTGGGGTGGATTCAAGTGCTCGGGCTTGTTATTCATAGGAAAGTTGGAACGTGAACTATGCCTCCCATTGAGATTTTTACTTCCTTGCGGTCGCCACATCAATATCGAACGGCTCGCTATGCGCGACTCACCTGTCTTATTTGTTCACCTTAATCCTATTCGTAAAAACTAGGAGAAACAGAAGCCACGAGGACCTAATCGGGACATGGTCAAAAAATCACTTCCGTGCGCGCCAGAACGGACATTGTGAATCCGCGTCAATGACAAAGCAATTCGCGCTCCGAACATGACCAGAAACCCATTGCGCAACATACGTCATTACATAGGATTACATCGGAAAACTCAAAAATCAAAGTTAGATCTTGCTGCCGATGTGCAACCTATTGCACAGTACCAGCCCTGCCCGTTCCATATACGTCCGCGCTCTTGTTCCGTCCAAATGTGAGATGACCTCCGGCACGATGACGGCGATTTCTAAGCTACTGCGAGGTAGATTTGCTAGAATTTTTGCGCTGTCGACAAAGGCGAGCCATCGAATAGAAGTTCGAATCAACGTTTGGCAAAAAGGCAAAGAGTATGTCTCCGCGTGAAATCAATCCGGACGGTTTGCACGAACGTAGAAATCGTCGATCGTGGCCCATACCGTTGGGCTTCGAGTTGGCAAAGCTAGTCGGCCCGCGATATGCGCTGCGTTGCCTGCTGTTTCATGACGTTGCCGATGAGGTGTCGGAGTTTACAGATGGTCTGGGCGTGACGCTTGGCGTTCCCGGGTTCGAGGCGCTGATCCGTTTCGTCTCGCGCTACTACACGGCAATCACGTTAGAAGATTACCTCGGCTTTCAAGCGAGTGGGAAGTTTCCGCCGCGCCCGGTCCTGATCACGTTTGATGACGCGTACGCATCAGTGGCTTCGAATGCAGCTCCCATCCTAAAAGAATACGGAGTTCCCGCCGTGTTCTTTGTCACCGCCTCCCTTGTGGGAAATGAGGAGTTAGGTCTGGACAATCTGCTCTGCTATGTGACCAATAGGTTCGGATTTGAAGCAGTGCAAGCCGTGGGCCGTCAGTTTTCATCTGAACGAAGGGAATTCGAGTCGCTTGAGCAGGTTTTCGATGACTTGCTTCCGGCAATGTCTCGAGAGCGTATACGGCAGCTCCGAACAGCGCTCGCTGCGGCAGCAGGAGTTTCGACGCGAGAGCTGGCCCAAAAAGCGCAGCTGTACGTCAATGCGGGACAACTGCGTGCGCTGACACAGAATGGATTTGAGATTGGAAACCATACCTTCTCGCACGTATTTTGCCGGACTCTTTGTCCGAATGAGTTTCACGACGAGATTGACTTGAATAAAGCAACGTTAGAGACGATTACCGGTTCGAGAGTCAGGGCGTTCAGCGTGCCTTATGGCTCGCCGGTAGACCTGACCAGTGAACTTGTCGAGAATCTACGGCGTTCCGGGCATGAACTGGTTTTTTTGGCTCGCGACCGGCCGAATCCGCCGCAAACGGATCCGTTTCATCTGAATCGAGTCAACATGCATTCCGGCACAGAGCGGGATTTCTTCGCGGAAATCGAACTGCTTCCGAGGCTTCGCTCATTGGTCGATATCCTTTTGCGAAGAAGACAAGGCCGGAACGGATTGCCGAATCATATGTATCTCGCTTAATTTTCGGGAGGAGGATTTCGCTAAAGTTTCAACCTTAATGAGAATCATCCTCGTTACCGCCGACAATCTGGAACACATCTATGTTGCCAACAAGCTCGCCGAGGCGATCCCGCTCAGCAGCATCATCATAGATCATGGAAGGCGCATCAGCTTGCTCGCCAAGGCGCGGCGTCTCTGGCGCAAATACACGGTCCGGCAGCTACTCTCGCGCGTTCACGTGGCAGTAATGACTCGCATCTGGCGAGATGAAGCAATCGGCCGCAGTTCCATGCTCGCGGCTTACGGAGCTGAGAACTGTTTGAAGTTTTCCCATCCGGAACTGCTCCAGCACATCCATGGCATCAACACACCTGACGGTACGCGAGCCGTAGCATCAACAAGTCCGGATGTGCTACTGATTTACGGTACGGTGCTGGTGAGCTCGCGAGTGCTTTCCTTGGCTAAGGTGATTGCCCTGAATATGCACACCGGCATCTCGCCGAATTACCGTGGAGCAGATTGCGCGTTTTGGCCCCTTTATAACGGTGAACTGGAAATGGTTGGCGCGACGGTGCATGAATGCACGCGTGACATTGATGGTGGGCGGATATTTGGCACGGCAAGAGCGCGGTTGCGGCCCGAGGATGACGTTTTTTCGGTGTTCGCTCGTTCAGTAATCGCAGGTGCCGACCTTTACGCCGCCAAAGTGAAGGAACTCCTCGCCGGAGACCTCAACGGCATTCGCCAGGACCTGTCGTTGGGCAGGGAGTACAGAGCGTGCGAGAGAAGCGTAGCTGCTGAACAGATGGTACGAAAGCGTATTCGAGAGGGCCTGATCAAAAGGTTCGCGAATGCGGTACCGGAAGCAGACCTACACGGCTAATAGGTTTCCCCAAAATAAAACTCCAAACTCCTTGTATATCTATGCCTTAGGCCCGCCGACTTGTGCGGTTTTGGGCACGGCCTCACTTACGACCCACTAACACCCCCTCCACTTGGTCCTTGTACTGGACTCGGGCACACAGCGGGTACAGGTGCGAGAACCTGAACCATTTTCCGACTACCGAGCAGGTGTTTTGCGTTTCATCTCCCGTCACAATCGCAGCACGGTCGGGTAAAGACCGGAGTCCAATGGGGAGAAATGAAATGCACACCAAAACCCAGCAACTCAGTTCTTTGCACGCTCAGTCGATCCAGGAAAGCAGCCTAATACGATGCCGGCGCTGGATGGCGACTATAGCGGTGTTGAGCACCTTGTTATGCGTCAGCATTGGCCTAGCCGGGTGTGCACTGAGCGGCTCCTCTGCGACTCCGCCTCCACCCTCAAGTCTAAGCATAACTACGCCGAGCCTCACGTCGGCTAAGCAGCAGTCCACTTACAATGCAGTATTAACCGCTACCGGCGGCAGCTCTCCTTACCATTGGAGTGTCAGCTCCGGCTCTTTGCCGAGCGGATTGTTCTTGACGAGCTCGACTGGCGTAATTTCCGGAACCGCCGCGCAGTCAGGGAGCTTCCCTTTCACAGTCCAAGCTCAGGATTCTTCTTCGCCGATACAGACGGCCACTCATAACTACACAATCTCCGTTTCTGCTCCGAATTCCAGTTCGGGCGTCAGCATTACCACCAGCAGTATGCCTCCTGGAACGGTTGGAGCTTCCTATTCAAAGACTCTGAGTGCCAGCGGCGGCACGTCGCCTTATACATGGGGAATCGCTTCCGGTGCACTGCCTGCGGGGATCTCACTGAACGCGTCCACGGGAACGGTATCGGGGACCCCTTCTCAGCAGGGAACTGCGAATTTCACAGTAAAAGTATCGGATTCAGCTCAGCAAAGCGCGCAAGCTGCATTGAGTATCAATGTCTCGACTGGTACGAACAATACTTCGCTGATTATCACTACAACTTCTCTCCCCGCTGCCCAAGTTTCGGTGCCGTATTCGGCAACAGTCACAGCGAGTAATGGCACGGCGCCATATACGTGGAGCCTGGCATCGAATTCCGGGCCGCTGCCTGCTGGACTGACCCTATCCGCTACGACCGGCACAATTTCCGGCACCCCGACTACCGCAAGCGCATACAACTTTACGATCCAGGTCTCCGACAGCAGTGCTCCGCAACAAAGCGCTTCCCAGACGTTCACTCTTTCTACGTCCGGCGTAGCGCTGGATCAGTACGGCGGCCGCGAAGATATAAAATGCGCGACCGCGACCGGCGTCTTCCACGTGGAAAAAATTCAGAATCAATGGTGGTTCTGCACGCCGCTGGGAAATGCCTTCTTTATGCAGGGCATTTATGTCGTTTCTGCAAGTGATTCCAATTATTCAGCGGCAGTTACCGCCAAATACGGGGATAACGGTCCTCAGTGGAGCATCCACACGAACCAGAGGATGGAAAGCTGGGGATTCAACACCCTCGGCATTTATGCGAACCGGATAAATCTTCCCACTACGACGGACAACCGTTTTCCACTTGACTCCCAAGGCCTGCATTCCCAGCCCGTGAAAATGCCTTTCATATTGGTGGTGAGGCCCGCTTTGTATTCCATGGAAAACCCCGCGATCTCAACAGTTAACTTCACCAACCAGCAATTCCTTACCGAGCCTGTTAAGAACATGCTCGGAGGGCTAAGTCCCGTTTATACCGGCTTTAGGCCCGCTAACGGAGTGGCTGACTACTTCGACGTCAACATGAGAAACTGGCTCGATCAGGACCTGAGTTTGGAATCGGGAATAAACCAAATTGCCAAGTCTCCCTATTTCCCGTATGTATTAGGAATCGGCACCGATGATGGAGACGAAATGTTCGGCTTCGGAGCCGGCGATGCTCTTCCCACACAGCCGCTCGGCCACACGAATCCCAATCTCTCCTGGTTGGTTGCCACAATGGCTCCCGTTCAGACAGCCAGCTCAAAATTGAAAGCCGTCTATGGTGATACCACCGTGTACACCAAGAAGGCCTGGCACGACATGCTTGTAGCGAAGTACGGATCAATCGCAGCCCTAAATACAGCTTGGGGCTCAAACTACAGCACGTTCGACTCCTCCGGCACACCTGTCTCGGGTGAATCGGTTGGGACAGGGAACGGAAGCACGCTCAGTTTCTCGCATTCAATTTCTAAACTCACTCCTACCGCCCATTCGATACAGATTTTGCTCAACGGTACTCCTATTGGAGGCGATCTCGGAAACGGCACGATTTACGGACCAACTCTGGCGACCACAAGCGCAATTAACTACACCACCGGCTTGCTGCAAGTGAACTTTACGTCCGGAAATGCTCCCGCTTCGGGAGCGGTAATCACGGTCAGCTACATTCAAAATGGCTGGGGCATCGGCAGCGGACTAATGGACGAAGACGGGCGCGTTGCTCATCAAGCATGGCTGGGCATCGATTACACCAGCCTGTCGGATACAAACGCAAACGTCAAAACTGACCTTAACAATTTCCTTTTTTCGATGGCCGATCAGTACCTCGGTATGTGCGCCACGGAAATCAAAAAGGTGTTCCCCAATCTGCTATTCCTCGGCCCAGACAGCCTGGGCAGCTACGGAGATCCGCCGCGCTCACAAGTGCTGCAAGCTGCGACGAAATATCTTGACGTTCTTTCTGGGCCCGGCGACATCGAGCGAAGCCAGGCGGCAATCGATTTCCTCGGTCAGTACTTCGGCGATAAGCCGGTTATTGAGGGGCAGTATCGTTCCGCCAACGCCGACTCGGCCTGGAGTTCGGTCACAAAGACGATTGATAACATTCATGAGTTTGCAACCCAGCAGGCTCGCGGACAAGACTACTATAATGACGTCACCACCTTGCAGTCTCTCTCGTACACCGCCATCGGCTCACATCCATTCATCGGCGCATCGTGGTGGCAATACACCGACAATCGAAGTGAGCAGCGGAACTGGGGTTTGGTCACATTGTTAGATAATGCGTATGACGGACACGAAGCCGTTTCCGCGCAAGTTTCCTGCTCCGCTCCGATTCAGGGCTTCACGTGTGGCGGCGAGGCGGGCAACTACGGCGATGTCATCACGCAGGTACGCGCTGCTAACCTGTTCTGGCTGACTCATTAGGCTCCCGGCTAGCCGCGACGAGAAGCGGCGCAGAAGCATGTGGCTGGCACGGAGAGCCCCGCCGCAGAGAGCGCACAATCGCGGACTCTCAAAGGCTAAACAACTGTTTGATTCGAATTTACGCGGTGTCGTTTTGCGCGCGAATTGGCTGGTAGCCAGTATCCGACGTGCATTATGCCTGCATCGGATTATTCACAATTTCCGGCGTTCTTTGCTGGCATCAAGTAGCAACCTTTGTTTCCGCGCGAACCGTGTTTACTTCCGTGCCGCTCTTCCAAGCAGAGAGATCGCGACCAAGCAATGCCTCAGTAGCTTCGATCTGGGGTCCGATCGCGGTTCGGAGGCGGACCGCTGTCTGCGTGTCCAGAGACGGCATCTCCGTGAAGACCACTTTCCGAAGCTGTTTGCCTAAAGACGTTCGCGCGGCGATCTCTACCATTCTTTGCGCTCCATGCCGGCGTACCCAGTGAAGAAACGCTTCGAATTTGTCGGGTCGGTCCTTGCCGAGGCGAAAAAACCATCGCAGAAAACGTCCAAAGGCAGTCCCTCGCGGCATCTGTTTGAGAGCGTGGACGCGCTGCTCTGGAGCAACCGGAGCACGGCGCACATCGATTGTGGGAATCCCAATAAAGTCGCAGATTTGACTGATGTAGCTCTGCGGAGATGCGACGAAATCATCGTACAGCACAACAAGCACTCTAGCTTCGCCGAAAGTCGCTTGCCAAAGACGGACGTATTTGGCGTAATCGCATGCGTCTATAATTTCAGCCCAATGCTTTTCCGTGGCTTCGGCAAAGCTCACGGTCGTGCGTCCATTCCAAACGCTCAATCTGTAAAGCGAATACTGGCGTTCGACCGGGTCCCTCAACGTTATTATAATTCTGCAGCCAGGAATATCCCGGGCGATCCGCTCGCGGGCTTCACGATTGTAGAAATAAGTCGGGGCGATCTCGCCGGCAGGTTTTTCTCCCGGGCAATTCGCGAAGTATTTTGCATACAGGGACAAACCCTTGTCGTAATCACGGTCAAAAAAATTGGTCTCTTTGATGTTCGCAGGCAAGCCGACGCTTCCCACTAAGAACTGGTGAAGCCATGTTGTGCCAGTACGCGTAGGGCCGACCGCAATGAAGCTGGGGAGGCGTGTGATGGTCTGATCTCCCTGCTTCGCGCTTGCGAGGCTCGGCGCGTTGTCATTCCCGCTTCTCGTCAAGGAGTCAGCCTTTCCCGATTTGCTTGTTGAGTTTAAGGAGTGCACAGGCTCCAAAATCCTTCGCGATCTTGTTCTATTCTCTGCCCGATACAGGTACATCACTGTCAGCCATGTGCGGTACGTTGGCTTGTTCAGATTGCAAATCGTACCCCAAGCTTCGCATCAGCGGACCCCATGCGGACTCAATTGCTGACACTTCCTCGGAATTCAAAGCTGATCGCCAACCTCCGGTCACTGCGGTGCGCACAAACCGAATATCTTTTCGTTTTGCCCGCGTTCCGATCCAGCGATCCTCATCGCGCTTTTCCAATTCCCTCATGCGTTCCGCCGTGCTTTTCTCCGCCGCTGTACTCAATCTAGCCCCATCGCACCGGATTCCCAAGAAATCAGCCACCTTCGCCAGCTCCGCTACGGTAGTCTTCTTCATTTTCTCGTACTGAAGCAGCAGGAAATCTTCTTTGCTGAATCGCGTACTTATCCAGCTGGCCACGTTTTCACCCCACGACGCGTATGTCGGATCCACTTCTCCCAGAACAAAACGCTGGACAAATTTGCTAATCGGATATCCGTCAGTAATAAATCCCTGTTTTAGATGAAAATAGTAATACGAAATCACCACGTCGCGCGGATCGCGGACGATGTATATCAACTTCTTGTACCGCGGATCGAAGTATTGGTGAGTCTTTATGAGGCGTGGCCGGGGAATGCGGTCAAGCTCGCGGTGCGTGATGTTGATAACATCAGGAATCAGATAATCGATATTCAGGAAACTGACCTCTTTTTCAGGAAACAACAGATTCGCGATCAGAAACCGTGTCCACGTATTGCCCGATCGGGGATAGGAAACCAGGAAACGATCATCCGGGTAAATCTTAAAATTGCGGCCTCCTCGGTTCAGCCCCATGAGGGTCTTGAATCCGTCGATCAGGTCCGCTGTTGTTCTCAGCATTCGGGGTCCCTTCGCCGAGCGACTGCGCGCCGCCGTATAGGCAGAACGACCTATGAGCTGGCCGTCTATCCGCGTTTACTTCGCATCAGCTCGATACTAGAATAGCCTTTGAACGCGAATGAGCCAAGATCAGCCGCATCAAACTTTTCTATGCGAGCGATACCTCATTCCGGAGCTTCGATAGAGACGTGAAACAGCCGAATTGTCGCTTGCGGGCAATTTCAACAGGCCGGACAGTAAACTCTGCTCGAATATGAATGCGCCATCCTCAACCGGTTCCCCTGAACGGACTGCAAGAGAGCAGGAAGTGGAGGTCCTGACGGCTACAGAAGAAGACTCCACGCAGTGGAACGAGTATGTCTTCCGACGTGGGGAGTGTGCGAACTACCATCGATGGGACTGGAAAAAAGTCATTGAGGAGGCATTTTGTTGGAAGACCTGTTACCTCGTCGCTAAGGACAAGGGTACGATATGCGGCATTTTGCCCTTGGCTGAGAACAAGAGCCGCCTTTTTGGGCATCTGCTATGTTCACTTCCTTTTTTCAGCGAGGCTGGAATTGTTGCGGACTCGCCGCCAGTTGCGAACGCACTTGCGCAAGAAGCCGTTCGATTAACGGAGCGGGCTGGCGCCAAGTATATCGAGCTTCGCCACGCGCATGACATCGCTCCGTCCTGGCGCTCGAAAACAAACAAGGTGACGCTCGTGTGCGATGTGTTTGCCGACCCGGAAGAAAATATGCAGCATCTCTCGACGAAAATGCGAACGAACGTGAGGCGCTCGTTAAAGTCAGGTTTTCAAGCAGAGTTCGGCGGGCGGGAATTCCTTGACGATTTTTATGAGATTTTTTGCCTCAAGATGCACGAATTGGGAACGCCTCCGTATGCCAAGAGATTTTTCCATCTTATTCTGAGCGCATTCCCGCAGGATGCCTTTATCTGCCGTGTGCGGCACGCCGGGAAGACAGTTGGAGCTGCTTTTCTCACCGGCTACCGCGATACAATTGAAGCAAACTGGAGTGCCTGTGCTGGAGACGCGATGTCGCTTCGGCCAAACATGTTTCTGTTTTGGGAACTGCTTTGTTTTGCGGGGCGAAAGGGCTATCGCACATTCGATTTTGGTCGCTCTTCGATCGATTCCGGGACGTACCGCTTTAAGCAGCAATGGAATACTCGCGTGGTGCCTCTAAATTGGAACTACTGGAGCAAGTCGGGCGAGCAGGCACTGGAACTGAATCCGGCTAATCCGCGATATCAGGCGGCCATCTGGGCGTGGAAACATTTGCCGCTCTCAATTACAAAGCTGGTTGGCCCGGCGATTGCCCGATGCCTGCCGTGAACGCCGGGCCGCTCGCCGAGACAGTCCGCGTCTCGGTGATAATTCCCACGAAGAATCGCGCTGCGGACCTGGAACGAACGATCGACACGCTTCTGATTCAGACAGTGAAACCATTCGAAATAATCCTTATCGATCAAAGCGCAAAGCCGTCATTTACCAGAAATCTATCCATTCCGATGCATTACATTCATGACTCTGCGCTCTCTGGGGCTTCTGTGGCTCGAAATGTCGGAATGCGCGGAGCCAAGGGAGACATTTGGCTGTTTCTCGACGACGATGTTGTCCTGGAGCCGAATTTCATCGAAGAAATCCTAAAAACCTATCGCGAAGATGTTACCGGAGTGTCCGGGATCATTACCAATTACTCGATGCCGCCATTGCGCCAGAGGTTCTGGGAGAAGCTTTTCCAGAAAGGCCCATTCCGCGATGAGAGACAGACCGTCTATCGAAACGTGAGTCGGCACAGCCAGGTTGGATCTGTTCGGGTCCGGTTTTTTGGAGCTGGGCTCATGAGTTTTCGCGCGGAAGCGATTCGTGAGCACCGATTCGACCCCCGCTTAACAGGCCCGTCTCCCGGTGAAGATGTGGATTTCTGCTTGCGATTGCCGAAAGAGAGTACATTGCTGATTACACCGCGCGCCCGACTGATTCATAACCGCAGTCCCGAGAATAGAAAGAGTTCCCACTGGCTGAGTGTCCAATCCCAGGTTTTTTACTACTTGAGGGAGCGGCACTGGCGGCAAGGAATGTGGAACAACATTTGTTTTGCGTGGCTTAAGATGGGCTACGCAGTGCTTGCCAGCTATTCGTTCGTCAGAACTGGATCTCTAGAGGCTTGGCACGCCTGGTGCGCGGGAGCGAAAAAGGGCAGGGAGCTAGCCGCGCCAGGATCAAGCCAAACAAACAATGTCATCCGTAGCTCGATAAAAGGGAGCAGGAGATGAAAAGGGCTTTTCTCATTATCCTAATTCTGCCATTGCTGTCTGGAATTGCCACAGCGCAGGACTTTGATAATTACGGCGGGTTGAAGTCAATTAAATGCGGGAAGGCAACGGGACACTTCACCGTAGAGAAGCTCGGAACTCAATGGTGGCTGTGTACGCCCGAAGGCAATGGATTTTTCATGCAGGGTGTGTACGCCATTGCGGCTTCGACGAACAAGACTCTCGACCAAGCCGCGAAAGCCAAGTACGGCGATAGCAATGGTCCACTTTGGACAGAGGCCACTTTGCGCCGAATTAAATCATGGGAGTTCAACGCGCTGGGAATCTACGCCTCAGCCCATCTTTTGCCGATAGACGACAATCGCTCGTTTCCGAAAACAATCAAGCTCCCCTTTATCAGTGTGACGCGCCCCGCTCTTTATAGTATGAGGAATCCGCAAATTGACGTCTATCATTCCAAAGGGCAAAAGCTTCTCGATGACCCCGTAAAGAATATGCTTTATGGCGCAAGCGAGGTGTACAAGGGCTATCGGCCCGGTCCCGGAGTTGCGGACTATTTCGACAAGGACTTCAAGCTCTGGTTGCAGAGGGATCTGCAGGTATCGCAGCAATTTCAGCTCCTTAAGTCGTCTCCCAACGCGACGTACCTAATAGGAATTGGGGAGGATGACGGGGATGAAATGTTCGGATTTGGCGCGGGCGATGCTTTTCCGACCACTCCGCCCGGGCATAACAATCCGCACCTTTCCTGGCTGGTGGCCACGATGTCGCCGGTGCAGACTGCCAATGCCCGATATAAAGCCGTATATACGGACACGACGGTTTATACAAAGAAAGCCTGGCGAGACAGCCTTGCTGCAAAGTACGGAACAATCGCACAGCTTAACAAGGCATGGAGTGCGAGTTACACGACTTTCGATTCCACAGGCACACCGATACAAGGTGAGGCGGTCGGAGTGGGCGACGGTTCCACGCTTGTGTTCAGTCACACCCTGGAACGGCCCGTGGCGAGTCCATTCTCCGTGCAGATCTTTGTGAACGGCACGCCTGCAGCGGGCGATATTGGAAAGGGGAAGCTATACGGCCCATCGCTGGCATCCGGTTCGATTGACTATGCAAATGGGAGACTCGATCTTGAGTTCGCCTCCGGTGAGGCTCCACAGAGGGACGCGAAGATTACGGTGAATTACATACAGAACGGATGGGGTATAGGTTCCGGGCTGATGGATGAAGACGGCCGGGCTGCGCACCGCTCCTGGCTCGGCAGCGATTATTTCTCTCTGCGAGATACAAAGCCGGCGGTACGCGCGGATTTAGACGCTTTCCTCTATGCGCTCGCCAGCGAATATCTGGGTACGTGTCACGATGAAATAAAGGCGGCGTTCCCTAACGCTCTTCTCCTAGGACCGGACAGCATAGGCAGCTGGGGTGCTCCACCGCGACCCCCTGTGCTGCAGGCGGCTTCCCGGTATGTCGATGTGCTTTCCGGGCCAGGTGATTTAGAAAGCCGCCCGGATGTCATCGAGTACTTGGGCAGATATTTTGGGGATAAACCGGTCATTGAAGGGCAATACCGCACCGCCGACGCGGACTCTCCGTGGGCGGCATTCGCAAAACGGGCAAACGGAATCCATGAATTTCCTACACAGCAGGCTCGCGGACAGGCTTACTACGAAGCGATTCAAGCTTTGCACTCCCGGTCTTATGCAAATGGATCGCACCCATTCGTCGGAGAAGCATGGTGGCAGTATTCTGATAACAGTGGTGAAAAGAAGAATTGGGGTTTGATCACGCTCCTGGACAATGCTTATGATGGTCATGAAGATGTGACAGCCGCAGTTTCCTGTTCTCCGCCCTTAGAGAAATACAAGTGCGGCGGAGAGGAGAAAAGCTATGGTGACGTTATCAGTCTGGTGCGTAAGGCAAATATGCTGTGGCTGGAAAACGCGGCCCCGAAGTAGCGAGTGCGAGCTAGGATACAGGCAGGAAGCACCGCAAGAGCTTTCTGCATTCTGCGTAGTTGTAGCCCCCCGAGATGAGATATAGGGCCATGGCGGTTACCCAGCAAATCAAGCCAAGCGCAGCCGAAAAAGGACCGAAAAAGTACAGAGCCAGAGCGGAGACCAGGCTTACCGCGCAAAACATCATATAGTCTTTGAAAATACCCAGGCGAAAGGGAACACTGCGCCAGGCTACGATCATCAGCACAGGCGCTTGAGCGAACATCGAGAGCCCGTAAGCCCAAATGCCGCCGGCCAAACCCCATCTTGGCCAAAGGTTGAAAAAGAGAAACACATAAAGACTCACTTGTCCGAGGCTGACCCATACTGCCCGCTGTTGCTTGCCTACGCTGGAAAGCAAGATTCCCCCAATTCGGCATGGACCCGCAACACCCAGTAAAAACGAAAGCACGACAACCAGGTTCGCGAGAGGCAGGTACTGCGTGCCATAAATGTGCAGCAATGGGCGCGCCATAAAGACAAAAGCAAACGTGCCGGCGGCATTCACGAGCAACAGGATACGCATATGCATCGCGAATACGTCCGTGGCCCCCGCATAATTTTTTTCCGCCAAAACGTTCGTCAAAGAGGGCAAGAGTGTATCCGTGATATATCGATTGACCGTTCGAATCGAGTCGGCCAAAGTAATAATCGCAACGTACTTCCCGAGTACAGCCAGATTGCCGACATTCAGAATTAGAAACACGTCGAGCCGCTGTGAGAAAAAGTTCAGCGCGCTCAATTCCTGGAGTGAAAATGTGTACTTCCAAAACCCTTTGGGAAGAAAGAAGTGAAACGATTTAGCATGATGGGAGGGTTCCAAATGGTTAAGCAGTATTCGAAGGCCTGTTAGCGAGATCCCGATAATTAACGTGAAGTAGATACCCCAGATGATTTGCGTGTAATGTGCGGCCGCAAATGTGCGGCCAAAGAAGAAAAAAGGTAAGTAGAAGAATAGGTATCCGACCGGCTGCATGCGAGCGAGACCTTGCGCCTGTGCAATCTCTAGCAGGCCTTTCAACGATGAAATGACGAGAAAAAAGAGAATGGAAACAGGAGCAAGGAACAGGATCAAAAGCTGTAGATGAGGACTGGTGTTTTTGCCGAAAATATAATGGAGTTTATCGGGCCAGACTGTCGCAACAATCAGGTAAGGAATCAGCCCAAGACACGTAATCGCGTAGTACGATGCCAGGAAGGACCGCCTCTTGCTCCGTTCCACTTCAGGAATGAACTTCATGGCGACAGCATCGCCGCCCAAATAGAGGAAGCAGGAAACGAAGGTGATGTAGGCGCCCATCAAACCGTACATACCCACGGCTTCGGGACCGGTTCGGGCAAACAATATGGTGGTCCCGTAACTAAACGGAACCGATAGCCCGGCTAGCCACACGGTAGAACGCATGCCGGTGATAATCCGGTCGCGTTGTGCTTCGGGCACGCGTGAAAGCAGCGGGATTGCAGAGTTGGATTGCTCAGCCATTTCGCGTGAATCGGTCTTTCAGCGGGCGCTCTTGCGCAAACTAATCCTGAGACTAAACTCTCTCGAATCTCGCATGCACAAGATCGGTTTCTGGACCCGCATTAGTCGCGGGCGCTGAAAACGCGCGTGAGCTCTCCGCCTTCTCGACGCGGTCAAGTTCGCGGCAGCGTTTTCGAAAAAGAGCGGGAATAGCCGCTGAAAGAAAAATGATAATCCAGAATGTCTTTTGGTACTCCGCCGAAAGGAACATGGAAGCCACAGCAAAACCGACCAAGCCCGTTTGCATACCGCTGGTCACAGCGAAGAAAAATTCATCTCCTCTTTTTCGCGCGTCGCGGCGGACCTTGGCCAGCGATGAATATGTTGAAACCAGTATGCACAAGAACAGCAAAATGCCCAGTGTGCCCATTTCCGCAGCGTACTCGACATATACATCATGGGCTATATATCCGCCTCTGTCTTGAAACAAGCCCATGCTGTCCATCGTCTCTTTGAACCTGCCGAGGCCCACACCCGTGATGGGATGCTTCGCATACACTTTCAGCCCGGCATAAAACAGCTCTTTGTGTGCCTCTGTTGATGCCGTGTCTCCATACCGAGGATGGAGAATTCTCTGGATCGGCGAATTCGGCGAAATAATCAAGAGCATGGCGATCACCACGCCGGCGCCCAGCAACTGAGCCTTCTTACGAGATCGCATGAAGATGAATACGGCACAGACGCAAATGCCGAGGAAAGCGCCCCGTGACGCTGAAACTACCAGGGAAGTGGCTGTGAGCATTGTGCAGGCGATCACGAAAAGCTTCTGACGGAACGGCAACTTTGTTTTTAGCAGGAAGTACCCAAGCGCCAGAGCCAGAATGGCGTTCGCCCCAAAATAATTCGCGTCGCCGGAAACCCACCCGGCGCGGTAACCGGAAGAGAACCCGTTCTTTTGCCATTCTCTCAGCAAGTACAACGATGCCACGGACAGAGCGCCCATGATGGCAAATACGGAATAGCGCAAGCGGCGCACCGAATCCACCAGGACAATGATGACAAAGAACATGAAGACGAAAGAGAGATAGCTCATCAACGGGCTCATGAAGATGTTAGGCCGATCGCCGAGAGCCATATAAGAGATAGTTGCGAGAAATACCAGCGCCGCAAAGAATCGCGCTTGCCAAGTGCCAAACAGAGTTGGAACGCCCCCTTTGACGGCAACATAACCGAGTGCATAGAGAAATGCCACCAAGCCGACGTACTTGAAAACAGTGAAGCCATCGCCGCCCAGTTGCGCGCCAAACCACGGCTGATTCGGTACGGCCGAGAACCATACGATGAGGTAATAGAAGATCATCTGGCCGTCCTTTCCGTTGTTTTCCCGTGTATATCCATAACGATTCCTTAACTCAAATCTGTGGCGCTTCGCGATGTCGCGAAAGGCGTACCAGCAAATTCGGACGCCACTTTTCCAGTTGGCGAAGATAAGTGAGCGCCGCTCGATTGGCAGGCGTGCGGTCTGGCCGAATCTTTTTCAGCCCGGAAATTCCATCGCGAACGCCCTCCCAAAACGGCTTGAAAGCTCCACTGCGCAGAGCAAACACGCCCATCATTCCGATTTTTGGCACGAGGTAACGCATCCCCGCAAAGAACGGGAAATCCTTGTAGGAGATCCAGAAATAATTGCGCGTGAAATATTTATATTGGCGGTCGGAGCTGCGTCCTGTTTCCGATGCGCGATGTCCCACGCGAACTTGCGGGGTGTGCAAAATGCGGAAACCATGGTTGAACAGCTGAATGACCAGGTCGTCGCCCTCTGCTCCGTAGAATAAAGGTTCGTAATATCCGCCGCAAATGTCGAGAGCTTCGCGGCGAAAGGCGCACGCCCCTTCGCCGAACCAGGTGGTCTCAAATTCAGATTCTGAGTGTTCTTTCCAGTAGCGGGGATGGCACCATTCTCTCAGACGGAGTCTGCCTGTATCCGGATCACAGACCTGCAGGGCCAACACGTGAAATTCCGGCCGCTGGGCGAACAAGTTCACAATCTTTGTGATCTCGAATGGCGAGAGGAACTTCACGTCATCTTCGAGGAAGACCACGACGTCACCGTGCGACGCACGCAGTCCTGCGTTGCGGCCTCCGCAAGCCCCGCGGTTTTCAGTAAGTTGCACAAAATTTATTTTGTGGGAGCGCTGTTCAACTACTGCTCTGACGTCGTCGCACGAGTTGTTGTCCACGACGACCAACTCGACGTTTGGATAATCCTGCGACAACACTGAGTCGATTGACTCCTCAATCGTTTCGCGCCGCTTGTAGTAGAGGATAATGACGCTGACGAGCGGGCCATCGGCGTTAGCTGGCCCTCTAATCTCCTGATTCTCTGTGCCGCTCATCCTATCCGCTCACAATTCCAACGCGCCGGAGAAATTTCACTGCCGAGCGCACCGGGTAATACACCACGTCGTTCCCCAGGATGTACTTCGTGAACCAGCGGTACTTGCTGAATTTGAACATCAACGTGTTGAGCCGGTCCTTCGGGGGCGGCTCGAAATGCGTGGAGAATTTCTGCCAATTGCCGTCAACCTGAATTTCCTGCTCTTCGATATTGCCGAGGCCCCGCTTGGCCGCGAAAACTACGTGTTTCGACAGCATGGGATTCAAGCCAATCAGGCGCATGCAGGTGGCATCGAGCGCCACGCCGTCTTGGCTTCCCAAAATTGCATCCAGAATGCGAGGTTTTCCCGCCACTGGACCTCGGCCCTCCATGCAAACTGTGGCGTCCACAATCGAAAACTGAGGATGAAAAATTCGGTGCAGCGAAGCCAGCATCTCGTGGATTGCGCCATGGTGCTGAATGCGATCCAGCGCAAGCGGCACGCATCCCCACTGGTTTTTCAGAACGCCTGTGAAGTAAGTCAATGCGTGCGTTTTGAGTACCGGTACGGAAATGAACGTATCGCATTCGAGCAGCATGCGCGGCAGCGGAATTTCTCCAATCGGCTCGACCTGACAATTCACCAATGCCATCTTCGACAAATTCACCAGCGCGACGCCGTATTTTCTCGCGAGCTCCGTGTAGCCGGTTGCCTCGTAAACGTACTCCGTTGTCTGCCGGATGTGATCCGCTTCGACCACGGAAATTCGATTGGTCCGTTCCAGCAACACTTCGCAAACTGCGGCCGTCACAGCCAATTTCGTGTTCGACGATTCGATTTGCTCGGGAACGGCTGTGCACAGGTTCGGCTTGAGCACTACAGTGCCGCCCTGCGGCACCCAGCGCCGCCACTCGCACAACTCCATGCATTCGCGAACGGCCGCGGCAATTCCTTTTTCTTTTGTTCCTCGAAGCGCTACACGGCTCTTTTCTATGCTGGTCATAGGTCCTGTCGAATGATTTGTAAGAGTCCCTTCCATTTTGTACCCGGTTAAGCGGTGGTGCCTTCCAGAAATTGCGAATAGTTCCACAAGACGTCATCCACCAATTTGCGCCAGAGCGCCTCGTCTGTGTATCGCGATTGCGGAGTGCGCTCCGGCAACAGGGCTCGAAGCTCCGCCCAATTGACGTCAAGCCGCGGCGGCTGCCCGCTGTGTTTCACGAGGCAGGGAAGGCGAAAGGCGACTTCCGCAGCAGCCTGGTAAACGAGGTAGCGAGGCGTTGCCTGAAAAGCTATTGTCACCCAGCGAGGCCACTGCGCAGCGTTCTTCAATCCGCCGCGCCGCTTGACTAACGAAGCCCAGCCACGGAGGCGCTGTTTTGCCGTTTGCCGCCGTGCCAACTCGCGCGAAAGCTCGGCAACAGTCAGGATGCCTGTTTTGCCCGCGAGTTCCATCGCCTGCCAGCGCCACAGACGCCGCATGTAGCTGATGGCTTCCTTCCACAGTTCGACGCCGGATTCGCAATAGACGTCATCTCCTGTGAGCTTCCACATCGTGCACTCAGACACTCGCATGGCAAATTTGGCTAACGGGAAGGGGGCATTCGCCACTGAATTGGCGGCCATGCTCTGGAGTCGCTTGGCGCGTTCCTGATAACTTGGCGCATACTGTCTTGCAAAGACCAAATAAGAAGTCGCCATATCCAGAAACAATTTGACTGTCGCGTAATGCAAATCAGTCGGCAGTTCCGCTGAATCGGGCGACAGGCGGTGCACGAAGGCGAGGTGTTCGATCATCCTGTTGCATAACATGCGCCAGGCATCTTCGCGCGGTAGGTCTGCCGCAGAAAAATCTGGAATCAATCGGAGAATGCCAGGATCGCCCCAGACGACTCTGCCGCAATTCCTGAGCTCGTAGGAAAAAATTGCGGGGGGAAGCGTCTGGAAATATTGAGGAGAAACCGCATGAGCATGCACCGTACACCGCAGACCTTCTTTCAGCAGAATCTCCTCGATTCTTTGGCTGAGCGCCGCTTCTTCGACTACTCTCGGCATCGGAGAGCCAGCGCTGAAAGCCATCAGGAAATCAGCGTCGCCGAGAAGCTCCGAGCCTTGCGAATGCTCGATAATGGTCGCTTCGTCACGTGCCAGGCTGCCGGTAAGCACAATTGCCCGCAAACCGTCACCGAAAGACGCCCGCACGATCTCGATTGCACGCGCAGAAGTCAAATTTCGCGTTTGGAGCGCGCGTTCCGTCGCTCTATTTTTTTCATCGAGGCGAGCGGTAGCTTTGCCCGATTCACCAGTCAAAATTTGGGAGCCTGTAAATTCCATCGAAGATTTCCCGATTCGCTATGTTCGCGCAACCTCTATGATTCCCGCGCCACCTCAACCTGCCGGCTCATAGGCTTCTGCAAATGCCCGGCCCATGCATCGAGGTAAAACTGAGTCGTTTCCCGTATGAATTTTCGGGCGCTAAAGGCCTCTAAGACATGGCGACGCCCTGATTCCGCGAGCGCTTGCCTTCGTTTCGGATCGCGGAGCAATGCACACATCGCTTCCGCCATGCGTTTTGAATCGCCCGGAGGCACGGTTAGACCCGTCTCGCCGTGGATGACGACATCTGGAGTCCCGTCAACTGCGGTCGCTACGATCGTCTTGCCCGCCGCAAGGGATTCGATCGCGACCAGTGGCAGGCCTTCGTAGTAGGAAGGCAGCACAGTTAGGTCCGCCAACGCGAGCCAATCGGGGGTGTTCGATTGATATCCAACGAATCGCACGGAATCGTAAACGCCCAAAGCGCGCGCTTGCTGCTCGAGATTGTCGCGCAGCGCGCCATCGCCCACGCAGACCAATCGGGCGTTCGGAAATTCCTTGAGCACGTCCGGCACGGCGTCAAGGAGTACGTGATGGCCCTTCTGCGGTTCCAGGCGCGCCAGCACCAACAGAACTGGATCGTTCTCTCCAAATCCAAGCGATTGCCGCATGCCGGCCGGCGCAGGTCTCTCCGGGTCAAACTTCTCGAGATTGCAGCCATTGTGGATGACGCGAACCCTGGACGGGTCCACGCGCTTGTTGCCGGTCAAATGCTGAGCGCATGCGGAAGAAACGGCGATGAAACGGCTCACGCACGTCCCGGCGAGCCGGTCCACAATGTATTTGGACTTTAGCCAGCCTTTTCTCCACGGCTCACGGCTATGCGAAGTTTCAATCACGACTGGAACGCCACAAAGCCGGGCAATCGGAGAGGCAAACAAACTGGCGCGAAACATATGGGCATGCAGAATCTGAATTCTGTGGCGGCGAATGGCGCGCGCCAGCACGATGGCACCACTGATATCCGAAATGCTGTCAATCATTACCGGCGTTACTTGCACGTCGTTCGGAATTTCATCCCCGAACTTCTCCCGTAACTCTTTCGGGCATGCCAAGTGAAGCTGAAACAACTGCCGGTCCAAGCCGCGCAACAATTCGAGAACATGTTCTTCGACGCCGGCGCGCACCGTCGAATTCGAAAAAATCATCAGCGAAATGGGTTGCGTGCTCATGCTCTAGCGCGTTGTGCGGCCTCCCACATCCAATCATGCACATCCTGTACGGATTGCATCGAGTTCTCCGGTCTCACGTTGCTCAGAAATACTCCGTCGGAATACGGATCGTCAGGATGGTAACCGTGCATTCCCACAGGCCGCCAGCTTGTTCCGTTAAAATCGCTCCGTGAAAGCAGCCAACCGGGATGCAGCAAAAAAATCAGCTCGCCGAATCGACGGTCCGGAAAGAAAACACCGAAGCGCTTCAATTCCGCATCGGAAAGAACTCGGCCGCACGGCGCGTTATTCAGAATTTCGGTGACAGTTTTGCGCGCGGCATCGGTGAAAAACCAGAATCGCGCCATGGTGGAATCGAAAACGGCCAGGTAATCCTCCGGCATGCGCAGCGCCAGTTCTTCGAAGTGCTTAAGCAGATCGTATTTCTTGCTGACTGGAGTCATTCCGTGGTCCGAAGTAATCGCGAAATTCGCGCTGTCACTTGTCTCTTGCGCCGCCGCAAAAACTTTGCGCAGATTTTCTTCGTACCACCGCAGGCGCTCTTCGATTTTCTCTGGTTCCATGCAGTGCATGTGGAGGAACATGTCCATTTCGCTGAGATACAGAAAATAAAACGAGGCCGCACTGGAGCGAATGTCCTCTTCTGCCTGGCGGAGGATCTGGGCGTCGGTTAAATGATGGTAAGTGTAAACGCGGAAGGGAAGGCCCTCGCGCTTGAGCTGGTCGAAGATGGACGGCGCTCCGGTGATTCCTCCGAGATCGTAAATGTTTCGCCGTTCCACCCAGTTGAAGTACGGAATCAGCCGCGGTGAAACGCAGCAGTCGAACAGTGGCCCCAAACCGAGCAGCCTTTTGCCCGTTTCCTTGAGCAGTTTTCTCGTGACTCGGTGGTCCAGTATCCCAT
Source organism: Candidatus Acidiferrales bacterium (assembly GCA_035763605.1). Taxonomy (GTDB): domain Bacteria; phylum Acidobacteriota; class Terriglobia; order Acidiferrales; family UBA7541; genus DAHUXN01. Next base: position 76,976 of record DASUAV010000174.1, read on the forward strand.
TCGGCAGAAAAAGGAAGTGCCGGAACCAGCGAAACGGCGAACCCTGCGGATCATAGTAGAAAAGGTTCCAATGGCCATTCTCAGCCGGAGGAACGCCTGTCAGCATCGCCGGAATCGCTCCCGAGCTGAATCCCAGCACCGTGCGCAAGGGCTGACGATGAGGGAGCACGTCCGTCAGAAAATTGCTGTCTTCCACGTACTTCCAGCCAAGGGCGTCAATCAGCACGATGACGGACACCTGTTTACGATCGCCGGATTTGCGCTCTGGCAGCACGGCTTGTGAAGTCCCACTCATATTTCCGCCACTTGGCTAAGGAATTTCACTGCTTCACGCGCTTTCTTTTCTGTGGTGCGCTCTGTCAGAGGCAGATTGATTACCTCACGCGCGGCGCGCTCTCCCTCGGGACACATCCCGGGTCTGTATCCGAAAGCCTCGGCGTTTGCCTCCCGAGGATGCAACGGATGGTTAAACCAGTCTCCAATCTCGATGCGCTTTTTGCGCGCTTTCTCCAGCACATCCGCTTTGTTGCGCACGCGCATTGGATATCGCAAAAGCACGGGGTCCGCATAATGCGGAACGTCGAGCGCAGGCAATCCGAAGGAGCGCAGCGCTTCATCGTAAGCAAGCTTCAAGTTGCGTCTTCGCACCAGCACGACCGTGCTCGCCAGCCGTTTTTTCAGAAGCCATTCCTGCAATCCCGACATTTTCTTCGCGTACCGCTCTGGCATTTTTCCATCGAACTCACCCGAATCGTTCGTGCCTACAAACACCCCATGATTAGCGAGAGTGCGAAATGCGTCTGCCGCCATCCAATAAAGTCGCGGTGACGAGAAAATCGAGCGCAGCGCAAGTTGCCCAGCCAGCAGTGAAAGTTCGCGAAACGAGGGGTTATTGCATTCCTCGTCATGAAACCGCGCCAGTTTTTTCGCCAAGTTCTTGTTCGTGGTGCTGAGCCAGCCTCCCAGCCCTGTCGAAACGGGCTTGGACCACTGTGAACTGAAGATTGCAACGTCGCCGGCGCTGCCTGCTTCCTGCCAGATGCCGCGGTCATCACAGTAGCGAGTTCCCAGAGAATGGGCGCAATCTTCGATTACTGCCATACCCTGGGCTCGCGCCCAAGCGGCAATGCGCGGAGAGGTTCCCGGAATCCCGTATGTGTGCTGCAACAGCAGCGCCTTGATGCGCTTTCCGTGATTCGCCTCAAACGCATCGGAGTAAGTGCCCAAGGAGGGGCTGTAGGTCTGAGGATCAATATCGGCGTAAATGCAATTGGCGCCGGCGAATAGCGCCGCCCCGGGCACCATAGCGCATGTGTAGCCGGGAACGATTACGTTGTCCCCGGGTCCAATGCCGAGCGCTTTGAGCGCCCCATAGAGCGCCACGCGGCCTTTCCAAAAGGTGAACGTGAACTTCGAAGGCGCCGCGCTCGAAAGCGCGTTCTGTGCGCTCGCGGATTGTGATATTTGCACCATTCACATTTTCCCGGATGCTTCTGCCGTTATCGATATTGGAGTCGCCAGAATTTTCTCGTCTGTTTGCAACGGAATCATTCGCTGCAGCGCCTGTATCAATTCTCCTCGGCTCGCCGTTTCAATTTCCTCTCGCCGAACCAGCCCTTCGAAGCTGGTTATCGAGAATTCCTGCATCAGACGCTCGATTTTTGGCATGGTTGAATCAAGATTCACGTACGATTTGAAGCGCCGTTTCCAGTTCATCGCCAGCCGCGGGTGCTCGGGGTCGATTTCGCGCGGATGCACATAAAATATGACGGGGCGGCCCTCGTTGAGTACCCGGTTCGCCATTCTGCTGATTACGCGGTATGGAAACAGGCGAAGATAGCCTCCGCCGAAAAAGCACATTGGTTTGCCCATCACCTCGGCCACTGACAAGGGGAACTCGAACAAGCGTCCTGCGTTTCCTTCAATCCAGAAAGGCGCGCGCTGTTCATCCGCCATGCCGCCGTGACCGCGGGTAGCAGGAAAAACGGAGGAGTCGTAGACGTATCCCGCCTCAATCAGCTTGTCGAAAAACCATCCCGTATCATGTGTGACAGAAAATCCCGCAGAGCGATAGCCCCAAACGGCTCTGCCGGCGATATCCTCAAGAATTTTTTTTGAACGCACGGCATCTTCATAGAACGCCTCCGGCCTCAGTTGATACACCAGCCGATGCGCATAGCCGTGCGAGGCAATCTCGTGACCGTGCCGCGCAGCTTTTTTGACCAACGATGGAAATTTCTTAGCCACCCATCCTAGAAAGAAGCAGGTAACGTGCACTCCCTTTCTCTCAAAAAGCTCCAGCAGCCGCTCAAAATTTCGCTCCACGCGCGACGGCAGCGCCTCCCATTCCGCAATATCGGGAGTTGTCGGCAGGTCGAGGATATGAAACCAATCCTCCACGTCTACCGAGAACACGCATTTCCTCGCCGCTATTTTCGCGCTTTCCTTCGTATTCACCTTTATTCCTGTTTTCGCGGATCAGGCGTTCTGCCGACCGCGAGACAGCACGGCAACTTCCCAAACCGCGAAGCGCCTGCCCGTGCATGCCTGGAAAACTCCGATAATGGCAGCCAGATTGACCAGCATGAAATAGAATGGCATCGTCAAAAGAGGTCCTCCCTGCTGATCCCTTAAGTTGAGCATCCAGCCGCCAAAAGCCAGAATGTAGAACACCGCCTGAAGAGCCACCAGAAGAGCGAAAAATGGAGACCGCGCAAGCATCATCGTGGCGGCCAGAATCATGGCCATGGGAATCAGCGACAGCCACCGTAGTACCTTGCGGGATACAAACTGCCATCCGCGAAACCCCCGGAGGCAATGCCGCAGCCTCCAGAATCCCAAAGCGCCCTGGCCGCAGATACGCTTCTTCCGATTGAATTCTTCGCGCGGCGAACGCATCGCCTTTTCCAGCGCCCATGCCGACGGATCGCAAAGCAATCCATAGCCCTGACTGCCGATCCAGAAAGGCAGTTCCAAATCGTTGGCCAGATCCGGATGAAGCGTGTGGAATAGAGACCGCCGAATGGCGAAGAGTGAGCCGTCGCATACGATCACCGAGCCAACCCGGCTCTCCAATCTGGTTACTCCAAACTCGTAATCCAGGTACGCTCGGGTTCCGGACCCAACGGCCAGTTCCTCTCCTTCGGGTTGCGTGTGCTCTGTGCCGGTAACGCATCCGACACGAGGATCCGAAAAGTGACGAACCATGCTGCTCAAACAGTCCTTCCCGATGTGTGAATTGGCGTCTGAGAATAGCAATAGTTCGCCCGTGGCGATTTTGGCCAGACGGTTCAGCGCTTCGTTTTTCCCCACGCGGCTTTCCATACGCACATATCGCAGTCTGCGATCATGGATGCTCTGGAGGATTTCGTCCGTACGGTCTACGGATGCGTCCGAGGCCACGATCAATTCCAATTGCTCCGCGGGATAATTCCACGAAAGCGTCTCGCGGACTTTCCACTCGATATCTTTTTCCTCATTTCTCGCGGAAATCAGGACAGAGACTTTCGGCAGATAAGCGCCCGCAAACCGAGGCTCAAACTTTCGCCATAGTCCGGAAACCCAGAGAAACAGGGGATAGCCGGCGTAAACATAAGCCAACCATGTCACTCCGACACAAAATAGGGCGAACCAAAAGTAGAAGATCATCGCGACCCTCGGCTCAAAAGCAGTGTCTTGAGGGTTTTGAACAAAATCAGCAAATCCAGACCAATAGAAATGTTTTTGATGTAAAACAAATCATAGGCGAGCTTCTCCGTATTATCCTCAATTGTGGCGCAGTAGCCGCGGTTTACTTGTGCCCAGCCGGTTGCGCCCGGTTTTACCGACCATCTCTGACGGTAGTAAGGAATTTTCGCCAGGCATTCTTCCTCCTGATTCTGAACGAAGGGCCGCGGACCCACGAAGTACATATCTCCGCGAAGAATGTTTACTAGCTGTGGCAACTCATCGATACGTGCGCGTCGCAACCACACACCGACTCGCGTGAAGCGCCCATCGGTCTTTTCAGCGGGGCGGAAGTTATGGTCCTGATCCGCGCCGTCAACCATCGTTCTGAACTTGTACAGGGTGAAGAGTTTGCCTCGCTCTCCGACACGTTTTTGCTTGAAAATAATCGGCCCGGCCGAATCCAGGCGAATGGCAATCGCCGCAATCGCCATGATCGGAGCCGCGACAATGAGGCAGAACAGCGAAATCATGAAAGAAAAAATGCGCTTATAGACAAGCAACGGCTGTGAAACATAGAAGCTGGGCGAAAACAGCAGCCAACTCAGCCGTAATGATTCGAGCGGCACTTTCCCGGTAATCGCCTCGTATACTTCCGCTCCATCCTGCACCTGAACGCCGCTCGCCTTTAATTGGAGCAAGGCTTCCACAGGCAGCTTTCCGCGCCTCTCGCCCATGGCCACGATGATCCGACTCGCTCGGTAGGATTCCACCTGCTTCGAAAGCGCCTCGAAACGCTCCGCCTCCGGGAGACTTGTGTACGACTGCTCGTTTGTTTCAATTTCGCGCAAATGCGCCGCAACCCGAATCCCCAGTTCCTTGCGCGACTCGATCTCTCCGATCAGCGCCTTCGCCAACGGGCTATCGCCCAAAATTAGTGTCCTTTGCGCAAATTGCGGCATTGTATTCACCACCAGGAACAATCGTCGCCAGGCGAAAAGAAGAAGCGCGACCAGAGCGAAGCCCATAACGAAAATGCCGCGGCCTAATTGGAGTGTAGGTATAGCAAAATAAAGCAGCGCCAGCATGATGCACACTGTACCCAGCACTTGCACGAGCCTGGTTAGTACCTCGCGCCGGTTGCTCAGAACCAACGAGTCATACAAATCGAAGTAGTACATGCAGAGAATAAAGATCACAGCCACGACGCTGATTTTCAAAAATCCTTGCTCGTAATGGAGCATCAGGTTCGCGTCGTTTGCGCCAAGCCGTGCAAATGTCGCAATAACAAAGGCTGTAGTCACCAGCACGGCTTCTGAAATTCCCAGAAAGAGAGTGCGCGCTGGAAAGTATGTGTGAAAGAAACGAATCACCCGCGAACCTCCGCCGGCTTTCCATTTTTCCTTGTTCTGTTGCTACCGACTTGTGCGTAATATTGATCGTAATAATTCACGCGGTCGAATTCCGATGCGCCGTTGAGCACCACCCCAATCAGTTTTGGGTCATCCAGAGCTTCAAGACCCTTTTTCAATGCGTTCACCGGCGTCACGCCCTCTCGAACGACCAGCAAGGCTCCATCCACCATCCGGTTCCAGATATTGGCATCGGCCATGGGCAACAGCGGTGTCGAATCCACTACAACCCAATCGAATGGCCCACTAACCTGTGCGAACGCTTCAGCGAAGCGACCCGATTGCAGCACCATGCCTGGCTCGTCAAAGCGGCCTCCCGCCGGCAGGTACCAGAGCGGCAAATCGTTTATCTGATAAAGATAGTCGCTGATCAGGCTTTTCGGATCGTCCCACCATTGACGCAATCCCTTCAGATGACTAAGTCCCAGCAGCCCGTGCAACGCGGGATTGTGCAGATCGCCTTCTACCAACAGCACCCGATATTGCGAATGCCTCGCGAGCGTGACTGCGAGATTGGCCGATATCAGCGTCTTGCCTTCATCCACAACTCCGCTGGTTATCTGGAGCGATTTCAGTTCGCGCTGACCTCTCAAATTGCCAAGCCTGGTCATCAGCACGCGGAACTTTTCTGCCGGAAGTCCCTGTGGCTCTGTGAGGGCCACCAAATGCGCATGCGACGTCACGTGCGTCTGCACGCTCTTCGCGCCGGTCAGCTCAATCGGCGTGACGGCGATGGTTTCGACCGGGTTCTCGAGGGCAGTTGGCGCAACGTGAGACGTCTCCGTCAGCGTTGCTCCGTTCTTTTGCTGATTTTCCAGTTCTGATTTGCGTAGTGCTTCATATAGCCGGCTCATTCCGCTTTCACTCCTGATTCGAATTTGGCCTCTTCTACCGACTTCTCCGCCGCTCCATCCAACTCCTCAATCATTCGGAACAACGCCTTCAGAGCTCGTTTCCGAGTTCCCGCCTCTTCCGGTTCGCCGAGCGCCGGGGCTGTCTCATCCAGGCGAAAATCAGCGGCAACCTCCTCGACCACATCCCCAGACACCTGCTTGGCTTGCCTGGCATACGAAGACACGAGCGCGTTCTCGCAAAGCGTATTAATCAGCCTCGGAATTCCTTTCGAATAGCTGTGGATACCCTTGATCGCTTCTTCCGAGAAGATTGTCTTGCCGTGAGAATTGGCTCCAGCAAGCTCCAGCCGCCTTTCGATATATCCGCGAATCTCGTCCGCCCGAAGCGGTTCCAGCCGACAGCGCAGCCCCACCCGCTGCTTCAACTGCCTCAAGTGAGGCGAATCCATCTTGCGATCCAATTCGGGTTGTCCCACTAACACGATTTGCAGCAGCTTCTGCTGCGAAGTTTCCAGGTTTGTCAGTAGCCGAATTTCCTCCAGCAATTCCCAGCTCAACAACTGTGCCTCGTCAACCACCAGCGCCGTCGTTGTTCCTCGCCGAAAACGCGCGATGAGATAATTGTTCAAGTGCGCCAGCATCTCGCTTTTTGTCCGGCCCGTTGTCGGCAAGCGCAGGTCCGTGAGCATGTAGCGCAGAAAATCGGGGACCGAGAGTCGTGGGTTGAAAACGTACGCAAACGCGATCTGATTCCGGTTTAGTACATCTAGCAAGCAGCGCACCAGCAGCGTTTTTCCTGTGCCCACCTCGCCGGTGACCACCACGAATCCCTTGCGCCGCTGCACTCCGTAATTCAAATTGGCTAGCGCTTCGTTGTGCCGCGGCGTTGGATAGAAGAAATAAGGGTCCGGGCTGATCTCGAATGGATCGCGCGTCAGCCCGAAAAATTTCCTATACATGTTTGATCAGCCTCGGTAAATTGCGTAAATGTTTCCGGCTACCACGAGCAACACGATTGTCAGCACAGCGGCCCGTTCCATCCATCTCCGCGCTATACGCCGCTCCTGCTCCACGACTGTACTGATGTGCGGAATTCCCACCAGCACGCGCGCCGGCACGATACCTTCCAGGTCTTCTTCCTTGCGAATGCGGGCTCTCGCGACTTCGAGCAAAATTGTCAGGCCGGCTGCAAGGGCCAAGCCAAAGGCCAAGCCACCCAGACTGATCAGGATGTGATTTGGCCAGGAGGGCGACTGCGGCATGCTGGCTGGATCCACTAGGCTGAATTTTTCGCCCTGCTGGTTCTGCTCGAGGTTTGTCGCCAGTTGCGAGTCGTTCTGCTTTTGCAAAAGCGAATTGTAGTTCGTCTTCGCGTCGTCATAGCCGCGTGAAATTTGCAGCATCTGCTGCTCAACCACCGGTGTCATGTTCAGCCGCGCCTGATACTGCTCGATACGATTCTGGATGTCCTTCTCGGCCTTCTTTTCGCTCTGAATCTGCAGTTGATTGGACTTCAGTTGACTCTGGATTTGCATCATCGCCGTTGGCGCGCCATTCTGTAATTCATTTGCGCCCACCGGGTTGACGGCTTCCGATGGCTTCCCGCTCTTGGCTCTCTTCGCGATATCGTCGTTGATCTGTTTCTTCAGCGCTTCAGTCTTGCTGATCTGATCCTTCAGCGCGATGACGTCCGGGTAATTATCCGTGTACTGCGCTCGCTCCTCCGCCAGTTGCGCCCGCAAATCGCCCAGCTTCTTGTCGAGAACAGGAGGCGAAATAGCGTCTCCGCCAGCATCAAGTGTTGATTGCGCAGATTCGTATTGCTGAACGATGGATTCGTAATAGAGCTGTTGTTGTTCCGAGCGATTCTCGGCGTTTTCAATATTTGCGAGGCGCGATTGCAAGCCCGAAAGGATTTGCACGTTGCTCTGAAGTTGATCCGGCAATTCTCCTATGTGCTGCGCCTTGAAAGCGCGGACCGCTTCTTCCTGCTGATCCAGCTTGGCTTTGGCATCTGCAAGCTGCGATGCCAGAAATTTCGTCGTGCTCTGCGAACGCTCCTGTTGCGTAATAATGTTCTGATTGATGAAAAAGTTTGCGAGCTGGCTGACAATGTCGCTCGCTACCTCGGGACTCCTGGCGCCGTAGCTGATCTTGAACCCGGTCAATTGCTGTTGTGCCTGCTTCCCAGGCGTCTCCACCAGTTCGATCTGAATGTCTTTTCTCATCTGCTGCACGTGATCGCTCGGCTCAAATAGAGCAACGATCGGGTTCTGATGCGAATACAGATGATACTGGTCGATAATGTTCTGCAGCCTCGTGCGGCTCAGAATTTGCTGCGTCATGGTCTGCAGCTGCTCCTCGGCGGTAGTTTGCACGTTTGGAGTCACGAATTCCGTCGGTACTTGCTGCTGCTCAACGATGATTCCCGCCTGCGACACGTACGTCGGTGGGATCAGCCATCCTATGGCCCAAACTACACCCCAGCACAGCGATGCCGTGGCTAGGATCAGCCAGCGCCGGCGCCGCGCAATTTCCCAGTACTCCTCTATACTTCTCGCTTTCCTATCCTGCTGCTCGTCGAGCATTTCCTTACCTCCCAATCGGTTTCAGTACCGAGAACGTCAGAGATGCGCCTGCAATATCGTGATTCCCAATCGGAAAATTTCCAAATCCTCCTGTTTCGTTCACCCTTCCGTAATACCAGTGCATGGACAGGTTCTCCGTAATCTCTTGCGACAGCTGAGCTCGCGCTGAATAGGTCAGCAGTTCCTGATTATTCTGCGTGGCCAGAAGAACGCTACTGGATCCCCCGAGAGTCGACTCGAGCGACCAGTGTCGGCTTAGTCGCCAGGAAATCGTGGAATGTCCGGAGTTCAGCTCCACTGCGCCCACCAGCCCTCCGCCATCACTGACCCCGCGCCTGAAATCCAGGGCCAACCCGAGGCGATTCCCCGTCCAGTTGTAAATTACGCCGCCCGCTCCAGACCACGATTGCGCACGCACCGGAATCGTTAACACGAAAAATCCTAGATTTAGTACCACCTGGTTGAATGTGTCGGAATACTCCGGCCCGCCAAAGATCGTGAAAGTGCTGCGCGGGGAAATTGTGATCTGGTCGAAAACCAGGATCGTGTGCGTTGTCGTCCGCGCATCGGATCTCGGAAACTTGAGCACTTGGATTCCGTACTGGACTCCGAGCGACTCGCGATTGGAAAACTGATGATCGAAGTACGCCTCACCCGAAACTCGCTGCGAGTTTATTAAAGCCACGCTTGGCCCTTTTCTCGGCGTATCATCGAATTTAGCTAACAGAAAATCTCCTCCGATTCCCACTGAGGAGTGCTCGGTGAAGCGGTACGAGTACAAGGCGTGTGTCAAAGTCGAAGTCCTTCGGATGTTTGGTATAAAGGGTCCTTCGTTCGGCGCGATGGTCGGTCCTGGCGAACCCGCTGCGCCGCCCAGCTGCGCAAATGGATTCGTCGAGATAAGAAAGTACTCCTGCGCTGTCAACAATCCATGCGGTGAAACCAGCCAATCGAACCTGCCGTTGAATTGCTGCGCAAACTGGTTTCGATAAAGCAGGTTCTGGCTGATGTCCACGCCCGGCGAATAGCTCACTCTCCAATTCAGTCGCGGGCGCGTTTCCGTGAACTCGATCAGGGGGAAAAGCGTATAGGCCAGATCCCATTGCCGGGGCCTCGCGGTCAGCACCGCATTGTCATCAAAATGCGTTCCAGCGGTGATTCCAAGCCGGTAGGTATTAGCTAGTTCCGCATTCGCAGTTGGAGTTGAATTCGGCATCTGTCCGCTCGCCAGCACCGGAACGTTTGAGGTAGACGCGCTGCTGCCGCCGCCCTGTTGTGCCCACGTCGCTCCCGCCATTCCGAGCATCAGGCAGCCCGCCGTCGTCCAATGAAGTGTTTTCTTGATCATTCTCGAGTCTCTATGGAACCACGATGGTGTCGCCTGGCTTCAGCTGCACGTTCTGCTGCAAGTTCTTTCCTTTAATTACGTCTTTGTAATTAAAAGGTATGCGCACGCGGACACCGCCAGGCATTGGACGCAGCACGTAAATCTTTGTTTGTTTCGCGAAATCCTTGAATCCGCCCGCCTCCGCAATCGCGTCCAGCACGGTCATCGATTCCCTCAGCGGGAAGGTCCCCGGACGAGCTATTTGCCCTACGATATTAATTTGATGGCTGCGAGGATCGCTGACGATTACGGTCACTTCCGGATTGGAAATGTATTGCTTGAGTTGCTGGGTGATGTTGTCTTGAAGCTGCAACGGCGTCAGGCCACTCGCTTGTATCTGCCCGATAAGCGGCAGCGAAATCTTTCCATCCGGCCGCACCGGCACCTGTTTCGAGACCTCCTTCTCCTTCCAAACATCAATGTCAAGAATATCGCTCTCCCCAATGATGTAAGTCTTGTTATCAACGGATACAGCCTCAAGCTTGCTCACCGGTTGCGCTGGTTTCGCTGCCGAGCTCGGATCCGCAGCAGATGCGCTTTGCGTTTCCTGCGCAATGCCTGGCATGGCCAGTCCGCTCAGGATTGCTGCAATCAATGCCCACCTTGCTTTTGCTAGCCGTACTTTCATCTCGCCGCTCCTTCGACTTCTGAGATTCCGTTAGTTTTGCGGAGGTAGGTCGTCCGCGATTTTCCGCCGCGGGACGCCCGCTTCCTTCAGCTTATAAAGCAAAGCCCGGTAGCTGATATTCAGCGCCGTGGCCGCACGCTTTCGATTCCAATTGTGCGCTTGCAGTATTTTCAGAATGATCTTGCTTTCGAATTCCCTCATCGCCTGCCGCGTCACCTTTTTCAAGGATATCGAGCCGTTCAAGGGAATGTTCGGAAGCAGCGGGCTCGTATTCCCATTACTCGTCGCTAAATCAACGGTAATAGCTTCTTCTGTTCCCAGAATGACATAACGCTTGATCAGGTTTTCTAGCTCGCGGATATTTCCGGGCCAGTGATAGTGCTGCATCATCTCCAGTTTTCTCTGTGAGAGTGGCCGCGTCTGCCGATTGAATTTGTCGCTGTATATCTGCCGCAGAAAATCGCAGATCACCGGAATATCTGCCGTCCGTTCACGCAAGCTCGGCAATTGTATGTTCACCACGTTGATGCGATAGAAAAGGTCCTGCCGGAAGGTCCCCTGCTCAATCTCTTCTTCCAAGTTTCGGTTCGTGGCGCAGATCACGCGAACATCAATTTGCTTATCCTCTTGCGCCCCAATCGGGCAGAATTGCCCATCCTGCAGCAATTGTAGAAGCTTGGCCTGTAATCCCAACTCGAGCTCAGCGATTTCATCCAGAAAGAGCGTTCCATCCTGCGCCATCTCCACGCGGCCCGGCTTTGTTCCATTTGCCCCGGTGAAGGCGCCTTTCTCGTATCCGAAGAGCTCGCTCTCCACCAGTGTTCCGGGAATCGCCGGACAATTCACTTTTACAAAGGGCCCCGATTCCCATGGCGAGCGCGCGTGAATCAATTTCGCAATGATTTCTTTTCCGGTTCCGCTTTCCCCGTGTATCAAAACCGGTATGTTCGCCCCGGCAACCTTTTCCAGTTTGTTTCGGACAATCCTCATCGCGTCGGAGCAGCCGAAAATCACCTGCTCTGGCGGCAGAGTCAGGACAGTTTCCCCGTTCATCCGGGCTGATCGCGCCATTGTTCCCACTTCGGCACCACCCTCACGGAACCCGTCTTGGGTTCTGTGCAATCCCATTCACTTGCACACTGAAAACCAAATGCACTCCTCTCAGCCATTACCAGAGAGGGGCTCGAATCGAAGCGTAACTTACTGTGATATAAAGGTTTATTAATCCATGTGGGGCGATTACCTGCGTGCATTGGTGACACTTCAACAGTTAACAATAATCGAATGGAGAGGAAAAGAATTTCACATTCCGGAATCGTTTTTCCAGCCTGACGAATTTCGGCAACCCGCCTTCTATGCCTTGTGGATATTGCGTTTCAGATGTGAAATTCTACTTATGTGGAGTATTCAATGTGAGGCGAACCTGCTCTAAATCCGCGTTTGTTCGCCCCGAATGATGTCATATCTTTCGATAACTGCCGCTACGCCTACGTTGGACGCCGCGGTCTCGGGTTCCATTTCGCGGTCAACACGAACTACACGACCATGCGCCCGCACAAAGACCTCAGTGCCTTGTGTGATTTCGGCGGGAAGCGTCAGAGTAAAATCCAATTCCGTGCCGGGAGACAGTTCCTTTTGCAATGTAAAGTAAACGCCCCGCGTCGAGATATCGCGCGTCTGTCCGTTCTGCGCCGCTTCCTTGTTGACCGGAACATGCACAACTACGGGAAGAGACAGATCGTAGCGGCGGGCCAAACGACGCTCAGTCATCCCCAAGGTGCTCCTCTCGGATTGCGCTGGCACACCGCAATCCTCACCCCACCACACATAAACACAGCAATCCACTTTCCAAACTGAAGTGCTCGTTAATGTAACGAATGTTGCGTTTTGTCCAAAGTGATTTTGCGACGATGTTTCCAAATCTGAGTCACCGCGTGCTCCGCCAAATCCTTTGTTAGCACCAGCCCACAGAGGTCCCGCTCACGCTGGGTCTGACGCACTATTTTTTGCCAGAATCATACCGCTGGAGCAAGAAGTTTTTTATGAGTGAGCAGCGCCGGCTTAGTGCTGCCTAAAGGTGTCCACAAGAGTGCACTCAATATGCAACTACTTGCAAGCGTCCTAGAACCTGCTTGGCAAGCAGAAAAGATATTGTCGTACTCCCGGTTTCTAGGCCCCGCGTATCGCCGGCATTCCCGGCGCTGCGCTTCGTGAACCCCGGCCCGAATCCAGGTTGAACTGCCTCATTTTGTAGAGCAATGCTTTGTAGCTGATTCCCAGCATTTTCGCCGCATCTTTGCGGCACCAATTTGTTTTCTCCAAAGCATCAGCAATGGCTTCCATCTCTGCTTCGTCTTTCAAACTACGCACCAGCGCTTTCAATCCTTGTTCCTTCGGTGGCGCTTCTTCTTGACGCGGAGTCATACGCTGCTGCGCCTCCGTCATCTCCAGCAACTCTCGCAAACTGCCTTCGTTGTCTTCCAGAATTACATACCGCTTCACGAAATTTTCCAATTCGCGTAAGTTCCCGGGCCAGCTATAGCGCGTCGCTGCCTCGATTAAATGCTGAGGCGGTTCGGACACTGCCTTCTGAAATTTTTCGCTGTACTTCGATAGGAAATGCCGGAACAGCATCGGTATTTCATCGCTACGCTCGCGCAACGGCGGAACATGCAGCGAAAGCACGCTCAATCTGTAATACAAATCTTCGCGAAACTTTCCCGCGCGCATCGCCTCTTGCACTTGAACGTTCGTCGCTGCGAGCACCCGCACGTCCACTTGAATACTCCCTCGCGCTCCAAGGCGCGAGAAATGATTATCCTGCAGCACGTGCAAGAGTTTTGCTTGTAGGTGTGGGCTCATTTCTGCAATCTCATCCAGGAAAATCGTTCCTTTGTTGGCGAGTTCGAACTTGCCTGGCTTGGCTTTCACTGCACCGGTGAACGCGCCCTGCTCGAACCCGAACAGCTCCGACTCCAGCAACTCTCCCGGAAGCGCCGCGCAGTTCACCTTTACGAATACCTGATGCCGCCGGCTCGAACGCAAATGAATCATCCGCGCGACCACTTCCTTGCCGACGCCGCTCTCGCCGCTGATAAATACCGGCACATCCACAGGCGCGATCTGCAAGATCTGCTGCCTTATTTTGAGCATCTGCGGGCTTGCCGCAAGGAAAGACAGATCCTCGGTCAGCTGATCGCAGTATTCGCGCAGCGCCTGGTTCTCTGCTTTCAGTTGCTTCTTCTGGCGGCATTTCAGCAGAGCCGCTTCGAGCTCAGGTTTCTCGAATGGCTTGGTCAAATAATCGTGCGCTCCCAACCGTATCGCTTCCACCACGGTGCTCACCTCGTTCGAGCATGAAAGCATGATCACATTCAGCGAACGGTCCGCTTCCATCAATCGCCGCAGTGTCTCCAGCCCGTCCATTTCCGGCATCAGCACATCCAAAATGATGAAATCCGGCTTGATCCCGCTCGCAATGAATTCGAGACCATCGCTGCCGCTCGATACCGTCGTCACATCAAATCCATCCACATCCAGCAGCGTGTGCAGATATTTTCGGATGCTGGGCTCGTCATCAATCACCAGAATCTTTTCTTTTTCCATGATTTCCTTTGTTTGTCCCTTCTTGGCCTCACGCATAGCTGTAGGTTTCTACCTTTGTCGGCAACAGGAACTTGAAAGAACTTCCACGACCCGGTTCGCTGTCCACCCAGATTTTTCCGTGGTGCGCTTGAATCAGCCGCTTCGTGATCGCCAGTCCCAGCCCCATTCCTGAAGAGGATGGATCCACGCGCATAAAATCCTCGAAGATCTCCTGATGGTGCTCCGCAGGAATCCCTACTCCCGTATCCGTGACCGACACCAGCACGCTATTGTGCTGCGGCCGCCGTGTGGCGCGCCGCTCCTTGCTCGGGCTCGCCTGTGCCACGCGCCTCTCCCAGAAATGATTGAGCGCGTTCACACTAACGCATCCACCGCTCGGCGTGTGCTTCAGAGCATTATCCACCAGATTTGTGATGCATTGCTGTATCTTCGGATAATCGAACTTGAATGTCGGCATTTTCTCATCGGTTTGGATTTCTAGCCGCACATTCGCCCGCTGAAAAGCCTCTTTCCACCGTACGGCTACGTCATTCAGGCAATCGCGCAGGTCATTCTCGTGAAATTGCAATACCAGTTTTCCGCTTTCCAGGGCCGTGTAGTTCAAAAACGTTGAAACCAGGCGCACCAGCCGGTCGCAGCTCTGCTTTGACTCCTGCAAGATTTCTTTTTGCTTTTCGCTCAATTCTCCCAGCGATCCCGAAAGCAGCAAATCGTAGTAGCCTTTCATCACCGCGAGCGGCGTTTTCAATTCGTGTGCCGCGGAACCCAAAAAGACCGTTTTTTGACGATTCACTTCTTGCAGTCTCAAATATGCAGCAAGCAGATTGCGATACGTGATTTCCCGTTCTTGCAGCAGCTCATTCACAGTCCGCTGCATTTCATCCTGTCCGCTTGTGGCGCCCCTCGGAGCCGTCTCCGCGAAAATTACCAGCCAATCCGGTTCAGGTAACCAACGAATCCGCGCGCGAGCCGCTCCTCTTGCACTCTCAATCGGCAGATTTACCTCTTGCTCGCCCCGTTCTAACTGCCCAAATAGGCTCGCCGCCTCCACTCGCAATATATCGGTCAGGAGATTCGGCCGTGCTTCATCCGTATCGCCCCATTGCATGAGATCTTGCGCGTGTAAATTCGCAAACAGGATTCTTCCGCCACGATCGGCAACCAGAAGCGGCTTGTCCAATGAATCCAGAAGGCTCGACATCAATCCAAACAGCGTCGGCCCGTTTGCGTGAGTCTCAACCGTTGAGTTCTTGCTCAATTGCAGTGCCTGTTTTGCATTTCGTCGTGGGGGACTTCCAGGCCCGATGGTGTCAAAGGGCCGTAGGTAGTGTCAATGGGAAAGGCGTTTGCTTTGCACTTAAGTTGAAAAGAAATGCTCTCTTTTTTCGCTAATAGGCTCAGACCAAATCGTCCCGATTCACTGGTCAGTGTAACCACCTGAATATATTGGCTTTATAATGTGTGGATAATTTAGGCTGTAGCATCCAAATTGCTCGCATTCCGAGTACTAATACTGAGGTTTGAATATGGCGACGCGATGCTCCGAAAAAGCGCTTTCCGCAGGGCCTTCGATCAGCGAGCGCAGGCGGTTTCCTCGAATTCGCCTCCAAGTGCCGCTATTCATCCGCGGTAAAGACCAGGACGGTCTCGAATTTCTCGAACTCGCGAAGACCGTTGACATCAGTTGCCATGGCGCTCGCCTCTTGAGCAATCGTCCCCTGCAGCCTAATGAGATGATTTCCATCACGGTTCCCGCGCCCCTTCCTCGCTCCTCGGAATTTGGCGAATGCGGCACACCGCCTTTCCCCGCACGAGTACGTCGGCTCGAATTTAACGAAGATGTAGGCATGGCAGCTGTCGAGTTTCTGAAACCTCTGCTATAGAATCGGACCGGCTCTGGCGCTACGCTGCAATAAACCAGCAGACACGGGAAATTGTTTGCCCTTTCGTGCTTAACTCCGGTACGCAAATTCGAACTGCCTTTGTGCCCTCGGCTTTCCTTTTTAATTTCAGCAGCTTGAGAGTGCCGTAAAAACACAATTTATTTGAGCATTGGCCCCGCCATTGCTAAACTTTAGGCTGTCCCCGCAGGAGAAGTTCGTAGTGCGCCTCGTGCCGTACCGTTTTCAGAAAGCGATAAAACTGAGACTCTAATGCCCCAGCCGTCAGAGTCACTAGCTCCATCTGCAGGTGACGATTCACTTTTCGACCTCCTTGTCGAGGCCCTCGACAATTTGGACGAAAATGTTCGCGCCGCTTTCCTTCAGCAATTCTTCAAATCGGTCGCGCGTATTGATCTCACACACGCCCAGAGCCTCGATTACTGGACGAAAATCCTGGCCCGCCGCAAGGAACTCTCAGAACTACTTCACACGAGCGTCGCCCTCAAGACCGCTATCGTGGACGTGCTCGCTTCCACCGCTTTTTTGCGTGTTCCGATTCTCATGGAATACGAAGAATTCAAGAAATTGCAGTTGAATGCGGCTACCGACGCGCTCACCGGTTTGTACAATCGTCGGCTGTTCGAGGAGTATTGCAATAAGGAACTCAACCGCGCGAAACGCTACGGCCATCAATTGGCGCTTGTTCTTCTCGATCTCCACAGGCTCAAAGAATTGAACGATCGTTATGGACATTTGCAAGGCGATCAGGCGCTGCAACTCGCGGCGGCAACTTTCCGCAAGAATCTGCGCGCTTCCGATTTTGCTTTTCGAATCGGCGGCGACGAATTTGCTCTACTCTTGCCGCAGGCCGATGCCGAGCAGTCCGCCACTTTGTGCGACCGCCTGCGCGCGCATTTTGAAGGTGAAATCGCACCCCTAAAACTTACTGTTCCAGTGACTGTCGATTACGGAATCGCGGTTCATCCCCATGACGGCGATACCAAAGAAGCGCTGATGCGCATCGCCGACCAGCGCCTCTATCAAATGAAAAGCGCCGCCCATGCTCGGACGCGCCCTCCCGAAGAAAAGCGCCCGGAGCCGCCGCAGCCGTCCTCGCAAGAACCCGCGTCGCCCGCAGCGCAAACGCCGCGTCCTCAGGCCGCTCCGGGAAAGGAGAAGCCCTATTCCGAGCGTCGTAAATGGGAGCGCGTCTCGCTCAGCGGCACGCGCGCCTATGCCGCGCTGGCGGCAAATGAAAAAAGAACTGCGAATGTGATTGATCTCTGTACCGGTGGGCTTTCCTTGCAGGTCGAAAATCCCGAGGAACTTTCCTCCTCGTTCGTCGCCGTGTTGCACGTTCCCATTCTGCCTCCGCTTCGTGTGACTCTCCGGAAAATTTACACGCGCAAAGCGGATGGGATGACTCGCGTCGGTTGCGCCTTCGCCACTTAACCCGGCGCTTCTCGCCTAATCGTATTTTTCGAAACGGATCTGCTTGCGATCCAACCCGAATTCTTCCTTCAGAATGAATCGCACTTCATCCACCATGGCTTTCAGTCCGCAGATGTACGCCTTGAAGTCTTTGCGGCCGGCAAAAAGTTTTCGCAGGTGCTCTTGTACGTAACCTGTTTTTCCTTTCCAATCAGCAGGAGGCCGGCTAAGCGTCGGCAGAAAATGAAAACGCGAATGCTGGCGCGCGAGCGCATCGAATTCGCCTCGATACAGAATCGTATCTGCGTGTCGCACTCCGAAAATTAGTGTCACATCATGCGCCGGTTCCGCAGGCCCGGCGAAAATTTCCTCGAGCATCCCGCGGATCGGCGCGATTCCCGTTCCTGTCGCGATGAACACCAGCTCCTGCTCCGCTGGTTGCGACACCACGAATGAGCCATGCGGCCCCTGAACATCCACCACCGCGCCCGGCTCAACATCGCACAGAAAATTTGAAACGTATCCGCCTTCCACACGGTTTAAGCAAAGGTCAAAACTTTTCCCGTCCCGCGGCGCAGAGGCAATCGAATAAGGCCGCGCCTCCTTCTCGCCATCACGCGGCACTTCCAGCGACACGAATTGGCCCGCATAAAACTCAAACGGGCCTCCTTCGGCTAGTTCCCATTCGAAATGTTTAGTAGTAGGCGTCAGCGCGATAACGCGCCGCAGCAGCGCTCTGAAATTTTGCGGCGGAATGAATGGGCGGGTCGGCATTTTTCAGCGAAGAGTTTCAATTTCTCCATGGTAATTCGAGTCTCGATGCGGCAGCCAAGTTCGCAGCGGTGTTTCTAATTCACCCAATTATCTGGCGGCTCCGGCGGCTCGTTCCGATGCTTGCGCTTATACACCTCGAACCGGCTCATCAACCGCCTCCGCTTCCAATCCGCATACCGGTTGCGATAGCTGTAAAGATACGACCCGCGCCGCAAATAAAGATACCCGACCAGCATGCCTCCCAGGTGGCAAACGTGGCTGACGTTGTCTCCTCCCGACCCCAGCGTTCCGAAAAACTCGATGACTCCCATCACCAGCACGAATACGCGCATGGTGATCGCCACCGGAAACGGGAACAAAAGCACGCGCTGATGCGGAAACATCACCGCGGCGGCCAGCAGCACTCCGAAAATCGCTCCCGACGCGCCAATCGTCGGTGTCAGCGCTGTCCCCAGTCCGTGCGGGTCCATCGCGACTTTCACGATCACGTTGATGATTCCCGCGCCCACGCCGCACAGAAAATAATAAGTGTAGAATCGCCGCTGCCCCCACGCCCGTTCCACGTCCCGTCCGAACATCCACAGCACGAACATGTTAATGACCAGGTGCCAGATGCCGCCGTGCAGGAATAAGTACGTGAACGGCTGCCAGATAAATCCATGCTCCACGTATCCAGGCACCAGCCCAAGGTAGAGCAGCCAGAAATTCCAGCCTTCCGCGCGAAAGAGCACTCCGGAGAGTTCCTGCAGCAGAAACACCACTGCGCAAACAATCACCAGAAACTTGATCGCCGGAGTGATGGACCAGTCCCAATCGAACTGAAATCCTGTCGATGCTGAAGAATATCGCCGCATATCTATCAGGCAGTTTATTCGGCCAAGCTCATGGAGTCAAAATGTGGAATGCTTTTTCGCAGGAACCGCGCGGCTCAGTCCATCCTCTTGCGAGCAAAATAAAATTGGCTGACGCCCAGCAGCGCGAACATTGCCACCGCAAAAATCCGATTGCCGGCCAGCGCGCCGAGCACGTTTGGCCCGATGTGCAAGAAATGTTCCGGCAGGAAGTGGTATTTGAAATTCGGATCGCCAAACAGGTAAATCAAAATTCCCAGCAACCCGAAAATTCCGCCGCCCGCAATCAGTCCGCTGGCGTAGAGCGGCCCGGGGCCGATTTCGCTGCTTGCGGTATCCTTATTTTTCATTCCGCGCTCGGCCAGCCAGCGAATCACGCCTCCCGCGAAAATCGCCATCGTTGTATCAATCGGCAGGTAGGCTCCCACCGCAAAGGGCAGCGAACGCACGCCGAGCAGTTCAATGCCAATCACCAAGAACACTCCCACCAGCACCAGCCGCCACGGAAGCTGACGCTGCAAAATTCCGTTAATCACCGTCGCCATCAGCCGCGCTTGCGGCGCCGAAGCCTTTTCGCTCCCGATTCCGTGCACCCATTGCATATCGATCGCGTGCGCCGACTGGTCATATAAATAATTCCCGTCGGGCACCACATGCGAACCAATCGCGTTCAGCAGCACGTAATTTTTCCCGGCGTGCGAAAAACTCTGCTGCTCAACCGTCACTCCCGACGGCAGTTGATTGATGTTCACCGAGATGTTTGCCGGCTTGAATTCTTCAAGGCCCACATTCATCAAATTCAGCGTCGCGCCCACCGCAAAAACGGAAGTCATCACGCCGATCATCAGCGCCAGTTGCTGCTTCGAAGGCGTCGCGCCCACCAAAAATCCGGTTTTCAAATCCTGTGAAGTCCCGCCCGCATTCGACGAAGCCACGCAAACCACGCCGCCAATCGTCAGCGCCAGCGCCGAAAACGCGCTGCCCGTCCATCCCGCGACCAGAAACATCGCGCACGTTGCCATCAACGTCGCAATGGCCATGCCGCTGATCGGATTCGACGAATTGCCAATCAGCCCGCAAATTCGCGACGACACGGTGACAAACAAAAATCCGAACACCACCACAAACACCGCCGCAATCAGATTCGACAGCACGCCTGTTTTCGCCCCGGGAATCGGCCGCCACGTCAGCAACGCCCACATCATTACGATCACCGCCAGCGAACCGAGCGCCACAATTTTCATCGAAAAATCACGATCGATTCGGCTCACCGCCGTTTCAAGGGCGTTGACCGCTCGGCTCTTGCGCAAATCTTTCAATCCCTCGCGCAGCGCCGCGACAATCGTCGGCAGCGTTTTCACCAGCGTGATAACTCCCGCCGCGGCTACAGCGCCCGCGCCCATCGGACGGATGTATGCCGTGTACAAGTTGTCCGGCGTCATCTGCGCGATGGGAATCAGCCCCGGAAAAAGCGGCTGCGTCATCATGCTTCCAAAAAACTTAATGGCCGGCATCAACACCAGCCACGAAAAAACGCCGCCCGCGAAAATCACTCCGGCCACGCGCGCGCCGATGATATAGCCGACGCCCATGTATTCCGGCGTGATGTTCGCGCGAAACGACGCGCCCGGCAGCCAGTTCGGCTGATACTCAGGCGTGTCCCGCCAGAATCCCATCGTCTCCATCAGAAACGCATACAATCCGCCAAGCCCAAATCCCAAAAACACTCGACTTGCGAATGAGCCGCCTTTGTCTCCCGCGACCAGCACGTCCGCGCACGCCGTGCCCTCGGGATAAAGCAGGTTCCCATGCTCTTTCACGATGAGTTGCCGCCGCAGCGGAATCATGAACAGCACGCCCAGCCATCCGCCGAGCAGCGCTAGAAAAAAAACGCCCCAGTATTCCAGCGGAAATCCCAAAAAAATCAGCGCCGGCAAAGTGAAAATCACGCCGCCCGCGATGGATTCGCCCGCCGAGCCCGTCGTCTGCACAATGTTATTTTCGAGAACGCTCGCTTTGCCGAACGCCCGCAAAATGCTGATCGACAACACCGCGATTGGAATGGACGCCGACACCGTCAACCCCGCGCGCAGCCCGACGTACACGGTAATCGCGCCAAAGAAAAGCCCCGCGAAAATCCCTAGCACAATCGCCCGCGTGGTGAATTCCGGGACTATTTTTTCAGAGGGAATATACGGATGGAATTCGCCGGGAGGCGCGACCGAACTCCACGGCTTCGAAGCCGCAGCGGTCTTCGGCTCTTCCGCTTCTTTTGAGATTGCCGGCGGTCGGCTCCCCATCATGCCCCCGTACAGGAATCAGAATCTCCGCACGGTAACATCACTCGCATCGCCCAGCAAGCCGCAATCAACGTATCTCGCGCGCCGTCGCGCTTTCAGACCGTTTCGTCGAGGGTTAGATTCTGAATCATGCTGTCCAGCACTGACTGCGCCTGCGCGCGTTTTGTTTGCAGCTCGGCCTCCTGCTTCTGCAAGCCGTCGAGCTGATTCTCCTGATTTGCGAGCTGCTGCGTGTACCGCTCGATGAGCGCCTTCTCCCCCGCCGTTCCTTTCAGCGCCTTCAAGTTCTCGCGAATGCGCTGCTGATCAGCGAAAATCTTTTGCCGCCGGCTATTCACCGCCGCGATCTGCGCATCCAAATCGGCTATCGCGTTTTTCTGCGTGATAATTTTCCGCAGCGCCGCCTCAATGGAAGGATTAATTTCGCGCTGGCGCACAAAGAACGCGATTTGATCGTCGGTCAAATTCGAAAGCGCATAGGTGGTCACTTCCGGCTCCGCTTCGGTAACTTTCAGCTTTTGGGTTTCCTTGGGTTTCAACTCGACGCGAAAACGATAGAGCGTCGAGGTGGTTTCCGCCGGTTTGGGCGCGTTCATCGCAAGCTTCCATCCGGTGCGCAGCGGATGCTCGATGAGCACCACGCGCGAAGTGGTGTCATCATCGCGCAGCGTATAAGTCGTGCTCTGGAGCAATTCCCGCGTTTCGTACATCAGCCCGCGCGAAATTCGCACCCGCGTAACGCGCTGCGGCTGGCTCTCCGCTTCTTCGCTGACGCGCGCTCCCAAATCCGCCGCATAGGAAATCAACCGCTTCTCATTCGGCTTAATCGGATCGGTGAGTCCTTCGCCGGCAAACGCGTTGTCCTCGAGAACTGTGAAGCTGCCGCCGTCGAGCGTCAGTCCGCTGGAATTTGTGAGCCACAGCGTCCGCAGTGGCCGCTCTGAGTTCAATGAACTATTCCACA
>DASUAV010000175.1:0-2647 GCA_035763605.1 Candidatus Acidiferrales bacterium
TCCATGTTCGAAACAAATATAGTTACAACCGTCATGGCTCCTCCTTGTGCAGAACGCCTTCGACTCTAGGCTGCGCCGTTCAATTTCCGCAAGTGCCATTTTGGAGGAAAACAAGTACCATTTTGCGGAAGCAGATTCCCTGAGAATTGACGATGACGAAGCAAGCGCCAAAACTGAAGACTCAACGGCTGCGGCTCCAGCGTTTCTCGGGCCCATTGCATCGCCGAATTTATTTTTCTCTGCGCGATCAGATCCTTCAGGGCGAGCTCCACAATGGCGAGCGCTTGCCCTCCAGCCGCACTCTCGCAAGATCTTTAGGAGTATCGCGCAACACCGTCGTCGCCGCCTACAACACGCTCGCCGAGCAGGGCTACGTCGTGGCGAGAATTGGCTCCGGCACTCGCGTCGGAACGGCATCCGCGCGTCTCACGTACGCTGCGGCAAAATCAGCAACGCGGATTCAAAACCGCCGCAAGCTGGCCGGCATATTCAAACAGGCGCATTACCCTCTCCGCCACGCATCCTTTCACGACCGCGACGGAAGCTCTCTTTACATTTACAATTCGCGCCAGCTCATGCAAGGGAGGCCAGAAGCACGCCTTGCTGTGAGCCTTACAATGCTATGTTCCGAGGCGGCTAAGAAATCATGGAAATTCCCGATTGCAAAAAATTATTCTGTTGTCACGCCCGTTCTCTGTGCTAATCTTTTTAGGACACAGAAGAGAACAACGTAGAGCAGGGTTCAGACGATTCAGGGGAGGTTGTGAGTTGAGCGAGGGCAAATTAGGCGTTATCGAGCAGTTCCGCCGGGCCGAAAAGGATACCGGCTCTCCGGAAGTGCAAATCGCATTGCTCAGCGAACGCATCAACTATTTGACCACTCATCTCAAAGCCCACGTAAAGGATCATTCCTCGCGGAGAGGTCTCATCATGATGGTGAACCGCCGCCGCAGGCTTTTGGAGTACCTGAACCGCCGCGACCCGGATCGGTATCGCGAGATTGTCGAAAGACTCAGTTTGCGCAAGTAACGCGGCTTCTTTTCCCAGCCGTTTCACGCTTTCCTTGGATTTAACCCTACGCAACAATCCGGTTCGCAGGGCCAGTGGACATGCGTGTGCGCCAACTGCCCGCTGAATCGCTAGATTCGGAAGCAGCGCGTACTCTCGCGCGTTTTCTCTTGTCAAAATCTCGGGGAACGTCCCCGCACCTAAAACAAAGGCGCTCCGGCGATCCGGCGCGCAGAGGAAAAACATAAATGGCACATCAAACGAGTGTAGAAATTGGCGGAAGGCAAATGAGTTTCGAGACGGGCAAAATGGCCCGCCAGGCGCACGGCGCAGTGGTGCTGCGCTATGGCGACACCGTGATTCTCGCGACCGCATGCATGGACAGCAAAGCCACGGAAAAGGACTTCCTTCCGCTCACCGTGGACTACCGCGAATACACCTATTCCGCGGGCAGAATTCCCGGCGGCTTTTTCAAGCGCGAAGGCCGGCCCACTGAGAAAGAAATTCTTGTTTCGCGGCTGATTGACCGCCCGCTGCGTCCGCTCTTTCCGGAGGGCTGGTCCACCGAAACGCAAATCATTAGCATGGTGCTCTCCGCGGACAGCGAAAACGATCCTGACGTTCTGGGCGTTACCGCGGCTGGCGCGGCGCTCTTTTGCTCGAACATTCCGTTTGCAAATCCCGTTGCCGCGGTTCGCGTCGGATTGCTGGACGGCAGCCTGGTCGTGAATCCCACAGTCGCGGAACAAAAAACCAGCCTGCTGAACATCGTCATCGCCGGCACGGAAAAAGCCATCGTCATGGTCGAGGCCGGCGCGATGGAAGTTTCCGAGGAAACAGTTACCGATGCGCTTGCGTTCGGTCACGAGCAGATCAAAAAAATCATTGGCGCGATTCGCGAACTGCACGATGCCGTACGCCCGCAGAAAGCCGCGGTCACTCCGCCGGCGTTCGATGAACAGCTTGCCAAGGAAATCGAATTCAAGTTCGGCGCGCGCCTGCACGACGCTCTCGACACCGCGAAATATCCGAAGCTCGAAAGCTACGGCCGCATCGCCGCCATCGAAAAAGAAATTAAAGAATCCATTCCGGAAGAGGACGAAGACAAGCGCAAGCTCGCTTCGCGCGCGTTTGAACGCCTCCGCGAGCGCATTTTCCGCGAAGACATCATCAAAAAGCACCGCCGTCCCGACGCGCGCGCCTTCGACCAAATTCGCCAAATCACCTGCGAAGTCGGCCTCTTGCCGCGCGTGCACGGCTCCGCGCTTTTCACGCGCGGCGAAACGCAATCGCTGGCCACCGCGACTCTCGGCACCAAAGACGACATGCAGCGCCTCGATTTGCTTTTCGAGCAGGACGTTTTCAAGCGCTTCATGCTGCACTACAACTTTCCGCCGTTCTCAGTAGGCGAAGTGAAAATGCTGCGCGGCCCGGGCCGCCGCGAAGTCGGCCACGGCGCTCTCGCCGAACGCGCGCTCGCCAATCTTGTTCCGTCGGAAGCGGAATTTCCCTACGCCATTCGCGTGGTCTCCGACATTCTCGAATCCAACGGCTCTTCGTCCATGGCCTCCGTCTGCGGCGGCTGTCTCGCCTTGATGGACGCAGGCGTGCCCATCAAAGCGCCGTGCGCGGGAATCGC
>DASUAV010000176.1:0-11018 GCA_035763605.1 Candidatus Acidiferrales bacterium
GTTTTAGCTGGACACACGCACGGAGGGCAGATTCGCATTCCGTTCGTGAAACCATTCTGGCTTCCGGCGGGATGCGGGCCTTATCTGGCAGGATGGTATCAGGACGGAGATGCGCGGATGTACGTGAATCGAGGGATCGGAATGTCGGAAGTTCCGGCGCGGTTTTTGTGCCGTCCCGAAGTGAGCATGATTACACTCGAGCGTTAGCTACAAGTTACTCTACTTCAGTTTAGCCTTTCTTTACGTTCCTGATTGTGTAGAATCAGCCTTCCTCAGGAGGTGACATGCTGCGACGAATCTTCGTCCTGTGTATTGGTCTGTTCTTGCTGCCTATCGGCGTTCGCACGAGCGAAGCGCAAGGGAGCGCCGCGAGCGATGCGGCGGGCGTCTGGAATGCGATTAATGAGAGCGCGTTTAGTCCGGAAAAAACGGCCAGCGTTGAAAACCTGACGCTCACGCGCGACCGCATTCGCATTACGCTGCAGGACGGCACGATTGAATTCACGTCGCCGGTGAACGGGATTGTGTTCGGAGCGGCATTCAAGGGCCGCGGAAAAGTCGAAATTGCGCCGCCGAATGCGGTCGAGGCGCAGCAACTGGAGCTGTTCACCAAGCAGAAAACGCTCAGCCTGGATTTCACCGATGCGACTTTCAGCTTCACAGATGGAACGTTCGGCGAAATTGCCAAACAGGTGAAGTGGGTGAACGCGACGGATAATTCGCTGCCGCAGCTCTACCAGAGCAGGCAACGCGAGCGCGAAGATCTGGATGCGGAGATGGTGCCGCGAATTTTCGAAGGCGTGCTTTCGGAGGATCATCAGCAGAGCGCGTACTTTGCCGCCGATGTGAAAACGAATAATTTCGGATGGGTGCTGGCAAGGTATGACGCGCTCAAACCAGAGGAAATCAGCGTGGGGCGGTATGTATCGCGCGGAACGCCCGCTCTGTTGTTTGACACGTGGATGAGCTTCCCCGCGGGAACCGAAACGGCGGTCGAGGTGGATCAGACTCCGCTGGCCAAGGACGTATTTCTGGCGCAGGCATACGACATTGATACGAATTTGACCGGCGGCGCGGACATGACCGCGACGGCAAAGGTCAATTTGCAGTATCAAAAATCCGGTGAGAAGGCGCTGGTGTTTTATTTGAGCGCGAATCTGCGCGTTTCGTCGGTAAAGGACGACAAAGGGGCCTCGCTTCCTTTCTTCCAGCCGCGAGATCCGAAAGACCGTTTTCCGACGTATGGCGACTATGTAGCTGTGGCTTTGCCGCAGGCTACACAGGCGGGCCAGTCGGCGACGCTGACGTTCGAATATGGGGGAAAGCATTTCATTGGGAAAGTGGGAACTGGAAATTACTTTTGTCCAAGTTATGGATGGTATCCGGGAACCAACGATGAGTTTGCCACACGCGCAAACTTCGCGATGACGTTTCACACGCCGAAAA
This sequence comes from Candidatus Acidiferrales bacterium, assembly GCA_035763605.1. Classification (GTDB taxonomy): domain Bacteria; phylum Acidobacteriota; class Terriglobia; order Acidiferrales; family UBA7541; genus DAHUXN01. The sequence continues at coordinate 1,447 of DASUAV010000176.1, forward strand.
GGCTCGTCCTGGTTGCGACGGGCGATAAAGCCGGCGAAAGCACCGATGGAAAAATAAACACGACGAAGTGGAAGAGCCCCGCGCCGCAGGCCGTCGCCGGATTCGCCTTCGGCGATTACAAGGAATTTGACCAGAAGGTGGGAAACATCTCCGTGGAAGCTTACGGGAATGAAAATCCTGATGATTTTCTGAGCGCGGTGAATTCGCTCAGCCAGCCGGAGCTGCCCGGGCAGACGGGAATAGGAATGTTGCCGCCGATGGGCAATCTGAATCCTTCCGGAATGCTGAAAACGACGGGAATCGAAATCGGCAACGATCTGCGCGTGTTCGAAAATTATTTTGGGCCGTTTCCGTTTACGCGGCTGGCGGTGACCAACATTCCGTACAGTTATGGACAGGGCTGGCCGATGCTGCTCTATCTGTCGGTGCTCTCGTTCATGGATGAAACGCAGCGGCACAATTTGGGCATCACCGATCAGGTGCGCATCAGCGATTTCTTCCGCGCTCACGAAGTGTCGCATCAATGGTGGGGGCATGAGGTGGGCTGGAAGAGCTATCACGACCAGTGGCTTTCGGAAGGATTCGCGCAATTTTCCGGGAATCTCTACGTGGAAATACGCGACGGCCAGAAAAAATATCTGGACAGGCTGCATGCGGATCGCGATGAGCTTATACAGAGCAACCGATTCGGGCATCAATACGACAGTCTTGGGCCGATCTGGATGGGACAGCGCATAGCGTCGTCGGTGGCTCCCTTTGGATACCAGCCCGTGATTTACAACAAGGGCGGATACGTTCTCGAGATGTTGCGGGCCATGTTGCAGGATCCGCACAGCAAAGCGCCCGATCAGCCTTTCAAGGAGATGATGCAGGACTTCACTAAGAGCTTCGCCGGCAAGGCCGCTTCCACCGAAGATTTCAAAGCTGTTGTGGAGCGGCACATGACCCGCGCGATGGATCTTGACGGCAATCACAAGATGGACTGGTTTTTCAACGAGTACGTCTACGGCACGGGCATTCCGGAATATCACATGGACTATACGGTGAGGAGCGACGCCGCGAATAAATGGACATTAAGCGGAACCGTCACGCAGTCGGGCGTGCCAGAGGGGTGGAAAGACATCCTGCCGCTCTATTTGCATATCGGCAATAAAGGAGGACGAATCGGCTGGATCGGCGTGAAAAGCAAGAGCACGCCGTTCCAGGTGACGCTCGGATTCAAACCGGACAAGGTGAGCATAAACGACAATTCGGAAATTCTGGCGCAAATGAAGTGAGCGCCGCGCAGACGGCAGAACTCAGTGCAAAGCAGGAATGGGCAGGAGCGGCAATCGGCGGGGCTCGCCGTGATAGCCGCGGACTTCGACGTCTTCGAGGAGTAGCGAAGGCGCCACAATAGAACTCGGAATGCCGCCATTGACGGAACCAAACGTGTCCAGAGCGGTGTTCGCGGCGCCGCCAGAGGCTTCCTGCATGAAATTGACGGCGGCAAAGTCGTTGCCGATGCCTGCGATGGTGCGCAGATTATGAACGCTCAGTCCCTTAAGGCGCGCGCCGCGAACGAGTTCCTCGTGGCCGTCATTGGCGTCCACGCGATAAACGAGCAAGGGCAGACGGTCGCCGTTGCCCAGCCCATCCGAAATTGACGAAATAATATCGGAGAAGTCGTTCTGCGATTCCGAAGCGAGCTGAGGATTATCCATGCGCTTGATTTCCAGGCAGAATTTCTGGCCGTCGGAGCGGCACAGGTCGAGGAATTTCTTGCGCAGGTCGGCAGGAGAGAGTGTGCTGCTGGCCTGGAAGAAAAGATTGCTGGGCATCGGCTCAGGAACGGAAAGCAGCGCTGAGCGCGCGTGGCCATTGGAGAGAACGAAATCAGGTCCGGGGCGGCGCGACATGAGGAGATTTTTCAGGATGCCATTTTCAACAATGGAGACGCGCTGCGCGCGGACGCCCTCCGCATCAATCGAGTAGCCACCGAGAAGCGGCTGGCCCTGAAAATCCTTTGCGCTGGGGTCATCAATCAGCGAAACATCCAAAGGGAGAACGCGCGAATTGATGCGGCCGGTCCATTCGCTGTGCCCGCCGGCTTGCTGGACCATCTGGTCGTAGGCCGGAACGCTCGAAAGCGGCGGACGCGCGCCGGAGAGCGAGGGTTCAAGCGCCTGCGCAAGAAGGGAAGCGGCGGCAGGCTGATCGAAGAGAATCGGGCCTTCGTAATCTTCAATGTTCGGCGCGGTGCGCAACGCTTCGAGCTGCTGCGCGGATTTGATGATTCCTTTGCTGATGTCATCGGGCTGAGGCACCGCGCCGGGAGCCGCTGCATAAGCGGAAAAATAATTGTGCAGCGGCATGCCGTCCGTGGCCTGCGTGTTCATGCTGGCTTCCACGCCAGCGACCCCACGTGAAATGCGCAGCTTGGTGCCTTCGCTGGTCAAAAGATAATAGGTCGTATAGACGATGTAGTAGTGGACGCGCGTGCTGTAAAGATCGGGAAAACCGCGCAGGACTTTCGAAGATTCGCGAGCCTCCTCTTCCCAGTTGCGTGAAGTCCAATCCGAGGGCACGAGCGGCGCAACGTCCGTGACGGCCGGCTCGGTCGAAAAGTCGGGAATCTCCGGCGGGCGCGACAGGCTATTGAGAAACGCCTGCTTATTGGAATACTGCACGAGAGCTTCTTTATAGGCCTGATCGGTGGCGAGCCAGAGGTCCTGGCGCAGAGAATTGTAGTCGCGGTCGATTCCGACTTCGCCCGTATTGCCAAGAAAGCCCTGAAAACCATTCCGGCTGATGAAATCAAAGCTGTCGAGCTGCGGCGTGCCCACGCGCACGTTGACGGCCATGAAGCGGTTGCGCTGATGGGTGCTGGAAAACAAAGTGCCGAAGGAAGCGGTGATGGCGCGAACGTCCACATCGAGAATGCGATATTCGATGTAGTACGGCTTCTGCTGGCTGTCGAGCTGCAGGCGCGCGACAGAGCGGTTCATTTCGTCCTGCATGGCTTCGAGCGTGTGATCGTTATCGTTTTGCGCGGCTGCGGGACGGATGAACGCAAGCGCGAAGGCGGCGGCGATCAGCGCGAAACGACAAACGAACTGGCGCGGCGAATTCATTGTTTCACCTGGCCCTTGCCTTTGTCCTGCGGATCATGCGCCGGCGGCGGCAGAATCGGCGGCGTGTCCGTGGAAGTCTCCTTCTTGGAAACTTCCATTTCGGAAATGAGAATTTCCGGCGCAACGGCGGAAACAGGAACCGAGCCGGATTCCGCGCCGCAGTAACCATTGAAAACTTCCGGCGTGTCGCCCGTGGCGATGATTTTGGTGATGGAGATGAGCGGCGTGCCGACGATGTTGACGCCGCGGACCATTTCGTCGGGACGGCCATCCGGAAAAACTTTGTAAACGATAAGCGGCTGCACCTGAAACGCCTGAGGCTCGGCGCGGCCGGTAAAAGTGAAACCGCCGGCAATGTCGTCAATCAGCAGGCCAAAGGGCTTGTTCTGTTTGCGAATCTCCTCGATGAAAAGTTTGCGCAGAGCGGCATTCGACATCGTTTTGTTGCTTTCCACGATCGTGTTGCCCATTCGCGCGATGGCCTGCGCGCCAAGCTGCCGGCGGCCGTGGCCGTTGGAATGCGGGAAATCCACGAGCGGCGAGCGCCCCATCAGAAAATTTTTGAGAATGCCGTGGTCAACGAGAAAAACGTTCTGCGAAGGAATGCCTTCATCGTCGAACGGATAATAGCCGAGCAGAACCTGGCCGTTGACTTCCTTTGTAGTGGGATCGTCACGAACAGTGATGAAGTCCGGCAGAATTTGCTGGCCGACTTTGCTGGTGAACGTCTGGCCCTCGCTGACATCTTTCTGGCGGAAACCTTCGAGACGATGGCCGAGGACTTCGTGAAAGAAAACGGCAGCGGCGCGTCCGGTGAGCAGCGTGGGGCCGGCAAAAGGTTCGACCAGCGGCGCTTTTTGCAGGGAAGCGATTTGATCGGTGAGGATGCGGACCTGTTTGAGCACCTCCGCGTCCGTCGGGGCTTTCGCGGGATCAACCCAGTCGAAATTGGCGTAACGCTGCAAATCCATGCCGTCGGGGGCTTTTCCCTGGACGAAAAGCTCGAGACGGTAGCGAATCTGCCCGAAAGCGATTTTCGAGCCGTCGCTATTCACGAAATACTGATTAGCGAGGCGCGCGGTGAATGTGGCAATGGAATTCAGCACGGCGGGTGATGCGCTAAACGCGGCAGTGTACTTGCGAATGCGCTCTTCCCATGGTGTGCGGTCCACACGAAAAGATAATGGCTGGCTGATGGACACGTGCGGAGCCTCGTGAGAAAAATCGGGCGCGTGCTGCTCGGCGGATTGCGCCTGCACTTCCTTGCTGGTCTGCACAGCGATGTAGGCCTGCACGGCGGCGCGGTACTGCTTATCGGTTTCGCTCCAAATTTCCCGGCGCAGAAGGGAAATGTCGTCGTCGAGCGTGGCTTCCGTCCCCGGGCTGTACCAGGCGGGCTCGCGCCCCTGGATTTTGTGGGTGTTGTCCAGTTCGTAGCTGCCGACGCGCGTTTGCACTTCGAGCCAGCGATCGCGCGTCTCTGAGGACGACATTAACGCGCCATTCGAGCCGGAAACTGCCGCGGAATCCAAATCGCTGACCGTGTAGCTCACAAAATAAGCGGGCGGATTGGCTTTGCCGTAAGCGTCCACCGAGCGCTTAAGTTCCTGCTGCATAGCCTGCAAAATGGCAGACGAGGCGGAATCGGAATTTTCAATATTGCGGGAAGCGCCGGCGGCAAAGCATACGCTCGCCGCTGCGAGCACAGCGACGGCGGGCCAGAATCGAAGGACGCGTCGGAAAAGAATCATTCGATGAGTAAAGTCCTATAGTGTAAGCCAGGCGGGGCGAAATCCCAAATTCCCGGCGAGAGTGCTTTCCTGAGGCACGAACCTTAGATGCAGAAATTGCGGATTGCGAGTACAGAAGGCCGATATTTTTTCGCTCAGGTTGCCGATGGAAGTTATGTACGCACTCAGGGCTGCGGTGTCGCGCCCTGCGAGGCAGGCTTAGTGAACAGCGAAGGATCCAGAGACGGATTAATTTTGATTTCCTGAACCGTCGAGTCCGTGTACTTCGCGCCACTGCGATAGGTCACGGACTGATACGGAAACTGGCGGCCTTCAGCGGCGCGGAAATCGCTCCAGCGTTCGTCGGATTCGACCGGCCCTTGCATGCTATTGGACGTGTATTTCGCTTCCACGAGCAGGTGCGTGGCGGAATCGAAGTACAGCTTGACCGTACCAAAGGACGCAAGCCAATTCAGGGTGTCCGCCTGTGCGCCATCCGCGGTTTTTTCCTGTCCCAGATATTGCGCTTTCACGCTGCCCGCGAGCGCCTGCTGGTAGAGTCCCCAGCCGCCGAAAAGCGTAATGCCGCGCTGAAATTCGCCGACCGCGGATGCGGGCACTTCCTGCGTTCCTTGTGGGCTTTGAATCCAGGCGGATTTCCCATCGGAAATCTGCGTCACTTTGGCAACCGGCAGAGTAACTTCGGCGTGGACTTTGTCGGGGTAGGCGACTTGCCATTGAACCGTAATGGGCAGAGCGCCTTGCGGCGTGTAGATGCTCCCTTTTTCCGTGAATTCGAGACTGGATATAGAGCGCAGCGAATCGCCGCCGGCAGCTTGCGCCGCTGCCATGAGAATCTGCTGGCCATGAGCCAGCGCCTCAGGCGTTGCCGCCGGCGCAGCGGAGGGCGTTTCCGTACTGCGCAGGTTGGGGCTCAGCAGATCCAGTTGCTTGAAAGGAATTTGCTCCCATTGCGCATCGGGAAAGTCCGTTTTGAGTGCGGGAAGAAATTGAGCTGCGTTGCCGACAAGCACTACGTCGAGATTCTGTCCGCTGAAATACTTCTGGGCCATTTCCTTGACCTGATCGTCGCTCACGCTGAGAATTTTCTGCTGATAAGTATCGTTGTAATCCTGAGACAAACCATATTCCGCTACGGTAAGAATCCGCGTGGCAACCTGCGCCGCCGTTTCCGACTGAATGGGATAAACGCCGGAAAGATAATCCTGCGCGAACTTCAATTCCTGCGGCTGCACATTGCCCGAAGACATCTGCGCAATCAGATCGACAACAAGTTTCGTCGCGTCGGCGGTCTTTTCCGTGCGCGAAAAAGTGTCGGCGACAAAATCGCCGGCGAAACGGCTGGCATCGAACGCTGAGCTCGCGCCATAGGTGAGACCTTTCTTCACGCGAACTTCGGTGTTCAAACGGCTGTTGAACCCTCCTCCAAAAATGCGATTGGTAACGAGCAGAGGGATGTAGTCCGGGCTGTTGCGAGGAATGCCGATGCTGCCGGCGCGAATTTGCGTTTGCACGGCATCTGGTTTGTCAATGATAGTGAAATGCAGGCCCTGCGTTTGCGGCGGCGCGGCGGGCTCTTCGGCGGGCAAATCTTTTTTCTCCCACGGGCCGAAGTACTTTTGCGCGAGAGCAAAGGCCCGTTCGGGCGTGACGTCGCCTGCGAAAGCGAGCAGCGCATCATTGGGCGCGTACGCGGAGTCATGAAATTTGACGAGGTCGTCGCGCGTGATTTTCGCGACCGTTTGCGGAGTGCCGTCCGAAGGCCTGCCGTAGGGAGACGCGCCGTACACGACGCGCGCAAATGCGGCGGAAGCCAGATAATTCGGATCGCTGTATTCGATGCGCAATCCGGAAAGAGTCTGTTGCCGCTGACGCTCGAGTTCCTCGGCGGAGAACGCCGGGTGCAAGACGGCATCCGAGAGAAGTTTGATACCGAGCTCCAGATCGCGTGAAACTGCCGTAGCGGTAGCGTAGGTGGCGTCATCGGATGCGGACGCATTAATCTGGCCGCCGACAAAGTCGATGGCTTGAGCAAATTGCTGCGCTGTGCGCGTCTTCGTTCCCTGCGTGAGCATATCGGCGGTCATGGAGGCGATGCCGGGCATGTCAGCGGGATCATGAATTGCACCGGCAGACATCAGCACCAGACGAACGGCGACAGACGGTTGGCGATGGTCCGGAATGACGAAGATGCGCAGACCGTTTTCGAGCGTGCGCGTTTCGGCTTTCGGAAAATGAAACGGGCGCGGCGGCTGCTCCGCGGGCATTTGCGCAATGAGCTTCACGCCTCGCGGAACGACTCCTGTACCCTTCGAATTTTCTTGCTGCGCGCCCGATTGGGCTTCCTGGGATGCACTCTGCGAGGATTGGGTTTGCGCGCCGAGCGACTTGGGCAATCCAATAAAAACGGCAGCGAAGAGCAGCGCAGTGGCTGCAACGTTTGTGCGAACCGTGAGCGGATTCGTTTGCAAGCGCATTATTTGGAACTCCCGTTGGCAGGTTTTGCCTGCGTTTGCGGCAAGTAGAAGAGCACTGTTTCATGCTTCTGGTTGAAGTACAGATCAGCGGCATGCTGGATCGCTGCTGTAGTCACGGCTTCGTATTTGGCGAGGTCCGTGTTCACGAGATCAGGATTCTTGCCGATAACCGCGGCTTCGCCAAGTGCGCCGGCTTTCTCTTGATCCGTTTCGCGCCCCAGAATTTCGGTCGAAATCTCCTGATTTTTTGCCTTTTGCAAATCGCTCGACGAAACTCCGCTCTTTTTCACGTCTGCCAGCACGGCATCGAGCGCCTTCTCCCCTTCTTGGGCCGTGTGTCCGGGGCTCATAATCGCGTATACCCAGAAGAGATTTGGATCCTCGGTGAAATTTCCGAAGCCCGCGGCCGCGGCGGCAATGCGCTGCTTGTAGACGAGCGACTGGTACAAAAGGCTGCTTTCTCCGCCGGCGAGGATATTGGAAGCCAAATCGAGCGGATAGGATTCGAGCGCGAAGCGCGCGGGCATTTTGTAACCTTCGACCACAGCCGGAAGCGGAACGCCCGGATAAGACTTGGTAACGGTGCGCTCAGCGGTTTGCGGCGGCTCTTTCGCGGTCACGCGGGGAATGGGACTTGGCGAGCGCGGAATTCCGCCAAAATACTTCTGTGCCCATTCGGCAGTTTGGGCGGGATTGAAATCCCCAACGATCACGAGTGTAGCGTTGTTCGGGCGGTAATACGTATCGTGGAAAGCGCGCACTTCTTCAACTGTGGCTTTGTCAAGATCGGCCATGCTCCCAATGGTGGTGTGGTGATAGGGATGGACAGTGAACGCCGCGGCGTAGAGGTCCTCTTGAATGCGGCCATAAGGAGAGTTATCCACGCCGCGGCGGCGCTCTTCTTCGACCACCTGGCGTTCGGAGGTGAAATTGTTTTCGTCCACGGCGAGGCTCCCCATGCGGTCGGCTTCCAGCCAGAGAACGCGCGAAAGGCCATTGCTTGGGAAGGTCTCCCAAAAAACCGTGACGTCGTCATTCGTATAAGCGTTATCGAAGCCGCCCATCGCTTCGATGATGCGCGAATGCTCGTCCGGTCCCACGTGCGCGGAGCCTTTGAACATCAGATGCTCGAACATATGCGCGAATCCCGTGTGACCGGGCTTCTCGTCCTTTGATCCGACGTGATACCAGACTTGCAGATTCACGACAGGAACGTGGTGGTCTTCCGCCATTACGATGCGCAATCCATTGGGGAGCGTGCGCGTTTGAAAGGCAATGCGCGGAACGTGAAAAGTGGCCGATTGTGTGGCGCGGCGCTGGCGGGCGGGAGGCCCAGGTAATTTTTTCTGCTGCGCGACCACGGGTATCGCAAGCGCGAAAAACAGGAGCGAAGAATTGGCAAATCGTACCGTCCGGCGAATGGAATTCATGAGCGCTCCCTGATATGGAAGAGTTGCGGCGGCCGTGAGCAGAAGCATCGTATTGGCCCCGGACTTGGATGTCAAACAGTTCCAAAAAGATTGATTAACAGGAAGAGTTAACTGCATTCCATTCGGAATTCAAGGAAGGATGCGGAACATTCCCCCGGCATTCCGCGTATCTCTGGTTACAGCGCGCGGAAAAACGGATGTGAATCGCACCGCAGCGCGAGAGGAGACGATGATGTCCGATAACGTGGTTGGACTTGCCGCGGTGGTGATGGTCTTCGCGATTCCGCTGGCGGCGATTTGGGCGTGGGCCTGGCAACGCGGCAGAAAGCTTCGCGCAGATGAACGGCTGGCGGCGATCGCCCGCGGCTTGAACGTGACATTCGAGCCGGAATTAGCACATCCGGCCATGTCGCGGCGCGCAGGAATTTTGCTGGTGGCTGCGGCAGTGGGTTACGTGGTGACGTTCTGGATGCTGGCGCGATGGGAGCCGGACGCCCTGGAGGCCTCCGTTTTGGGATTCGTTCCGTTTGCGATTGGCGTCGGATTTTTCATTGATGCCTATCTGATTCGGCGTGAATTGCGCGCATCACATTAGATTCGTGGTCCGATTGTGATGCAAAACGACAGTTTGTGTCGCCTGTTCCGCGCGAAACAGTTTGCGGCACCGGCAGGCGATTAGCACCTCGGCAGATTTCAGTTTGCGATTAGGCTCGCACCGGCCTGCGCAGCTTGTTGGCCGCTTTCGCGGAAATAGAGAAACAGCGGCAGCCCGAGTGATACGCCTACGGTGAACACGGCGAT
>DASUAV010000177.1:0-19773 GCA_035763605.1 Candidatus Acidiferrales bacterium
GTGGACCGCGAAGTGCTCGCGGCGATGCTGCCGTTTTTTGCAGAGAAACACGGAAACGCGAGCTCGATTCATGCGGCGGGGCAGGAGGCGCGCGCGGCGGTGGAGTCGGCGCGAGCTTCGATCGCGGCGCTCGTCGGCGCAAAGGCTTTGGAAATTGTTTTCACCAGCGGCGGGACGGAAGCGGACAATCTGGCGATTTTTGGATTTGTGCGCGCATTCCGGCGCGAGCGCAAGCACGTGATTTGTTCGCCGATCGAGCATCATGCCGTGCTGCATTCTGTGGAGGAATTGGAGAAGCAGGGAATTGAAGTGAGCTGGCTGCCTGTTTCGCCCAGCGGTATGGTGGATCCCGAGGATGTGCGGCGCGCGCTGCGTCCGGAGACGATCTTAATCGCAGTGATGCACGCGAATAATGAATTGGGGACGGTTCAGCCGGTCGAAGAAATTGGCCGCATTGCATATGACGCGAATGTGTATTTTCATTGCGACGCGGTGCAATCCGCAGGGAAAATTCCTGTGGACGTGAACGAAATGAAGGCGGATTTTCTGGCGCTGTCGGCACATAAAATTTATGGGCCGAAAGGAGTGGGCGCGCTGTACGTGCGAGAAAATACGCCGCTCGAACCGTTGTTTTTTGGCGGAACGAGCGAGAGGGACAAGCGTCCAGGAACGGAAAACGTTGCGGGGATAGTTGGATTCGGAAAAGCGGCGGAGTTGGCGCGCGCGAATCTCGCGGATGAGACGACGCGGATTCGCGAGTTGCGCGACACACTTGAACAGGGAATTATTGCGAGCGTGCCGGATGCGCGCGTGAATGGGGCGGCCGCGAGGCGCACTCCGAATACAGCGAACATCACGTTCGCAAATGGCGATGGCGAATCGCTCGTCATCGCGCTCGATTTGCAGGGCGTGCAAGTTTCGACAGGCGCAGCGTGTTCTTCGGGAGCGACTTTGCCTTCGCACGTGCTGCGCGCGATTGGTTTGCCGCGCGAAGAAGCGAAGTGCACGCTGCGATTCAGCCTCGGGCGTTTCACCACGGATGAAGATGTCCGCTGCGCGCTCAATGCGATTCCTGCGGCGGTCGAGCGCCTGCGCGAGCTTTCACCGGCATATCGAAAGGCAGTTCCCGCGCGCTGATTGCTGCGAAGCGCCATCTCCTTTGTTATTCTTAATGGACTAAAGGCATGTCCGTCACATCACAAAACGAATTGACGGCGGTGGCGATGAGCGGCGGCGTGGACAGTTCCACGGCGGCGGCGCTGCTGCACGAGTCGGGCGCGGCGATTGTCGGGCTGACGATGCAGCTGTGGAATCAGCGGCGCTTGCCGGACCTGGCCGCGGGCGATGGTCCTGCGCCGCATCGGTGCTGTTCGCTCGATGACGTCTACGACGCGCGGCGTGTGGCGAAGCATTTGGGATTCCCGTTTTACGTGGTGAATTTCGAGCAGGCGTTCGAGGAACGCGTGGTGCGGCCCTTTGTGGAGGATTATCTGGAAGGGCGGACCCCGATTCCGTGCACCCTGTGCAACAACCACGTGAAATTCGAGCAACTGCTGGTGACGGCGCGGCAAATTGGCGCTTCGCGCGTGGCGACGGGACATTACGCGCGCGGGCGGTGGAACGAGGATTCAGAGCGCTACGAGCTTTTGCGCGCGACGGACGAATCGAAGGACCAGTCGTATTTTCTCTTTGGGCTGACGCAGGAGCAGCTTTCGCATTCGTGTTTTCCGCTGGGCGAATTGAGCAAGGCGGAAGTGCGCGAAATTGCGCGGCGCGCGCACCTTCCCGTGGCGGAGAAGCCGGAGAGCCAGGAAATTTGTTTTGTGCCCGCGGGAGATTACGTGCGGTTCATCGCGAGCTATTTGCGAGAGCAGGGAAGCGAGTTGCCGGCGGAGTCCGGTGAAATTGTGACGACCGATGGAACCGTGATCGGGCGGCACGAGGGTTTGCATCGCTACACGGTGGGCCAGCGGCGTGGATTGGGATTCGCGACCGGCAAGCCGGTGTACGTAGTGGAGCTGGACCGCGAAAATAACCGCGTGATTGTGGGCGAAAATGAAGAGCTGTTCGCGAGCGTGTGCGAAGTGCGCGATGTGAATTGGGTTTCGATTGCGCGTCCGGATGCGCCGGTCCACGCGCAGGTGAAGGTGCGTCATAAGCATGTGGCGGCCAGCGCGACCGTCGAGGCGATTGACGAGATGACCGCGCGTGTTTGTTTCGATGAGCCGCAGCGCGCGATTACGCCGGGGCAGGGCGCGGTGTTTTATTTGGGAGATTTGGTGCTGGGCGGAGGATGGATCAAAGGCAGTGACGAGTGACGAGTGACAAGCCGCGGCATGGCGGCTCGTGCGAGGCGAATGGGTAGAGCGTGCTGGCGAGAGCGTAAGTGGAGACTAACCAACTCATCTACGATTGGAATACGGTGGCGGGGAGCGAGATTCCGCCCGGGCGCAAAGTCATGCTCGATGACGAGACTTTGCGCGACGGATTGCAGAATCCGTCGGTGCGCGATCCGAGCACGGAAGAGAAAATTGAAATACTGCATTTGATGGAAGATCTCGGCATCGACACAGTGAATATCGGCTTGCCCGGCGCGGGGCCGCGCGCGTACGCGGACACCGAGGCGCTGGCGCGGGAGATTGCACAATGCCGGATGAAAATCCGGCCGAATTGCGCGGCGCGCACGCACCGCAACGACATTCGTCCGATTGCGGAAATTTCGCAGAAGACGGGAATCAGCATCGAGGCGGCGACGTTTCTCGGTTCGAGTCCGATTCGGCGGCTGGTGGAGGATTGGACGGTCGAGCATCTGGAGCGCACGACGGAAGAGGCGGTGCGGTTCGCGGTGTCCGAGGGCTTGCCCGTGATGTACGTGACCGAGGATTCGACGCGGGCGGATCCGGAGACGGTGAAAAAGCTGTACACGACGGCGATTCGTTGCGGAGCGCGCGCGATTGTGCTGTGTGATACGGTGGGGCATGCGACGCCACGCGGCGCGCATAATCTGGTGGAATTCGCGATCAAAGAAATCGTGAAGCCGTCGGGAGAAGAGATTCGCGTGGACTGGCACGGGCACAATGATCGCGGGCTGGCGATTGCGAATTCCCTGGCGGCACTGGCGGCTGGTGCACATCAAGTTCACGGAGCTGCGAATTCGCTGGGTGAGCGCGTGGGCAACACGCCGATGGAATTGCTGCTGGTGAATTTGCGGCTGATGGGCTTGATTGAGCGCGATTTGTCGAAACTGAAAATGTATTCGGACACGGTTGCGCGAGCGACGCGCACGACCGTTCCTCCGAATTATCCAGTGGTGGGGCGCGACGCGTTTCGCACAGCGACGGGCGTTCATGCAGCGGCGATTATCAAAGCGTATCGAAAAGGCGATGCGGCGCTAGCGAATTCGGTGTACAGCGGCGTGCCGTCAAATTTGTTTGGGCTGGAACAAGTGATTGAAATCGGGCCGATGAGCGGGCGGTCGAACGTGACATTTTGGTTGGAGAAGCACCTGATTTCCGTGACGGAAGATTTGGTGACGCGGATTTTTGACGCGGCGAAGAAAGCGGAGCGAGTCCTGACGGATGATGAAATTCTGGCACTATGCGCGACGGCGCCGGTGCCGCAGGGGCGGCGAGAACCCGTTCAGTAAACCGATAAGCTTAGAAACGAACGGGCCGAATCGACAATTCCTCTCACAAAACTTGCCGAGACAAATTCCTCGAAACTTCCTCCCTGCTTCGGTATGCTCATGGTGATGGGCACACTTACAGCACGCGCGGCGAATCCGATCGAAGCCATCGCGCAGCATAGGAAAGTTGCGAAGGCGCTGGCGTGGCTCGAAAAAAATGCGGATTGGGTGACGCAGCAGCAGATCGCCATCACGGAAATTCCGGCGCCGGAATTTGCGGAAGCGGAGCGCGCCGCGTACATGGCGAAATTGCTGGCGGCGAGCGGGCTGACCGTGCATAAGGATTCTGCTGGAAATGCGATTGGCGTGCGCGAAGGCGCGTCGGATAAAAATTTAATTCTGGTGGTCGCGCATCTGGACACGGTGTTTCCGCGGGGGACGGATGTGCGCGTGCGGCGCGTGCGCGGACGGCTCGAAGCGCCCGGGATTTCTGACAATGGAGCGGGGCTGGCGACAATCGCGGCGCTGGCGCGAGCGCTGGACGAAGCAAGCGTGGGAACGGAAGCGAGCATCGCGTTTTGCGCGGATGTGGGCGAAGAAGGCGAAGGGAATTTGCGCGGAATGCGACAGTTGCTGAGCGCGTACGAAGGGCGCGTACGTGCGGTGTTTGCGATTGACGGTGCGGCGACAGATTACGTGACGGCGATCGCGCTCGGTTCCCGGCGATTTGAGATTTCTGTGAGCGGGCCGGGCGGGCACAGCTGGTCGGATTTTGGAATTGCGAATCCTATCACGGCGATTTCGCGCGGGATTGTGGAATTTTCGCGCGTACGCGTTACGGAAGAACCGCGAACGACTTTCAACTTTGGCCTCATCGCGGGCGGAAATTCGATCAATTCGATTCCAGCGGAAGCGAGCGTGAAAGTGGACATTCGCTCGGAAGAGGAAGCGGAATTGGCGCGGCTGGAAAGCGAGTTGCGCAAGAGCTTTGCGAACGCGGTGGACGCGGAAATGGCGGCCTCCGCGGTTGGTTCGCTGAAGATGAAAATCAACGTGATTGGCGTACGACCGGCGGGAAAATTGCCGGCGAATTCAACGCTGCTGGCGGCGATTGAGAACGTAGATCGTTATTTGGGCAACCGCTCGCGCCTGGAGCGCTCTTCGACGGACGCGAATTTGCCGCTGTCGCAAGGAATTCCGGCGATTGCGATTGGCGGCGGCGGGTTGGGCGGCGGTTCTCATTCGCTCGACGAATGGTATGATCCCGCGGGCAGGGAATTGGGATTGAAACGCGCGCTGCTGGCGATTTTGGAGATGGCCGGAGTGCAATCCTGAAAAATATCGTATGCAAACGCGTATGATTTTTTCGCGCGGAAGCGGTCTGGCGATTTGCGCACTGTTGATCGCCGCTGCGCCGCTCATTTCTGCCCGTTCTCGGAGGAACATGCCTGCCAGCGCACAATCCAAGAATCCGCCCGCCGATCTCGCGTTAATCAATGGGGACATTTACACAGTGGATTCCGCGCATCCGCGCGCGCAGGCGATTGCCATTCGCGGCGAAAAAATAGAAGCGGTGGGCACGAACGAAGAAATTAGCGCGTTAGTTGGGCCGAAAACTCGCGTGATTGATTTGCACGGGCGCTTTGCGATGCCGGGATTCAACGACGCGCACACGCATCTGGCGAGCGCGGGCATGAAGAGACTGAACGTGAACATCGAAGGCGCAAAGTCGCTCGCCGATTTTCAGAATCGCATTCGCGCGGCGCTGAAAAATTATAAGCCCGGCGAATGGATCACCGGCAGCGGCTGGGACCATACGCTGTGGCCCGAGAAGCGGTTTCCGACGCGCTGGGATTTGGATGCCGTGTCGAAAGAGCATCCGATGATGTTCGGGCGCGTGGACGGGCATGTTGCGGTGGTGAATTCGCGGGCGCTGGAAATCGCCGGCATTACGAAGAATACGCCGGACCCGGCGGGCGGGCACATTGTGCGCGACGAAAAAACGGGCGAGCCGAACGGAATGCTCGAAGAAGACGCGGCGATGAGCCTTGTCTCGCGCCACATTCCGCCGCCGAATCATGAACGGCGCAAAAGGGCCATCGAGCTGGCGCTGGCGGACGCGGTTTCGCACGGCGTGACTTCGATTCAGGATTATTCGACGTGGAATGATTTTCTGATTTATCGCGAGTTGAAAAATGAGGGCAAGCTGCCCTTGCGGATTACCGAGTGGCTGACGTTCACAGAACCGCTGGCGAAACTTGAGGAAGAGCGGCGCGACGGCGGCACGACGGATCCGTGGCTGAAAACCGGCGCGCTGAAAGCATTCATGGACGGTTCGCTGGGCTCGCGCACGGCGGCGATGCTGGCGCCGTATTCGGATGATCCTTCGACCTCGGGAATTTTGCGGATGCAACCGGCGGAATTGAATCGCATGTCCATCGAGCGCGACAAGGCCGGATTTCAACTGAATTTTCACGCGATTGGCGACAAGGCGAATCGCGTGGCGCTGGACGCGTTTGCCGCGGTGCTGGCGGCGAACGGCCCGCGCGACAGGCGCGACCGCGTGGAGCACGCGCAGATAGTAGCGCCGGCGGATTTCGCGCGGTTCGCGAAATTGCACGTGATTGCTTCGATGCAGCCGGTGCATCTGCTCGACGACGAGCGCTGGGCGGGCGCGCGCATCGGGCCGGAACGCTCGAAGGGCGCGTACGCGTGGAACACGATGCGGAAAGACGGCGTGCGGCTGGCGTTCGGCACGGATTATCCCGTGGAAGCGATCAACCCGCTGCGCGGGCTTTACGCGTGCGCGACGCGCGAGTTGCCCGAGGGCGGTCCCGCGGGAGGCTGGGAGCCGCAGGAAAAATTGCCGATGGACGTTTGCGTCTACGATTACACGGTGAGCTCGGCGTACGGCGAATTCGAAGAGAATCGCAAGGGCGAACTGAAATCCGGAATGCTCGCGGATATTGTTGTCTATCCCACGGACATTATGAGAATCGCGCCACATGAATTGATGACGACTTCGGTTGACATGACCATCACCGGCGGGCGCGTGGTTTACGACCGTCACTGAGCGCCACTGCTGAGCGCCGCGTCGCGACATTTTCCGCCACTATGAATCGCCGCCTGCAAGCTGACCTCGCGCTGGCGCTGTGCACGCTGATTTGGGGTGCGACTTTCGTTGTGGTGAAAGACGCGCTGGCGTTCGCGTCGGTTTTCTCGTTTAATGCGCTGCGATTTTTCCTGGCTGCCATCGTCATGGGCGCGGTGTATGCGCGCGCGTTGCGAAAAGTGGATCGCGCGACGTTCGCGGCGGGCTCGCTGATTGGGCTTTTCATGTTCAGCGGCTACGCGTTTCAGACGCTGGGGCTGAAATTCACCACGCCGTCGAAGGCCGCGTTCATCACTGGCGCAAGCGTGGTGATGGTTCCGGTGCTCCTTGCGATTTTTTGGCGGAGAAAAATCAATCATTGGGCTTGGAGCGGGGCGTTGGCCGCGCTCATCGGATTGTATTTCCTGACGGTGCCGCGTTCGGGATTTTCCGCGCTGAATGTTGGGGACTTTCTGGCGCTGGGCTGTGCGGTGATGTTCGCGTTCCACATTATTTTGATCGCGAAGTACACGCGGCGCGGGCATTCGGTGGCGGCGCTAAGTTTTTTGCAGGTGGCGGCGACGGCTGTGCTCACTTCAGCGTGCCTGCCGATTTTGGCGGCCACAAAATGGGAGCCGCCGCGCGTGGAATGGACGGCGAGTCTGGTGGGAGCGATTCTGATTACGGCGGTAGGAGCCACGGCGCTCTGTTTTTCGCTGCAAGTGTGGGCGCAGCAGTACACATCGCCGGCGCATACGGCGATTCTGCTGAGCCTCGAGCCGGTATTCGCCGCGCTGACTTCCGTGATTGTGGCCCACGAGCATCTGAGCGCGCGCGTGCTGGGCGGTGCGGCGCTCGTTTTTGTGGGGATTTTGCTCGCGGAATTGAAAGGCCCGGCGCAATCAGGCGCGGATTCGCCGGGGCCGGTGTCGCAAGGCGCGGGAGGCTGAAGATTACGGAATGTGCAAGTTCAGCGGATGGGGAAGCTCAACGTCGAGAAAAACATTATTCGTGGTGAGGCGCGCCTGAATCCTTTCCGCGGGACCGATGTCGCGCATGTCCCAATCATCGCTGGGGAGGGGCTTTTCTGAATCGGCAGGATTGGCGCTCTCGTAATTTTTGCCGTGGGCGCGAATTTGCGACGGGCTCATTTCGAAGGCCTGCTTGGTTTTGGCGTCGAGCAGGACGTAACGATTATCCATTTGGACGAGCACGCGCGACTTCTGCTTTTCGTCTTCGAGAATGCTCCAGCTTTTCGGCGGCTTCGCGCCGGTGACTTTGAGAATCGCGCGATCGTTGGCCTTCCAGATGATGGGCTTGCCGGCGGCAAACGTGACGGAGCCGCACACGAACGCGGATAGAATTGCAATTAAAATTGCGATGAATCGCCGTTGCACATTGTCACTTTGCATCAGTAAACGCTCGATTCGCGCTTGCGCCCGGTGTAGTCAATGTACACGGTCTTCAACTCCGTATAAAAATCCAGCGCCGTGCGCCCCACCTCGCGCGGCCCCACGCCTGTATCTTTGATGCCGCCGAATGGCACATGTGCTTCACCGCCGACGGTGGGCGAATTCACGTGAGTGATGCCGGTTTCGATGCGATCAATGAATTCGAAAATGCGTGAAGCGTCGTTGGTGTAGATCGAGCTCGCGAGTCCGTAGCGGCAAGAATTCGCGGCTTCCAGGGCTTCTTCGAAATCGTTGACGCGAATGACGCTGAGCACCGGCCCGAAAATCTCCTCCTGCGCGATGCGCGCGCGAATGGAGACGTGATCGAAAATGGTCGGTTCGATGAAATAGCCCTTGTCGAATGCGCCGCCAGTGAGGCGATGCCCGCCGCGAATCAGCGCGCCTTCTTGCTTCCCGATGCCGATGTACTTCAGGACGGAGTTCATCTGCGTTTCGTCTACGAGCGGACCCATTTCGACGCCGGACTCGAGGCCGTCGCCCACTTTGAACGCGCTGGCGGGTTCCACGAGCATCGCGGCGAATTTGTCGGCGATGGTACGTTCGATGATGACGCGGCTGGTGGCGGTGCATCGCTGGCCGGTCGAGCCGAATGCACCGAAGAGAACGGATTGCACGGCGAGCGAGAGATCCGCATCCGCGAGAATCACGACAGGATTCTTGCCGCCCATTTCGCACTGCACTTTTTGCATGCGCCGTGCGCCGCTCGCATAAATCTGGCAGCCGATTTCGGTTGAGCCCGTGAAGGAAATGGCGCGGACGTGGGGACTTTGCACGAGCTCGTCGCCGACTTCTTCGCCCGCGCCAAAAACCACGTTGAGCACGCCATCGGGCAATCCAGCGGCCGCGAAAATCTCCGAAAGGCGCAGCGCGCAAAGCGGGGTAAGCTCGGCTGGCTTCAGCACGCACGTGTTTCCAGTAACCAGCGCAGGCGCGATTTTCCAAACCGGAATGCAGAGCGGGAAATTCCACGGCGTGATGGCGCCGACGACGCCCAGCGGCATTTTTATGCTGTAGGACAAATTCTTGCGCAGCTCGCTGGGATAGTTTTCGCCATTCAGGCGCCGCGCTTCACCGGCCATGAATTCCAGAATGTTGATGCTGCGCTGCACTTCGCCGAGCGCGTCGGTGAGCGCCTTGCCTTCTTCACGCGTCAGCAGCCTGGCCAGACCGTCTTTTTGCTGCTCCATGATGCGGACTGCGCGAAAGAGGATTTTGCCGCGCTCCGGCGCAGGCGTCTCGCGCCAGGCGGGAAATGCGTTCCGGGCGGCGGCGATGGCTTCGCGCATTTCGTCGCGCGGGGAGAGCGGAACAGTCGCCACAATTTCGTCGGCGTTCGCAGGATTGCGCCGTTCGAGGAATTTCTCGGCGCGCGACTCAACCCACTTCCCGCCGATGAAGTTCCTGCAGGGCGCGATCGTTGTCGTCGGAGCGGCCATAGCCTCGATTTATGCACGAACTTCACTGAGGGATTTGTCGAGCAGTCGGATGCCTTCGTCTACGTCGGCTTTGGAGATGTTCATCGGCGGGGCCATGCGAATCACGTTGTGGTAGAGGCCGCCTTTGCCGATGAGCAGGCCATTGTCGCGCGCGCGTTCGAGCAACTGATTGGTGGCTTCCGGCGCGGGCTCTTTCGTCTGGCGATCCTTCACGAGTTCGAGCGCCTGCATCATGCCCATGCCGCGAACGTCGCCGATGAGCGCGTGCTTCTCCTGCAATTCTTCGAGGCGCTTGCGGAAATATCCGCCGACCACGTGCGTGTTTTCGAGAAGATTGTCTTCTTCGATGACTTCAATGACGGCTCGCGCGGCGACGGACGTGACGGGATTGCCGCCAAAAGTGGAAATGTTCAGTCCCTGAAATTTGCCGGCGAGCTCGGCGGTGGTGATTGTGGCGCCCACGGGCACGCCATTGCCCATGCTCTTCGCGCAGGTGATGACGTCAGGGGTGACTTCCCACTGCTCGATGCCGAACCATTTTTTGCCGGTGCGGCCAAAGCCGGTTTGCACTTCGTCGGAGATGAACAGGCCGCCATAATTTTTCACGATGCGATAAACGATTTTGAAGTATTCCGGCGGCGGCGTGATGAATCCGCCCACGCCTTGGATCGGTTCTGCGATGAAGGCGGCGATGCGTCCGCTGGTGGCCGTCTGAATGAGATTTTCCACGTCATTTGCGCAAGCTGTGCCGCAATCGGGATAGCTGAGATGCAGCGGGCACCGGTAACAGTAAGGATTGATGGCGTGCTCCACGCCGACGCTGACAACTCCGCCTTTGCGCCACGCGGCGTGCGCGGTGACGCCTTTCGCGAGCGTCGAGCCGCCGGAGTAGGCGTGGCGAAGAGCGACAACGTCATAACTCTCGCTGGCCATGCGCGCAAGAAGAATGGCGGCTTCGTTCGCTTCCGTGCCGGAATTCGTGAAAAAGCTCTTCTGCAATTTCCCGGGGGTGATTTGCGCGAGCTTTTCCGCGAGATTGACGATGGCCTCGTTGGGAAAAAGGGTGGACGTGTGCTGAAGCTTTTCCGTCTGTGCAATGACTTTCGATGTGACTTTAGGATTGCAATGGCCGACGCCGATGGTGACAATACCGCCAAAAAAGTCGAGGTACTTGCGGCCCTCGATGTCCCACAGATATTGCATCGAGCCGTGGTCGGCGACGAGCGGCCGCTGATAATAATTCGTGACCGACGGCCACAGAAATTCTTTGTGCTTGCGAACGATTTCTTCGCTGCGGCTGGGTTGGGGAATTGGGTTTGCGGCAGTCGTCATGTCTTTGCGCCTTCCGAGTGTCCCGGCAAAACTAGCACATCTGCATGGCGGATGGTAGCGTGGCTGAGAGCAGGGTTGAGAGCGGAGCCATGGATCAGATTCGTGTGGAATGCTACTCGGGGCGGCGTGCGGACGAGCGCCCCTTGCGTTTTTTCGCCGGCGAGCACGTTTACGAAGTAAAGAGCGTCGAGGATAAATGGTATTCGCCGGATGCCACCTATTTTCGCGTGATCGCGGACGATGGAAATCTGTATGTGCTGCGGCACGACGAGCAAAATGATATTTGGACGATGGAGGCGTTTCGCGCGCAGCGGCGGCAGTCGAAAAAGTG
The DNA here is from genome assembly GCA_035763605.1 of Candidatus Acidiferrales bacterium. Classification (GTDB taxonomy): domain Bacteria; phylum Acidobacteriota; class Terriglobia; order Acidiferrales; family UBA7541; genus DAHUXN01. The sequence continues at coordinate 11,288 of DASUAV010000177.1, forward strand.
ACGAAGCGAATCGAGTGCTGCTCTAATTTTCGAGATTCAATTTCGACAACAGGAGACCGCATGCCGAACGCTGCAAGGGTAAAGGTTCTCTTCATCGCAGGTTTTGGTCCCATCGTTCGCGACACGGAAGAAAGCGGCAAACTCTACCGCAGTGCTTTAGGAATTCAGTTCAAGCAAGAGACTGACGGTTACCTTCATACTGAAGCCGTTCCGGGCGCAAAGAGTTTTGCATTATGGCCGCTTGCGCAAGCCGCGCAATCCTGTTTTGGCAAAGGCTCCTGGCCGCGGGGCATTCTCGTCCCGCAGGCGTGGCTCGAGTTCGATGTGGACAATATCGAGGAAGCGACGGCAACGCTCGAATCGAAGGGCTATCGAATGCTCGTTAGAAACAAGAAAGAACCATGGGGCCAAATCGTCAGTCGTTTCATCTCTCCTGAGGGATTGCTCGTGGGAATCACGTTCACGCCGGCGTTGCGCAAAGAGAAGCGGTTAAATCCAGCTTAAGGGATAAACGCCTCGGGATCACCAGACTTGGATGATTCTGGGCGTGCCGCATTGCAGTCGCGATTGGTAACCATTGACGCGAGCTAGTGTACCGTGCGCGCCTTGACCGTCTGCTTCGTGGCGAGCAAGAAGCGCGGCTCTGATTTAGCGCCATCGAGGGCGAGATTCGCGACGTATTCGCCGAGCGCGGGACCGTGCTTGAATCCATGGCCTGAGCCGCCGCCGACGAGCCACACATTTTCAAAGTCCGGATGGCGATCAATCAGGAAATCGCCATTCGAGCTGTTTTCGTACTGGCAGACGCGCGATTCGACAACTGGCGCATCGCGGAGAGCAGGGAATCGGCGGCGGAGATATTCGCGCACCAGCGCGAGCGTTTGGCCGGGGACGCGGTCGAGGTTGTCAGGGTCTACAGACGGGCCGTGAATGTCGCTGGCCATCTTGAAGCCGCGGCCTTCGATGTCGGGAATGCCGTACATTTCGGCGGACGTGTCGAGCCACGTCGGAAAATTTCCCGCAGAATAGCTTTTGTCGCCTGCAGGCACTCCGAAGAAATAAATTTCCTGGCGTGATGGGAAAATGCGTTTGCCGAGAAGCTCCGGGAAAATCTTGGCCAGCCACGCGCCGCAGCAAAAAATGTAGCTCTGCGCGCGAAGCGAGTCGCCGCTCCAGGAGGCCAGCGCGGAAACGGTTCCGCTGCCGGAGGGAGGCTCGACTTCGGCAATCTGATATGTCCCGCCGAGCCGTTGAAATTCTTCCACCACGCGCTGCACGCCGCGACGGGCCATCAGCGCGCCGCTTTCCGGTTCGTAAATCGCGAATTCATTTTCCGCGCACGAAATCAGCGGGAACCGGCGCTGAATTTCCTCGCGGGGGAGCTGCTTGTGCGGAACGCTGACGCGTTCGAGAGCCGCGAGAGTGTCGGTTGCAGCCGCTGAATCTTCGCGCACGAACCAGACGACTCCGGTGCGATGAAAAATGCGCGCGCCCGTTTCCGCGTCGAATTTCTTCCAGAGTTCGAGCGCGCGCTTGGACCAGCGCGTGTAAATTTCGTCGCGGCCATACCCCATGCGAATGATGCGCGTCTCGCCGGACGAGCTGGAGCGGCTGTTGCCTGCGACGTAGGCGTCGGCGAGCAGAACACGCGCGCCGCGTTGCGCGAGCGTGTACGCCGTCCACGCGCCAAAAACGCCGGCGCCGATAACGGCGAAATCATAAGTGGGCTCACGGGTCATGAGCATGACGGGCGCGCCGTTAAAATCCCTGCCCGATTAATTTTTCGATGGTCATGCGCTCCGGTACGGGATGCACGCCGCCTTTGAGCAGGCTTTCGACATACTTCGCGAGGATATCGCATTCGAGATTGACGGCATCGCCCACCGTTCGTTGCTGCAGATTGGTGTTCGCGTAGGTGTGCGGAATGATGGCGAATTCGGCGATGCCTTCGAGCCAGCGCGCGACCGTGAGGCTGATGCCGTCCACAGCGAGCGAGCCTTTTTCGGCTACGTAACGGCGCAAATTCTGAGGAACGCGCACGGCGAGCCACCAATTCTCGCCTTCAGGAATCATGCGTTCGACGCGGGCGACGCCGTCCACGTGGCCCTGCACGAAATGTCCGCCGAGGCGCGCTCCCGCGGCGAGCGGCAATTCCAAATTGACGATGCGACCGGCCGCGGCGTCCGCGAACGAAGTGCGTTCCAGCGTTTCGCCGGAAAGCTCGGCGGAAAAGGATTTGCTGTCGCGTTCGACGATTGTGAGGCAGCAGCCGTTGACCGCAATGCTTGCGCCAATGGCCAGTTCACGCGCGAAATCCGGCGCGGGGGCGTTGTTCTGCGCGCCGGCGAATGCAATCGTGAGGCGCGCGCCATCGTTTGCGCGCGCGAAATTTTCGATTTTGCCGAGGCGCTCAATGATTCCGGTAAACATCGTGAAAATATCCTTCGACAGCGAAATCTGATCCAAAACGATGCAGCGTCAGATTTGCCAGTGTGCGCGGCTTGCCGACCGGGCGCGCGCGATGCTGCGCGACAGGCACAGTAATCTCGCCGAGCACGCGAGGAGCATAGAACAAAATCATTTTGTCGACGAGGTCTTGTTCGAGCATCGCACCGTTGAGGGCGCCGCCTGCCTCGACGATTAAGCTCAGAATTTCGCGGCGGCCAAGCTCCCGCAACATTTCGCGCAGATCGACGCGGCCGTTGCGGGCGTGAACCCGCACAATTTCAACGCCGCTCTTGGCGAATTGTCGCACCTTCGCGGAATTCTCAGATTGCGTTGTGAAGATGACCATGCTGCCTGCTAATTTCGCCGCATCGGCGACGATTGTACTTCGCAGAGGCATGCGTAACTTGGAATCCACAATGGCGCGCACGAGCGGCCGGCGCCGCGGCAAGTTCGTGCGGTCAGTCATGCGCGGATTATCGGCGAGCACGGTGCCGATACCCGTAAGGAGGGCGTCCGAGGCGTGGCGCAGACGCTGAACTTCTTCGCGCGATTCGGGTGAAGTGATCCAGGTGGTGCTGCTTTGGCGTGCGGCGTGCGAATGGCGGGGGCGACGCGGTACTGTTGCGACGATTTGGCCGTCGAGCGTCAGTGCTGTCTTCAAAGTGACAAACGGCAAGCCGGTGGTGATCCATTTCGCAAATGCCTCGTTCAAGCGCCGCGCATCGTGTTCGCGGATGCCGACACTCACTTCGATACCCGCGCTGCGCAATGCGCGAAAACCGCTGCCCGCGATTTTCGGATTCGGATCCTGCATGGCCGCAACCACGCGCGTGATTCCCGCTTCGATAATGGCCTGCGTGCACGGCCCAGTACGCCCCGTGTGGCAGCATGGTTCGAGGCTTAGATACAATGTCGCGCCGCGCGCGTCGCCGCCTGCTTGCTCCAGCGCAATAGTCTCGCCGTGCTTGCGCTCTTCGTAAGTGTGAAATCCCTCGCCAACGCTCTGTTCATTTTTCACCACGATAGCGCCGACCATCGGATTAGGGTGCGCCAGTGCTACGCCGTGATGCGCGAGGAGCAGCGCGCGCGCCATCCACGCGTCGTCCAGGTTGCGCTGAGAATGATCGGGCAAATGTGAGCTGGTCAAGGGAGACCCGGCCAATTTCGCGTGAGAAACTTGTTCATGCTTTCAGTCAAAAAGCGAGTTGACGTAAGTTTGCGCATCGAATGGCAGCAAATCATCCATCTGCTCGCCGGTGCCGACAAAACGAATGGGCAGCCCCAGTTCGCGGCAAATCGCGACCACGATGCCACCTTTGGCCGTTCCGTCGAGCTTGGTCAAAACAATTCCGGTGACGCCCGCATGTCCGGTGAATTCGCGCGCTTGGGTGAGCCCGTTTTGGCCGGTGGTCGCGTCCATCACCAGCAGCACGTCATGCGGAGCGCCGGGGATGATTTTCGCGGCAGTGCGTTTCATCTTTTCGAGTTCGGCCATGAGATTCGATTTGGTATGCAGGCGTCCCGCCGTGTCCACAATGGCTGCGTCGGCGTGCTTGGCGCGCGCGGCCGAAAGGCCGTCGAAGACCACGGCGGCAGGATCCGCACCCGCTTTTTGCTTGATCAAATCTGCGCCGGAACGCTTGGCCCATACGTCCAACTGCTCGATGGCCGCGGCGCGAAACGTGTCCGCGGCGCACAGCACGACGGAGCGGCCTTCCTTGCGCAAACGATTGGCGAGCTTGCCGATGGTGGTGGTTTTTCCCGTGCCGTTCACGCCGACGACGAAAATCACGCGCGGCTCGGACGCAGCGGCCGTATCGCGATTTCCATTGCCCTGCACCGGAGCCGGCGCGACGGAGAGAATTTGTACGAGCTGACTTTTCAATTCCCGCTTGAGCGCGGCCGCGCCATCGAGCTTTTGCTCGGTGACTTTTCGGCGCAGCGCGGCGAGCACTTCCTTTGTGGTGGTCACGCCAATGTCGGCGCTCAGCAGCGCGTTTTCCAGTTGCGAGAGCAGCGCGGGATCAACGGGACGGTCGCCGGTGAGCAGTTGCTCGACTCGCGCAGAAAGCTCCGTGCGCGTTTTGCTGACGGAATTTTTCAGCCGGTCGAGGAAAGACTGGCTTTTCTCGGGCGGCCCAAACAGTGTAATCATGGCAGAAGCGCGCGATTGGACGCGCCTGTTCATTCTAGCAGAGGACGCGAGCGGAAGCCGAACCAGCCAGACCGCGCGCGAGATTTCAGGATGTGGAGGAACTCATGAAGAAAGTGGGAAGAATCACATTGACGCTGGCGCTGTTGTGCTGTGCGGCGGCAATCGTCTTTGGACGAGGCAGAACGCTTGCTGCTGACTCCTCATCCGCAGCGCAGCAGGCGGTGACTCAACTGGAGCAGAAATGGCTGCAGAATGAATACGATCCTGCGACGCTCAATTCGATTCTTGCGGACGATTTCATTCACGTGCTCGCGACTGGATTCATTTCGAAGCAGCAGCACATCGCGTATGTGCAAGCGCATCCGCAGCAGAAACTCCTGAAGCGCCAATTCGCGCAGTTGCGCGTGCGCGTTTACGGAAGCGTGGCCATCGCCAACGGAATCGTCGCGGAAATGCCCGCGAAAGATGGCGCGGCGCTGAAGTTCGTTTTTACGGACGTATTCGTGTTTCGAAATGGCCGCTGGCAAGCCGTCAACGCGCAGGAAACGCCCATGTCGCAGAAAAAGTAGTCAGATCCCGCACCGATAATCAGTTCTGCGCAGAACTGCCTGCAATATAGCCTCTGCGATTGTCCAGGCGATAGCTGCGGTACCACGGATGCTTGACTCTGACGGTTATGGAATGCGTTTTGCCGTCCAGCAATGACGGTGCAAAGCCAATTCCATATTCGCCCCTGATAAGTTGCGTGATGCGGGCGTAAGCATCCTGAAATTCTTTGGTGTTGCTGGGGAAGTACGCATGACCGGCGCTCGCCGTGGCAAGCCGGCGCAGCCACTCGTCCGATTCGACCATGCCTTCCTTTACGAATGCCTGCTCTTCGCGCGCATCGGCTGATAATTTGCGGCGCGGCGGAAGCCTGCGAAAATCGCCGAAAGCCGAAACCGCCAGCACGGGAATATCCGACGTGCTCAGCTCGTTCTCAATGAACTGGCGCTCTTGTGGCGAAGAAGTGTCAAGTCCTGTGGAAACGAGCACTACCGCTTTTTTACCCTGCACATTTCGCAGCCAGTAGAGCGCTGCCGCCAAACTCGAAGAGAGCACCAGCCCGCTTGAGCCGGACGCGCCATGCAAAAGCCCCGTGTTGAGCTGCTTCAGCGCGACTTGCACTGACGGTCCGTTGGATGCAAAGTCCCACACCAGATACGCGCGATCCGAATACGTCGCAATGGCAACTCTGTCGAACGAGTAAATGCCTTTCACAAATTCTGCGGCATCCGCGAAAAGGCTCCTTCCCACTTTCGCCAGCAGATAATCCTCGGCCCCGGACTCGATCAGCACCAGCACATGAGACGGTTCCTCATTTGGCGAAAACGATGTAATCGGTTGTTCAACGCCATTGTCAAACACGCGAAAATCGCTGCGCCGCAGCCCGCTCACGAAATGCCCGTGAGAATCCGTCACCATGACGTTCACATTCACCTCACCGACGCTGAAACGCATGACTTGATCCGAACGAGGCAACTGACCGGTCTGCTGGCACAGGGCTAGTGTAGGTAAGCCCATCAAAAGCAGGAGTGGAATAATTGCGCGTTTCGCAATGCGCAGCAGCATGATTGAATTTTACATGTCTGGAGGAGGAGAAATCGTCGCGATTCCGGCGTCATGTGCCAAATGCAAACAGAATCGTCGCGAAGCGACGAATGGCACGGCATTTGCAATCAAACGTGCAGATTGTCTAAGCGGAACGCTTTCTGATGAGCGCGTTGAGCGAGCCGGTGCGGTAGCCCTCCAGATCCAAAGTGACGTAAATGAAGCCGAGTCCCTTCAGGTGAGCGGAAATTTGCTGAACCAGTTCTACATTCAGCGCGCGATCCAATTCCTCGCGGGCGATTTCAATGCGCGCGAGTTCGCCATGAACGCGCAGACGAAATTGTCGGAAGCCAAGTTTGCGAAGAAACGTTTCGCCCGCTTCGATGCGCGCGAGCAATTCCGGCGTGACGGCAGTTCCGTACGCGACACGCGATGAAAGGCACGCAGCCGCGGGCCGATCCCAGGTGGAAAGGCAGGCGAGACGCGAAAGTTCGCGAATCTCATTTTTTCGCAAGCCGGCATCGAGGAGCGGCGCGAGAACTTTGTGTTGGGCGGCAGCGCGATGCCCGGGACGGAATTCGTGCGTGTCGTCGGCGTTGATTCCGTATGCGATCACCGAAAAATTGCGCGTGCGCGCGAACGCTTCCATTTTGTCGAAAAGTTCGTCCTTGCAGTGATAGCAGCGGTCGGCGTTGTTGGCGACGTAAAGCGGATTTGCGAATTCTTCCGTACGGATGATTTCGTGGCGAATGCCGGCTGCGGCAGCGAAACGCTCGGATTCACGCCGGTCATGTTCTGAAAAACTCGCAGAGAGCGCGGTGATGGCGAGCGCGCGTTCACCGAGGGCCTGGTGCGCGGCCCACGCGAGATAGGCCGAATCCGCGCCGCCCGAAAACGCGACCAGCAGGGAATCGAGCGCGCGCAAAGACGCGAACAGATTTTCCTGTTTGCGCAAAAGTTCGGAATTCACTTCAGGCATGGAATCAGTATAGCGCGGAAAGCTCACTCGAAATCCACCATGACGTCAACGGTATGCTGCTGCGGATTTTTCTGCAGGTAGTATCCCATTTTGTCCTGCGAGGCAGGCAAGCCTTTGAGCGCGTCGGCGACGCCCTTCGACAAAAAATAATCCGTGTACGTTTGATCGAACACCTGACCTTCCGGAAGTTTCCACGCAGCGCGGACGCGGCGTTCGGCGTCGATGGAGAGGCCGCTTAAAACAAGCTTGCCCATGTGGTATTGGTCGTCTTCGGAAATATTCACGGTGTACGACGCGGTGTGCGAGGCTGCGTCGAAACTCTCTTTCGGTTCGACGGTCGCCCGAATGTAGCCGCGATGCGCATAAGCTTCTTGAATGCTCTTCCACATCGCCTCGATTTTTGTTCCATCTGCGGGCTGGCCATTCGAGAGGCCCGCGCCGGTAACGAGCGCGTTCAGATCTGCCGTGGTGTAAGCGCGATTCCCGCTCCAGGTGACGCCGCCCCAAACGTAAGCAGGTCCAGGAGTAATCGGTACCATCACTTGCGCGTTGTCGCCGGAGAGTTGCACGGCGGGAGCGCCGAATTGCACTTGCAAATGCGAATGCGACAAATAGACGGGCCGCACGTTCGCGATGTCGAAGCGCTCAATGGCTGAGATCGAAAAAGGCTGGCCTTTTATTGCGGCGAGCGCGTTTTGAATCGAGGAATCGTGAGCGGCGAGCGCGTCGGAAAATTGCAGCGAAGCGAGTTTCAGATTCGTGCCCGCGGCGATGAATTGAATGATCGGATCGCTTGCGCCGGGAATTGTGCCGGCAGCGTGAGAGACGCTCGCATGAATGTTTTTCGCGGCCAGCATTTGCTGCAATTGCTGCGCGATCTGGTCGTCAAACGTGCCGTTCGCGGGAGCCGCGCCGTGGAATGGAATTTTAGCGGCATTCAGCGCGGCTGGTAGATCAGCGGGCGAAATCCAGGGCATGTTGTCGAGAGAAATGGGGAAAAGCGGCGCGTCCTCGAGTTGAAAAGTCACAGTGAGTCCGTTGGCGTCAGTGGCAAATTGGTAGCGCACGGAAGAAAACACTCCGGAGCGTGCGAGATGGTCAGCGGCAGTCTGAATCGCATCACGGCCAACCGTCGCGCCCTTTTGCAAGCCACTGAGCTCCGCGACTTCATCAGCGGAAAAATTCCGCGAGCCATTCTGATTCACGGTGTACAGTTTCGCTTGCGGAGCGGTTTGCGCTTCAGCGCGCACGCACGAAATCAGCAAGACGAAAACAACGGTGGCCGCGAAAAAAACGGGCAGAAATGCGGCGCGC